>NZ_JZRD01000005.1:0-251527 GCF_000963995.1 Pantoea sp. SM3
ACGGGGTTAGGTGGACTGAGTCCGGTACAATACCGAACTCAGTACCAACAGGCGATGCTGTAACTGTCCAGGTTAAGGGGTTCACTTCATATTGGGTGCCCTTTCACGCGAAGTAAGAAATTAGTGCTTTTGATTATCGCGTAGGTATTGCTCTGTGGACTCAATCTTTGCAATGCCAGCTTCGAGTATCGAGATGAACTGTCTGGCTACATCAGTAGTCAGCCAGTAGGTGGGGCCCACGTCAGCTTCTTCTTCTTTCTGATCCTGCGATGATAGCGAGTGCAGGCGGATCATCATGGCGTCATAACTGTCTACGGTGCTGATGTCCCATCCAACCAGCGGATGAGTCTGAATGACGTCTTTATTTCTGTCCATTATAACCTCCTTATTACTCGTTAAACGAAGTGCTTCTTGAGGTTCAATGCGGCTTTTCTTGCACTAGCGGAACAATTATAACATGAAACAGGCGGTACAATAGTTAAAACGTGTGGCGATTAAAAAGAGAACGATAATAAATGCGTTCAGAATGCGACTTTTGTCGAATAATAAAGTGCCCGGTGTGCTGGGCATTTATTCAATAGTCTGAACAGTGGCTATAGCGTAGTTATCGGCGGTGTTAAGGGAAAACTTTATGCCGAAAAAAGGGGAAGGCTTCAGGCTTGTTCTGCCGGAGGTACCTGACCATTACGCCGCTGAATCTCTTCTGCCAGCCGAGTAAAGTGCTGTTGTAACTGTGCGTCGTGGTTCTGATTTTGCGCTTCGAGCGACAGATTATGCACCAGTAACTGACTGGCGCGATCGTCGAGGCAGAACGTCAAACTGGCAAAGGCATTTTCCAGCACCGTTAAACGTCGCTGCTGTTCGGCAATTAATGCCAGCAATTCACCGAAGGTCATCGCCTCTTCTGGTTTTTCAGTAGTCATGTAAAACACCTCCCGTAAGCATGACGAGGCAAGGATAGGAGATCGTTAAACATGAGTCTAGATGCAGCGACTTTATCTGGCGAGAGGGAAATTAAAACAAAAAAACCGGGTGGCGAAACCCGGCAAAAACGGCACAGTGGCAGTTAATCAGTAATAAACCAGTCGTCTGCGCTTTCCCACGTTTCTTGTAAAATATCGCTAATGCGTTCGCGTGACGCTTTACAGCCACCAAATACGCTCAATTGATTGCCGCCCGCATAACGGACTTTGACATGGTGATCGTCATCGGGGAAATCACGGGAAATACGACGGGTGAGTTCGGCACTGAGTGCATCCAGTGCACCTGCGGGAAGGGGCTGAGTTTTCGCTACGGTAATTTCAACACGCATAAAAGCCTCCGGGATAATATACTGGTTATTTGTACAGTAAATTTATCCCGAAGGCAAGCTGTGCAATATTATTCTTTAATACGCCAGTTTAGGGTTTCACCTGCGAGGAACGGCACCAGCGTGTCATCGGCCACGTTGATGGTGTCCTGCACTGTCCAGGAGTCACGGACCAGCGTCAGTGTGCCCTCATTCAGCGGCAGCCCGTAGAAGTTCGGCCCGTTTTCTGAACAGAACGCTTCGAAATGTTCCAGCGCATTCAACTCTTCGAATACCGTGGCATAGGCAGGCAGTGATGTCGGTGCGTTAAACACGCCGGCACAGCCGCAGCTCGCCTCTTTCAGGTGACGCAGATGCGGTGCGGTGTCCGTACCGAGGAATACGCGACGATTGCCACTGGCCACCAGGCTGCGCAGTGCTTCCTGGTGAATGTTGCGTTTCAGAATTGGCAGGCAATAGAGATGAGGACGTACACCGCCCACCAACATGTGATTGCGGTTAAACATCAAATGCTGCGGCGTGATGGTGGCACCCAGCAGGTCGTTGCCCGCGGCCAGATATTCTGCCGCTTCTTTAGTGGTAATGTGTTCCATCACGACTTTCAGGGCAGGGAAGCGCTGACGCAGCGGTTCCAGCACGGTTTCGATAAAGCGCGCTTCGCGGTCAAAAATATCGATGTGCGAATCCGTGACTTCACCATGCACCAGCATCGGCATGCCGATCTGCTGCATACGGTCCAGCACGCTGGCGATAGAATCAATATTGGTGACGCCGTGGCTGGAGTTGGTGGTGGCATGCGCGGGATAGAGTTTCGCTGCGGTGAAGGTCCCGTTGCGGAAGCCACGCTCAATTTCATCCGGATCTAAGGAATCAGTGAGGTAGCAGGTCATCAGTGGCGTAAAAGCGTGTTCAGCAGGCAGCGCAGCCATAATGCGCTCGCGATAGGCAATGGCGGCCTCTACGCTGGTTACCGGTGGAACCAGGTTTGGCATGACAATCGCACGACCATTGACCGCACTGGTATAAGGCAGAACGGCATTGAGCATCGCGCCATCGCGCAGATGGATATGCCAATCGTCAGGGCGGCGAATCGTGATTTGCTGGGGTTGGGCTGTCATTCAAAAAGGCTCCGGCTGAGAAAAAACGAATGGGCACGTTTAGGCCGGGGAGTAATCATAAGGGTGTGAGCAACCGTTTGCACGGGATTTTATTGCCGGAAACAAAAACCGCACCCGAAGGTGCGGTGGTTGAGGTTAATCCGTAAACGGAATCACCAATTGTCCCGGCTTCACTTCAATGCCTTTGGCAAATTTCTTCGCCAGTGCTTCACCTTTGCTACGGTCTTCGCTTAGTACATAGGCAGGCTTCTCATTGAAGTAGCGTTTGAGAGACTCACTAAGATAAGGCGTCAGTGTTTTCATGATGGACGCCATCTTTTCTGGCTGTACTTGCGCGTCGACAATTTCAATATCATGCAGATAAATCGCGCCTTCCTGTGCATTGAAAATCGGCTGCGCTTTCATCTTGAGCTGCATCTCAGCCTGCTGCGGACCAAATAGCGAGCTGACGTTGATGTTTGCTTTGCCGGACAGGGTAATCTTGCCGGGTTCTTCACGACCAATCTGACTGGTGAGATCGCTGAGCACGATGTGTGCATTGACCAGCCCGGATACGCCGACGTCTTTTTCGAAGTTATTGCGCTTCTGCAGCGCTTGATTCACTTCCTGTTCGCTGATGGTGTATTGCGTCAATTGATTGCAGCCGCTCAACAGCACGGCTAAAAACAGGGCCAATAGCCCAGACATCGCCTTTTTCATAGATCCTCATCCTGAACGATACGGCAAAACAGCCATAGCCTGCCTGAAACCGGGCCAGGTGTCACCAGGAGAGGGATGAGAAACGCCGCAGCGTTTCTCATCGGACGGGGCTATGCCGCGATGGAAGAGAGCAGATTAATCTGGGTTTGCTTCGCCATATTGTCGCGGTAATCCGCGACGCGACTCGGCCATTCGATGCCTGCCACTAAGGTGAGCGAACGCAGGAGCGGAAACAGATTGATATCGTCTTCAGACAGTTCGCCATTCACGGCATTGGGTTTGACGATGAGCTTATCGAGCTGACGCAGGTCATCACTGATGTTTTTTATCAGCCCGGGTGCGTGTTTACGCAGCTCCGTGAAATCTCCGACGCTGGCCTGCTTTTTCTCACGGAAATAGCGACGCGCTGCCGGCGTGGCAAATTCCGCAAACGAGGCATCAGCGATGCGCGGAATCAGTAGCTTATTGATATAGCCGTTAACGCGGCGCAGCCATTCGCTGATGGCGGGGTTGTTTTTGCCGTTAAGCAGCGGCTCGCGATCCTGTTTATCCACCAGTCGAACAATGTCCATACTTTCTGGCATCGCACTGCCATCGGCTTTTTGCAGAATGGGCGCCATCTTCTGCCCGATGAGTTTTTTGGGCATCTGCTCATCGTCATTGAGCATAACGATCAATTCAACCGGCAGGTTCTTTAAGCCAAAAATCATGCGTGCTTTCACGCAGAAAGGGCAGTGATCGTAGATGTAGAGTTTCATCCCGTTTCTCCTGTGTAAATCTAAGGGTGACAAAGGTCACCCTTTTTCCGGACGTGCGGGAAGTATGGAAGAGATCCTTCGAAGGGGCAAACTAGCTGCTGAAGATGATCGGTGCCACCGGGCGCGGCTGGAACTGCCACCACAAGGCTAGCAGGGTGATGATGCCAACGCTGCTCAGCAACATCCAGGGCAGTTCAGGCAGAGCCAATTGCTGGCCCATATCGAACATCCACCCGCCACCGGAGTAGCCAATCAGACCGCCGATGGCCAGACCTAAACGACTGAATCCCATGTAACTGCCCCGCGCGCGTGAACTGGCCAACGATGCGCTGAGCGTCTCGCGTGCCGGTTCGGCGATGATGGAACCCAGGTAGAACACGCCGATTAACAAAAACAGCGAGGGCAGAGATTGGGCCATGCCGACAGGCAGCAGGCTAAAGGTCATCAGGAATAAACCCGCCATCAGCCGGGTTTCCAGCCGGAAGCGCTTTTCGCTCCAGCGGGCCAGCGGATAGAGCAGGCTGAGCGACAACATGGCCTCGATGGCGTACATCCATTTCACGGCGGCGGGTGCGCCAGCCACCTGATTCACCATCACCGGCAACATCAACATCACTTGCACGGCCAGAATGTAGTAGCCGGTCAACGTCAGCACATAAAGGCGGAAACGTTTATCCTGCCAGACGCGCTGCATACCTTCGCGCATCGCAATGCGTTCCGTTGAGATGCGCCACGCCGGTAACCACACAGCGTTAAATAGCGCCGCGGCGACAAACACCGCCGCACCTACCCAGCACACCAGACGGAAATCCCACGCCAGCAGCCAACTGCCAACCAGCGCACCCAGCACGGCGCCTGCGCTGTCCTGCATCATCAATAGCGAGAAGAAACGACCGCGCTCGCGAGCGCGTACCAGTTTCACCACCATGGCGCTACGGGGAGGATCAAACAGGGTGCCACCGAGGCCGGATAGCAAACAGGCCAGCCATAGCATCCAGGGTTGATGAGCCAGCGCCATGCAAGCGAATCCAGCTGCACGCATCAGCATTCCCGTCACGATCAGCGGACGCGCGCCGAAACGATCGGCAATCGCGCCGCCGAAAATGCCCAGTCCCTGCTGCACAAACTGACGCAAACCCAGCGCGATACCCACCATTAATGCCGCCCAGCCCAGCTGTTCAACGAAATGGATGGAAATCAGGGGGAATACCACGAAAAAGCCTAACACCACCAACATGTTATCGACTAAGAGGAATGTTTTACCGAGGCGTCGTGCCCGCGCTACCCGAGACATGCTTAATCCTGAGCAAGTGATGAGAAAAGTGACCAGTTGGTCTATTTTCCGCCTGCGCTGACGGGAAAGACAGCGTATCCAGGATGATATTTTTTCATCGAATGAGCAGAAAAATTAATCCTGATTAAGGATGAATCACGTTGTATGTTGTCGAGGGTTTTACCGTAGCGAAGGTGACGGTTATAGTGAGAAGTATCGCCTCCGGCGTACATCTTTCTTAAAGTTATTGATTTCAGGAGTCATGATGTTTGGCTATCGTTCTGCTGGACCCCGCGTGCGCCTGACTACCGAACGTTTGGTGGTCCGTTTAGTTCACGAGCGCGATGCCTGGCGATTGGCAGATTATTATGCAGAGAACCGCGTCTTCCTTAAACCCTGGGAGCCGGTGCGCGACGAAAGCCACTGCTACCCCTCAGGCTGGCAGGCACGCCTTGGGCTGATTGCAGATATGCATAAACAGGGCTCAGCCTACTATTTTGTGCTGATGGACCCGGAAGAGCATGAAGTGCGCGGTGTGGCCAATTTTAGCAACGTGCTGCGCGGTTCATTTCACGCTTGTTACCTCGGTTATTCATTAGGCGAAAAGTGGCAGGGGCAAGGCATGATGTTTGAAGCGTTGCAGTCAGCGATTCGCTACATGCAGCGGCAGCAACGCATTCACCGCATCATGGCCAACTATATGCCGCACAATCAGCGCAGCGGTGATTTGCTGGCACGTCTTGGGTTCGAGAAAGAGGGGTATGCCAAAGATTATTTGCTGATCGATGGACGCTGGCAGGATCACGTGTTGACCGCGTTGACCTGGCAGGAGTGGACCCCAGATCGTCGTGGACAATAATAAGGAAATACGCATGAAAATGGCTTTATCCGCGCATGCGCTGCGTGTGATCGGTTGCCTGCTAGAAAAGCAGGTCACCACTCCGGATCAATATCCACTTTCCCTCAATGGTGTGGTCACCGCCTGCAATCAAAAGTCCAACCGCGAACCAGTGATGAATCTGAGTGAAATGGAGGTGCAATCTCAACTTGATGAGCTGGTGAAGAAGCACCTGGTGACCTCCAACAACGGATTCGGTCAACGCGTCAGCAAGTATGAACAGCGCTTCTGTAACTCCGCATTCGGTCATTTGCAACTCAGCAGCGCGGAAGTGGCGGTACTGGCTTTGCTGTTCCTGCGCGGCGCACAAACGCCGGGTGAACTGCGCACCCGCAGTGGACGTTTGCATGAGTTCAGCGATATGAACGAGGTTGAGCAGACGCTAAACGGCTTAATCACCCGTGATGACGGTCCGATGGTGATACGCCTGGCACGCGAGCCGGGCAAACGCGAAAGCCGTTACATGCATCTGTTTGGCGGGGAAGTGGCTGAAGAGCCTGCCATGAGTGCGGATGAGAGGGACAGCGATGACCTGTTGAGCCGGGTTGCGCAGTTGGAACAGCAGGTGGCTCAACTGCAATCTCAACTGGAACAACTGCTGCAGAAGGAGCAATAACATGACGCTACGTATCGGTATTATTGGATTAGGCGGCATCGCGCAAAAAGCCTGGTTGCCGGTGTTGTCGCACGCCACCGACTGGCAGCTGGCAGGGGCATTTTCGCCGAATCAGGCTAAAGCCCAGCCGATTTGCGACAGCTACCGCATGCCATATTTCAGTCAGCTGGACGCGCTGGCGGCCGCCAGTGATGCGGTCTTTGTGCACAGCAGTACCGCCAGCCATTTTGAGGTGGTGCAGGCGTTGCTGCTGGCGGGCAAAGATGTTTGCGTGGATAAACCATTAGCCGAAACCCTGCAGCAGGCGGAAGCGCTGGTGGCTTTAGCGGAGAAGCACAAACGCAAACTGATGGTGGCGTTTAACCGTCGCTTTGCGCCACGCTATCAACAGTTGAAAGCGGAAATGCCGCGAGCGGCTTCACTGCGTATTGAAAAGCATCGCGCGGATAGCGTGGGTCCAGGGGATTTGCGCTTTACTCTGCTGGATGACTACCTGCACGTGGTGGATACGGCGCTGTGGCTGGCGGGGGGCAAACTGACGCGTGAGCAGGGCTTTATTGAAACCAATGAGGAGGGGGCGATGATGTACGCTGAACATCACTTCTCAGCAGGGGCGCTGCAAATCACCACCAGTATGCACCGTCGCGCCGGCACACAGCGCGAAGTGGTGAGCGCCATCTGCGACGGTGACTACATCGAAATTAATGAGATGCGTGACTGGCAGCAGGAGAATCTCGGCGGCTTACGCACCGATCCGGTAGCCTCCTGGCAAAGCCATCTTGTTCAGCGCGGTTTCAGCGTTGCAGCACAGCATTTTATCCAATGTGTACAAAATCAGACGATGCCTGAAACCAGCGGTGAACAGGCGCTGGCGGCGCAGCGTCTGGTGGAAAAACTGTGGCGCGATGCCGAACAGGAATAACCCCTTGTAACACTCAATGCTGGTCATTTCCCGCAGTGGCAGTAGACTATCGCCGGACATCAGCAGATGTCCGCGCTAAGTTGCTCATTTATCCGACACTTTTCAGGATGCGCCACTCAAAATGAATTTGTTGAAATCGCTGGCTGCGGTCAGTTCGATGACCCTTTTTTCCCGCGTGCTGGGCTTTGCCCGTGATGCCATTGTGGCACGCGTGTTCGGTGCCGGTATGGCTACCGATGCCTTCTTCGTGGCCTTTAAACTGCCCAATTTGCTGCGCCGTATCTTTGCGGAAGGCGCCTTTTCTCAGGCGTTTGTGCCCATTCTTGCTGAATACAAAAGCAAGCAGGGCGAAGAAGCCACGCGCGTATTTGTCGCCTACGTTTCCGGTTTACTGACGCTGGTGCTGGCGGTGGTGACGGTGCTCGGCATGATTGCCGCGCCCTGGGTGATTATGGTCACCGCACCCGGATTTGCCGATACCGCCGATAAGTTCGCACTGACCAGTTCACTGCTGCGCGTCACCTTTCCTTATATTCTGCTGATCTCTCTGGCGTCGCTGGCCGGTGCGATACTCAACACCTGGAATCGCTTCTCGGTTCCGGCATTTGCGCCGACGTTATTAAACATCAGCATGATTGGCTTTGCGGTATTTGCTGCCCCGCATTTCCATCCACCGGTGATGGCGCTGGCATGGGCTGTGGTCGTCGGTGGGGTGTTGCAACTGTTCTACCAGCTGCCGCACCTGAAGAAAATCGGCATGCTGGTGTTGCCGCGCCTCAACCTGCGTGACGCCGGCGTATGGCGCGTCATGCGCCAAATGGGACCGGCGATTCTTGGCGTCTCGGTGAGCCAAATCTCCTTGATCATCAACACCATTTTCGCCTCATTCCTCGTCTCGGGTTCAGTGTCGTGGATGTACTATGCCGACCGTCTGATGGAGTTCCCGTCGGGCGTATTAGGTGTAGCATTGGGCACGATTTTACTGCCATCGTTAGCGAAGAGTTTCGCCAGCGGTAATCATGATGAGTACTCGCGTCTGATGGATTGGGGCCTGCGCCTCTGCTTCCTGCTGGCCCTGCCGAGCGCCGTTGCTCTCGGAATCCTCTCTGGCCCGCTGACCGTGGCGTTGTTCCAGTACGGCAAATTTACCGCGTTCGATGCCGCCATGACGCAGCGTGCGCTGGTGGCGTATTCGGTAGGATTAATGGGGCTGATCGTGGTCAAAGTGCTGGCGCCCGGCTTCTATTCGCGTCAGGACATTAAAACCCCGGTGAAGATTGCGATTGTGACATTGATCATGACGCAGGTGATGAACCTGGCGTTTATCGGCCCGCTCAAACATGCCGGATTGTCGTTGTCGATCGGATTAGCGGCTTGTCTTAACGCCGCGCTGCTGTACTGGCAATTACGTAAACAGGATATCTTCCAGCCGCAGCCGGGTTGGTTTAGCTTCCTGGTGCGTCTGATGATTGCGGTTGTGGTCATGGCGGCAGCACTGCTGGGCATTCTGCATGTGATGCCGGCCTGGGAAGAAGGGCAGATGTGGTGGCGGTTACTGCGTCTGGCTGCAGTCTGCGCCATTGGCGGTGGGGCTTACTTTGTCATGCTGGGTCTGTTGGGCTTCCGCCCGAAAGATTTTGCCCGCCGTACGCTGGCATAAAAAAATCCCGCCTCGGCGGGATTTTTCTTTATTAACCTTTGCGGCTGAGCGTCGACTGACCTTTGCCTAACCCATCGGGACCGTAAAACGCCTGAGTCTGGTGCGGCTTCAGTATCGAGAGCGCATCATTGGTGAAGCTGATTTGATGCTGCAGCAGAATACCGTTATGAGTGTTGGTATCGCGCAAACGGCGGGTATGCTGCTGAATGCTCTGCCAGCGGCGTTCACGATCGCTGTGACCACCATAGGGCGCCTGAGTACCGAGTGATTTTTCGGTATTTCGGCGCATTTCGTCCAGATAATTCAACGTCGTCAGCAGCGCGCTTTTATCTTCTGATATGCGCTGCAACAGGTTGCCATTAACCTGGCCGGCAGACAGTTGCTGTTGCTCTTCATCCATCACCACAGTGAGTGAAGCCAGCACGTCCTGCATTTTATCTAAGGTGGTCAGCAGATTGTCCATTGGGATTAGTTACCCTCTAAATACGCCTTGGTATCGGCGATCAGCGCGTCGGCGATCTTACCGGTATCCATTTTCAGTTCGCCATTACGAATAGCGGTTTTCAGTTGTTCAACACGTGCAGTGTTGATGTCTTTGCTGCCCGGCTGCATTAACTGCGCCTGAGCCGTGCTCAACTTCACTTCGGCACCGCTTTCGCTGGTGCTGGCGTTGGTTGAAGCAGTCACGTTTTGGCGCACCTTGCCGTTGTTATCGTTGGTGTCGCGGGATTGTACAGTGCTCACCGGGCTTAAAGGCTGCGTTCTGTCGATGCTCATGGTCTTGCTCCTGTAAGGTCAGTTGAGGGTCAGTCAACTGAGTCAGCATAGGGTAATGTCTTTGTTGATATCTCTATCGGCAGAACAACAGGGTTCTTTAACGCTTTATAGCGATATCAGAATATTCCCATCCGCGTCGACGCGCCCACTGACAACCTGACCATTTCCCATGCGCACGCGCACCATTTGTGCCGCGCTGGCGTTGTTCAGCGCACGTCCTTCGCTACTGGCATTAAACCCGTTTCCGCTGGCTACCACCATCACATTTTGTCCTGCTTTAACCCGCCAGGGCTGACGCAACATCATCGCGGTCACCGGCTGTCCAGGCGGGATATCGCGCAGCGCAATCGCATCGGCCACGCTGTTGTTATCGAACAGGGCACGCGGAGGCAGTTCATCCAGACGCCCGGTCTCGAGACGAAAATCATTCGGGTCCAGGGTACTGCCACGTGCTACCTGACGGCTGGCAACTAAATATTGACCGGTCACCTGTACCTGAACCTGCAGGAAACGACGATTCTGATCGCAGCTGGCGGCAATGCTGAGATTGCCCCACTGGCGACTGTTGCCCGGCAGTTGTAACGCCGGCGCCTCGCAGGTCGGCCACTGCTCTTTGGGCGTGCGCACCACTACGGTCATCCCCGCGGCATGTTGCGGATCGCGCGCTTTAAAAAACTGCGTTAACTGTGCGGTCAGGTCCGCCGCATGGCCGGGCAGCGCGAAGGCCAACAACAACGTGGCCAGCAAAGGTAAAGATCTGCGCATAAACGCCTCCTGTCGAGAAGATGGCCTGAGTCTACTCTTCGCGCGAAAAATTCAATGTCAAAAATAGCCGTGATTTTTGCTGCTATTCAGACGATCGCCCTTGCATTTGTCCACTTAAGCTGTCAGCTCGAAATTCTCATTCGCGGAGGAAGCATGCTCGACAAACTCGATGCCGCGCTGCGATTTGGTACAGAAGCGTTAAATCTGCGTGCTCAGCGCCAGGAAATCCTGGCGTCCAATATTGCCAACGCCGATACCCCGGGCTACCAGGCGCGGGATATCGACTTTGCCAGCCAGCTGAGCAAGGTGATGGAAAACGGTCGCGCGGAGGGGAGCAGCATGGCGCTGAAAGTCACCTCTTCACGCCATATCGCCGCTGAAACCAACTCTCAGCCATCCATGGACCTGATGTACCGCATTCCCGATCAACCTGCCGCGGATGGCAACACCGTGGATATGGATCGTGAACGTACGCAGTTTGCTGATAACAGCCTGAAATACCAAACCGATCTCACCCTCATCAGTAGCCAAATCAAAGGCATGATGAGCGTTCTGCAGGGGCAATAACCATGGCATTGCTGAATATTTTTGATATCGCCGGTTCGGCGATGACCGCGCAATCACAGCGCCTCAACGTCAGCGCCAGTAACCTGGCCAACGCCGACAGTGTCACCGGGCCGGATGGTCAGCCTTATGTGGCAAAACAGGTGATATTCCAGACCGATGCCGCCCCTGGCGCGGCGACCGGTGGCGTCAAAGTCGCGGGCGTGGTGAACGATCCTACCCCGGCCAAATTGGTGTATGACCCAGGTAATCCGATGGCGGATGAGAAGGGTTACGTCAAGATGCCAAACGTCGATGTCGTATCAGAAACCGTTAACACCATGTCAGCGTCCCGCAGCTATCAGGCCAACGTCGAAGTGTTGAACACGGTGAAATCAATGATGATGAAAACCCTGACGATGGGTCAATAACGGAGCACGAACATGAGCGTAGCAGTCGGCGTTAATGCCAATCTTGACCCAACGGTACTGAGTTCGTCCAGTTCAACAGGGACGGGAAACAGTGCTCAGGACTTGCAGAACCAATTCCTGACCATGCTGGTGACGCAGTTGCAGAACCAGGATCCCACCAACCCAATGGACAACAGCCAGCTCACTACTCAGCTGGCGCAGATTAACACCCTGAGCGGCATTGAGAAGCTGAATACCACGTTGGGTTCTATCTCTGGTCAGCTCACCACCAGCCAGTCACTGCAGAGTACGACGCTGATTGGACATGGTGTGATGATTGATGGCAGCCAGATCCTGGTTGGCAGTGGTACCACGACCCCATTCGGGGTGGAGTTGAGTACCGCCTCTACCGCCACCACCGCGACCATCAAAGATTCGAACGGCACTGTGGTTCGCACTGTCGACTTGGGCGCATTGACGTCCGGCGTTCACGCCTTCTCCTGGGACGGCAAAGACGCGAATGGCACGACAGTGGCTGATGGCAAATATTCTGTATCGATTGCCGCCAGTAATGGCAGCACACAATTGGTGGCACAACCGCTTAATTACGCTTACGTGAATGGCGTGAGTACGGTGAATAACACCTCAAAACTGGACCTCGGCACCATGGGCTCCGCCACTCTTGATGAAGTTCGTCAGATTCTCTAATTCAATTTTAGCAGGAGACACGTTATGTCTTTTTCTCAAGCTGTCAGTGGTATGAATGCGGCCTCCAGTAACCTGGATGTCATTGGTAACAACATCGCCAACTCCGCGACCGCGGGTTTCAAATCCAGCACCATTTCGTTCGCAGATATGTTTGCTGGTTCCAATATCGGTATGGGTACCAAGGTCGCTGCGGTTATTCAGAACTTCAACGACGGTACCACGACCTCAACCAGCCGTGGTCTGGACGTGGCACTGAGCGGTAACGGTTTCTTCCGTATGACCGATGCTGCGGGTAGCGTGTACTACTCTCGTAATGGTCAGTTCACGCTGGATGCCAACCGTAACCTGGTGAACACCCAGGGCATGAGCGTGACCGGCTATCCGGCAACCGGTACCCCGCCGACCATTCAGACGGGTGCAAACCCGGTGGCATTGAGCGTACCGACGACGCAGATGTCGGCGCGCGCGACCACGACGGCCGGTTTGGTGTCTAACCTGAACTCCACAGATAGCGTGCCAACAGTGGCAACCTTCAGCGCGTCAGACGTCGATAGCTACAACGCCAAAAGCACCGTCACTGTGTATGACTCACAGGGTAACGATCATGCTCTCGACCTCTATTATGTGAAAACCAGTGATAACAACTGGGCTGTGCACGCGATTGATTCCACTACTGGAACGTCAGCAGGTGATTTCTCGATGACCTTTGACTCCAACGGTAAGCTGCAATCTATCACAAGCGGCGGGACAACCACCGCAGGCGCAACCACTGTTGGCTTGACTATTCAGGGATCTAATGGTGCTGCGGCTAATCAGGCCATCACTTTGAGCGTACTTGGAAGCCAGCAACAAAACACCGGCACCACGTCATTCGGAAACCCAACGCAGGATGGTTATGCGCCGGGCGACCTGACCAGCTACGCCATCAACGATGACGGCACCATTACCGGTACCTATTCGAACCAGAAAACTCAGCTGCTGGGTCAAATCGTTCTGGCCAGCTTCTCTAACCCGGAAGGCCTGAAGTCAGAAGGCGATAACGTCTGGTCTGCGACCAACTCTTCGGGTCAGGCGGCAATCGGCCTGGCAAACACCGGCACTTACGGTTCACTGACTTCAGGTGCACTGGAAGCCTCCAACGTCGATCTGAGTAAAGAGCTGGTCAACATGATCGTTGCACAACGTAACTATCAGGCGAACAGCCAGACGATTAAAACGCAGGATCAGATCCTCAACACCCTGATCAACTTACGTTAATTCGCTAACGGGATTGCATTATGGATCACGCAATATATACCGCGATGGGCGCCGCCAGTCAGACGATGGAACAACAATCGGTGACCGCCAGCAACCTCGCCAACGCCTCAACGCCGGGCTTCCGCGCCCAGCTCAACGCGTTGCGCGCGGTGCCGGTCAACGGCTGGTCCCTGCCGACGCGCACCTTAGTGGCTGCCTCAACGCCGGGTGCCGATATGACGCCAGGCGCCATGGACAACACCGGACGCCCGCTCGATGTGGCGGTACAGCAAGATGGCTGGCTGGCGGTGCGTACCGCTGACGGTTCTGAAGCCTATACCCGCAACGGCAACATGCAGATCAGCTCGACCGGTATTTTGACCATTCAGGGCAATCCCGTGATGGGCGATGGCGGTCCAATCGCCATTCCACAAGGCTCCGAGCTGACTATCGCGGCTGACGGTACCATCACCTCGCGTAATGCGGGTGATGCGCCAAACGCCACGGTGCAGATTGGCAAGCTGAAGCTGGTTAAGGCCACGGGCAAAGAGTTACAGCGCGGTGACGACGGTATGTTCCGTCCAACCCAGGCGACGCAGGCGACACGCGGTGCGGCTCTAGCGCCTGATGCAACGGTCGCCGTTATGCCAGGCGTGCTGGAAGGCAGCAACGTTAAGCCAGTGGAAACCATGGTCGACATGATCGCCAACGCCCGACGTTTCGAGATGCAGATGAAAGTCATCACTAACGTCGATGAAAACGAACAAAAAGCCAATCAACTGCTCAACATGAGCAGCTAAGGCGTAAGGAAAACAACATGATTCGTTCTTTATGGATCGCTAAAACCGGCCTTGACGCCCAGCAAACCAATATGGACGTCATTTCGAACAACCTTGCGAACGTTTCAACCAACGGATTTAAACGTTCGCGTGCCGTGTTCGAAGACCTGATGTATCAGACGCTGCGTCAGCCGGGCACGCAGTCATCGGAACAGACTACATTGCCTTCAGGCTTGCAGATTGGTACCGGTGTGCGCCCAGTGACCACCGAGCGTCTGCATACCCAGGGCAACCTGTCGCAGACCAGCAACTCAAAAGACGTGGCGATCAACGGTCAGGGTTATTTCGAAGTGCAGATGCCAGACGGTACCTCTTCATATACGCGTGACGGTTCATTCCAGGTGGATCAGAACGGTCAGCTGGTGACCAACGCCGGCTATCCGGTTCAGCCTGGGATCACTATCCCGGCGAACGCCACCAGCATCACCATCTCGCGTGACGGTGTGGTGAGCGTGACACAGCAGGGGCAGACCAACCCAGCGCAGGTGGGACAGTTGACGCTGAGCACCTTTATGAACGATGCAGGCCTCGATAGCCTGGGTGAAAACCTCTATCAGGAAACGCAGGCATCCGGTGCGGCGACGCAGAGTACGCCAGGCCAGAACGGCGCGGGTTTGCTGTATCAGGGTTATGTTGAAACCTCTAACGTCAACGTGGCGGAAGAGTTGGTCACCATGATTCAGACGCAGCGTGCTTATGAAATCAACAGCAAAGCGATCACCACCTCTGATCAGATGCTGCAGAAATTAACCCAGGTTTAATCTGGGGTCGTTGGGCCAGCCTGGCTGGCCCGATTAAGAACATGAATAAGGTCAGAACTCCGTGGCGAAGCAAGTGATTCTCAAGCCTGGGCATTGGTTAGTAGCCACGCTGCTACTGACATTAAACGGTTGTGCGTTAGTCCCGCGTACGCCTCTGGTGCAGGGTGCCACAACGGCAGAACCCACGCCTTCCGCACCGCCAGTGGTAAACGGTTCTATTTTCCAGGGCGTTGCGCCACTGAACTACGGCTATCAGCCGCTGTTCGAAGACCGCCGTCCACGTAACATTGGCGATACCCTGACGATTACGCTGCAAGAGAATGTCAGCGCCAGCAAAAGTTCTTCAGCTAATGCGAGCCGTGATGGCAGCAACAGCTTTGGCGTGAGCACTGTGCCAACCGGCCTGAGCGGTCTGGTCGGCGCCGCCGGTGAGAAAGCCGGTCTGGATGCCAATGGTAAAAATGACTTCGCTGGCAAAGGTGGCGCAACGGCCAATAACACCTTTACCGGCACCATCACCGTCACCGTGAATCAGGTGTTGTCGAATGGCAACCTGCGCGTGGTCGGTGAGAAACAGATCGAAATTAACCAGGGAACCGAATTTATTCGCTTCTCCGGTGTGGTTAACCCACGCACCATCAGCGCCAGCAACGCCGTGTTGTCAACGCAGGTGGCCGATGCACGTATTGAGTATGTCGGAAACGGGTATATCAATGAGGCGCAAACCATGGGCTGGTTCCAGCGTTTCTTCCTGAACGTGTCGCCGATGTAATCGAGGTAATGATGAAAATGAACACTCTGCTGCGTCTGAGCCTGAGCCTGCTGCTCGGTGTCAGTCTCATGGCCCAGGCTGACCGCATTCGCGATCTGACATCCGTGCAGGGCGTGCGCGAAAACCAGCTGATCGGTTACGGCCTGGTGGTGGGGCTTGATGGGACAGGTGACCAGACAACGCAAACCCCGTTTACCACCCAGACGGTAAGCAACATGCTGTCGCAGCTCGGTATTACCGTGCCCACTGGTACTAATATGCAGTTGAAAAACGTGGCGGCGGTGATGGTCACGGCGAAGCTGCCGTCGTTTGCGCGGCAGGGGCAGAATATTGACGTAGTGGTCTCTTCGCTGGGTAACGCCAAAAGCCTGCGCGGTGGCACGCTGTTAATGACGCCGATGAAAGGGGTCGATAACCAGGTGTACGCGCTGGCGCAGGGAAATATTCTGGTGGGCGGTGCAGGTGCATCTGCAGGCGGCAGCAGTGTGCAGGTTAACCAGCTAAACGGTGGCCGCATTACTAATGGTGCAACGGTAGAGCGCGAGCTGCAAAGTAACTTTGGCAGCCAAAACACCATCAATCTCCAATTGAATACTGAAGATTTCACCATGGCGCAGCGTATTGCCGATGCGATTAATAGCCGTGGCGTGGGTTCAGCGCAGCCACTTGATGCGCGTACCGTGCAGATTCGCGTTTCACCCAACAACAGTTCACAGGTGCGCCTGCTGTCAGAAATCCAGAATATAGACGTTTCCGTGCCGGTTGAAGATGCCAAAGTCATCATCAACTCGCGTACCGGTTCGGTGGTCATGAACCGCGAGGTAACGCTCAATACCTGTGCTGTGGCGCAAGGCAACTTGTCGGTGACAGTGAATCAGCAGCAGAACGTCAGCCAGCCGAACACGCCGTTCGCCGGTGGACAAACCGTGGCGACGACGCAGACGCAGATCGACTTGCGCCAGAGCGGCGGAGCCTTGCAGCGTGTTAACGCCAGCGCCAACCTTAATAACGTGGTCCGTGCCCTTAACGCCCTGGGCGCAACGCCGATTGAGCTGATGTCGATTCTGCAGTCGATGCAAAGTGCAGGCTGTCTGCGCGCCAAACTGGAAATCATCTGATGACCGATACGCAATCGCTGATGAGTGCGGCTTATGACAGCCGCTCACTGAACAATCTGAAACGCGAAGCCGCCGCCGACCCGAAAGGGAAGGCGCTGCAAGTGGCAAAACAGGTTGAGGGAATGTTCGTACAGATGATGTTGAAGAGCATGCGTGAAGCGTTGCCGCAGGATGGCATCTTCAGCAGCGACTCAACAAAGATGTACACCTCAATGTACGATCAGCAGATTGCGCAGGAAATCGGTAAACGCGGGCTGGGTATGGCGGATTTGATCGTCAAACAGATGCAGCCCGCGCAAGAGCCTGATGAAACCGCTGGCACGGTTCCGATGAAGCTGGATAACAGCTTCATTTATAGCAATCTGCCTTCCAATCAACTGGAGCAGATGGTACGCAAAGCGGTGCCGCGTCTGCCGGTCTCGCCGTCCAGCTTCCCAGCGGATAGCAACGACTTTATTGCCCAGTTATCCCAACCCGCGCAGGCCGCGAGTCAGCAGAGTGGTATTCCTCATCACTTGATCCTTGCCCAGGCGGCGCTGGAATCGGGTTGGGGACAACGCCAGATTCTGACGCGCGACGGCAAGCCGAGCTATAACGTGTTTGGCATCAAGGCCGGTGGTGACTGGAAGGGCGCAACCACCGACATCATGACCACCGAATATGAAGGTGGCGTGGCGAAGAAAGTGCGTGCCACCTTCCGTGTGTATGGTTCCTATATGGAAGCACTCAGCGACTACGTCAAACTGCTGTCCAATAACCCGCGCTATGCCGCCGTTGCCAACGCCGCAACGCCGGAGCAGGGCGCACGAGCCCTGCAGGCAGCGGGCTATGCCACCGATCCGAAATATGCGCAGAAATTGGTGGGAATGATCCAGCAATTCAAAAACATGGGCGAAAAAGTCGTGAAGGCTTACAGCCAGGATATTACCGATTTGTTCTGATTTTTTACCTCAAGTTTCACTTAAGCACGCCGATAACCATCATAAGCTGCGGGCGTTTTAGCCCGCCCAATCGCACTGATGACTGCCAGCCCGGTTAACGGGAAATAAAGGAACCGAGATGTCCAGCATAATTAACTCAGCGATGAGTGGGCTGAGCGCCGCACAGGCCGCATTAAGCACCACCAGTAACAACATCAGCAACTACACGGTAGCGGGTTACTCACGTCAGACCACCATTCTGTCGCAGGCCAATAGCACCCTGCAGGGCAACAGCTACTATGGCAATGGCGTGACGCTGAATGGCGTGCAGCGTGAATATGATGAGTTTGTTACTGCTCAGTTGCGCGGATCCAGTGCCAATTACAGCGCGGTGAACACCCAATACAGTCAGATTTCAAACATTGATGACCTGCTGTCGACATCGACCACCAGCCTTTCAACGTCGATTCAAAGCTTCTTTACCAATGTGCAAAACGTCGTAAGCAATGCAAACGATCCGTCTGCACGTCAATCAATGCTGAGCTATGCCCAGGGGTTGGTCAATCAGTTCCAGACCACGGCGCAGTACTTGAATAATATGCAAACCAGCGTGAATACGGACATTGCGTCCAACGTTGACCAGATTAACACCTACACCAGCCAGATTGCCGACCTCAACACCCAGATCGCAAAACTCACCACCGGCAACGGTGCTGCACCGAACGATCTGCTGGATCAACGCGATCAGTTGGTGAACAACCTCAATAACATCGTTGGGGTAAACGTCTCTCAGCAAGATGGTAGCTATATCGTCTCGATGGGGAGTGTCACTCTGGTTAACGGCAAAAACTCGACTAATTTGGTCGCGATGCCTTCCAGCGCCGATAACTCGCGTATCACTGTCGGTTATGTCGACAAGCAAGCGGGTAATGTCGAAATTCCTGAAAAAACCCTGACGACCGGTTCACTGGGTGGTTTGCTGGCGTTCCGCACGCAGGATTTAGATACCGCACAGAATCAGCTTGGCCAGTTAGCGGCAGCCTTCACCACCAGCTTTAACGCCGTGCAAACTGCAGGTTATGACAGTAACGGCGATCAGGGCACGAAATTCTTCAACATCGGCTCACCGAACGTAGTGAGTAATAGCAAAAATACGTCCACTGCAACGGTGACCGCAGAATGGTCTGATACCAGTGCACTTAAAGCCTCTAACTACTCCATGAGCTATGACAGCGCCAGCAGTACCTGGTCTGTGACTCGCTTGTCTGACAACGTGAAATTTAGCGTTACGCCTGATGCGACAGACGGCACCCTGAGCTTTGATGGTCTGAAACTAACCGTTAGCGGCACGCCTGATAATAAAGATAGTTTCCTGGTAAAACCGGTCCAGAACGTGATTAGCAGTATGTCTGTGGCTATCACGGATGAATCGCAAATCGCGGCTGCATCCAGTGCGACCAGTGGCGAAAGTGACAACACCAACGCCCAAAAAATGCTGGATTTGCAGGATGCGAAGTTGGTTAACGGCAACGCAACGATTGCGCAAGCGTATGCCAGCATCGTCAGCACGGTGGGTAACAAAACCAGCACACTGGAAACGGCCAGTACCACGCAGAAAAACGTGGTCGATCAACTTACCGACCGTCAGCAGTCGGTCTCAGGGGTGAACCTTGATGAAGAGTACGCCAACCTGACCAAATATCAGCAGTTTTATATGGCGAATGCGCAGGTATTGCAAACCGCCAGCACGATTTTCAATGCGCTGATGGACATCCGCGGCTAAGCATAGAGGATAAAAACCATGCGTCTTAGTACCAATATGATTTTTGACCAGCAGGTGCGCGGGATTACTGACTCGCAATCTTCCTGGTTAAAAGTGGGCGAACAGCTTTCCAGTGGTCGTCGTGTTAACAACCCATCGGATGATCCGATTGCGGCCTCTCGTGCCGTGGTGCTGTCGCAGTCTCAAGCGAAAAGTACCCAATATGCGACAGCGCGTAGTTTCGCGGATCAAAGCTTGTCGATGGAAGAGAATGCGCTTAAAGGCGCGACCAGTAGCATTCAGGATGCACAAACCCTGATTGTTTATGGCTCTACCGGCACACTTAGCGATGATGACCGTGCCTCTATCGCCACCCAGCTGGAAGGTATTCGCGCCCAATTGCTCAATCAGGCCAACAGCCAGGATGGTAATGGTCGCTATATCTTTGCCGGATACAAAACCGATACGGCGCCATTCACCGATACTGCCGGCACTGGCGTGAGCTATGTGGGCGGCGATCAGGCTATCACGCAGAAAGTCGATGATGGCCGCACAATGGATGTGAGCAGCACGGGATCTTCTGTGTTCATGTCGATTACCAGCAATGCGAAAGCTGAGCCAGATGGAACGGCGAGCGAGACCAATGTCTTTAATATGCTCGACAGTGCCATTGCGGCCCTCAAAGTGCCACAAGACAATGCGGATGATGCGACCAAACAAACGTTCCAGGATGCGATGGATAAAACCAACCGTGGCCTCAGTAATTCTCTGAACAATGTTTTGACCGTGCGTTCTGCAGTCGGTACACAGTTGTCAGAGCTCGACACGCTGAATGCGCAGGGTGACGATCGCGATACTATTATGACCTCGCAAATGAGTGATTTGGTGGATGTCGATTACACCTCCGCCATTTCCAGTTACACCATGCAACAGACAGCACTGCAAGCGTCTTACAAGACTTTCACTGATATGTCGAAGATGTCACTGTTCCAGCTGAATTCATAAGATCTGACTTGAAAATTTGAGCGTGCTTAAACCGGGCGCGCTTAGTTTCTCCCACTGCCTTTTGGGGCCGTGGGATTTTTTTTGCCTGTCATTTCGTCGCACAGTTCATCTCGCCTGCCTCATGCGGAGCAGTGATCTGTTTGCATACTCTGCCAGATCACCGCCTCTTCGCACCTGCCTCATGCGGAGCAGCGCTCTGTTTGTGTCATCTGTCAGTTCACTACCTCTTCGCACCTGTCTCCTGCGGAGCAGCGGTCTGTTTGTGTCATCTGCCAGTTCACTACCTCTTCAGACCTGCCTCATGCGAAGCAGCGCTCTGTTTGTGTCATCTGCCAGTTCACTACCTCTTCGCACCTGCCTAATGCGGTGCAGCGGTCTTTTTGTGTACTCTGCCAGATCACCACCTAATGCTGCGAAAGAGCAGGATCAACAGGCAATAAAAAACCCCGAACCAGTCGGGGTTTTGTTAATGCTGATTAGCGACTAAGACTTAAACGCTTTCCGGACGTGTTGCCGGTGCCGTCGCCTGATGCGTGGCGCTATGGCCGCCCGCAGAACCACGGCCTTCAAAGTCAAACGGTGGGCGAACCCAATCGCTGTGACGAACGACTTCTGGCTCCCATGCCGGAGCAGGTGCTTTGGTCATCGGCGCCGTGGCGTGATGCTTCCAGCGGGTTTCAGCGTTGCTCACTGCGGTGTCACGTGCAGCAACAGGCGCATGCGGTTCAGTCACCGGTGCAGCAGGCGCTTCAGCAGCAACTGGTGTAGCCAGTACTTCTTCCACTTGCGCTGCAACAGCTGGCTCAACTTCAGAAGGCGCTTGCTCAGCCGCTGCAACAGCAGGCTCAACTTCAGCAGGCGCTTGCGCTGCTGCTACAACTGCTTCGCTTGCCTGTGGTGCGGCAGTTTCCGCAGCAGGAACCGCTTCAGCCGGTGTCACTTCAGTAGCAGAAACCGTTTCAGTCGATGCAGGCGCCACTTCAGCAGCAGGTGCCATTTCAGACGATGCAGCAGCAACATCCGCAGCCGGTGCGACGTCAGCCTGAACATCTTCGACTTCATTAGTGATGGCAGTTTCAGCCGGTGCCGTTGTCACTTCATCGGCCGGTACGGCTTCAGCAGCGGTTTGTTGTGCAATCTGCTCAACAGCGGCAGAAATCACGGCAGGCTCTTCGTTGACAGGCGCAGCGATTGGGGTCAGATCATCGGTGTTCACCACTGGCACTTCAGTATGTGCCTGTGGCTCAGACTGATGAACAGCCTCTTGCGCTGCTGGCTGAGCAACCTGTTCTGCTGCTGCCGCAACCGGCAGTGCGTCCGCTTCACCGGTATGTTGATAGCTGTAATCTGGCATTTCGTTCAGCGCTTCCTGAGAGGAGAACTGATCGTGGGCCTGGGCAACCGGGTAGGTAATCCAGACCTTGCCGGATGCCATCTCTGGAGAAGACGCAGCCGATTCCAGCGGCATGGCTGATTGCGTTGGGTAACGCTCATCACGATAGCGACGACGACGTTGGCCGCTCACGCGCAGATGACGTGGTGAACGACGTGAGCGACGCGGCATGTTGGCGCTATCACGGTTCTCGTTATCATCCTGTTCATCCTGAGCGACTTCAGATTGCTCATTGAATGCAGCGCGCTGTGCATTTTCTACAACCGCTTCAGTGGCTGCGGGTGCCGGGTTAGCTGCCGCCACTTCGCCGGTATCACCCACACGCACGCGCTGGGTCAGTTGACGCTGTTTACGACGTGGCATGACCTGCACACGCTCTTCTTCCTGCGCAACGTTTTCATCAGCGATATCGGTCTGAGCAACGGCTTCAGCGACTTTCTGATCCTGCTGCTGATTACGTTTCTCATCCTGACGACGACGCTGGCGTTCAGCACGCTGCTCACGACGCTGTTGCTGCTGCTCATCACGCTGCTGCAGCTGCTCATCGGTCAGCGCTGGACGTTCACCACGAGGCTCGTTCTGACGCTTGTTACGGCGATTGTCCTGATTGTCACGCGGCTCGCGGGCTTCACGTGGTTCACGCGATTCGCGTGGCTCACGAGCTTCACGCGGTTCACGGCCTTCGCGACCCTGAGCATTTTCACCGTTGCGCGGAGTGCGATCGCGACGATTATTGCTACGACGGTTGTTGCGGCGGTCACCACGCTGCTGATTGTTCTCACTTTCAGCGGCTTTCTCTTCTGGTTTAGCTTCAACAGGTGCAGCAGCAGGTGCATCGCCAGCAAACAGTTTTTTCAAACCGCCCAACAGGCGAGCGACAAAGCCAGTGCTGGCAACGGCAGGCGCCGCGGCAGCTGCTGCTGGTTTTGCATCCGCTTTAACCGCAGAACGGCTCTCTTTCTCCACTTCAACCGGCGCAGGCGGCGCATCAGGCATCACAAAGGCGGCCAGAGCTGGCTGCTCAGGACGACGACGTTCGGCATGCTCTTCTTCCGAAGGCAGCGCCATCTCGGCTTCATGCAGTTTCGGCAGGTGGTAAGACAGTGTCTGCGTCTCTTCGCCTTTGCGCACGCGCAGCACAGAGTAATGTGGCGTTTCCATCTGATCGTTTGGCACGATGATGGCACGCACGCCACCCTGGCGTTTCTCGATCGCACTGACTGCATCACGTTTTTCGTTCAGCAGGTAAGAGGCGACGGGCACAGGTACAATCGCATGCACTTCTTTGGTGTTGTCTTTCAGCGCTTCTTCTTCAATCAGACGCAAGATAGACAGCGAGAGCGATTCGTTATCACGGATGGTGCCGGTGCCGCTACAACGTGGGCAGACGTGATGGCTGGATTCACCCAATGATGGGCTAAGACGCTGACGCGACATTTCCAGCAGACCGAAACGTGAAATGTGACTGATTTGAATGCGTGCACGATCCTGACGAACCGCTTCACGCAGACGGTTTTCAACCGCGCGCTGGTGTCGAACCGGTGTCATGTCGATGAAGTCGATGACGATCAGGCCGCCGAGGTCGCGCAGGCGCAACTGACGAGCGATTTCATCAGCCGCTTCGAGGTTAGTATTGAAGGCCGTCTCTTCGATGTCGCCACCGCGTGTTGCACGGGCGGAGTTGATATCGATGGCGGTCAGCGCTTCGGTGCTGTCGATAACAATCGAGCCACCGGAAGGCAAGCGCACTTCACGCTGGAATGCAGATTCAATCTGCGACTCAATTTGGTAGTGGCTGAACAGCGGGATTTCACCGGTGTACAGTTTGATTTTGCTGCTGAAGTCCGGGCGGCCGAGCGCAGCAATATGCTGACGCGCCAGCTCCAGTACTTTCGGGTTATCAATGAGAATCTCACCAATATCCTGACGCAGATAGTCTCGGAAGGCACGCACGATGACGTTGCTTTCCTGGTGGATCAGGAATGGGGCAGGGCGGCTATCCGCAGCTTTTTTGATCGCTTCCCAGTGCTTCAGTCGGAAACTCAGGTCCCACTGCAGCGATTCGGCAGATTTGCCAACGCCTGCGGTACGCACGATCAAGCCCATGCCGTCTGGCAGTTCCAGTGCGGACAGCGCTTCTTTCAGTTCGGTACGATCGTCACCTTCGATACGGCGGGAAATACCCCCGGCACGCGGGTTATTCGGCATCAGGACTAAATAGCTACCGGCCAGAGAAATGAAGGTGGTTAAGGCCGCACCTTTATTTCCACGCTCCTCTTTATCGATTTGCACGATAACTTCCTGACCTTCACGCAACACCTCTTTGATGTTTGGACGGCCGTGTGCGTTGTAATTAGCAGGGAAGTATTCGCGGGAAATTTCTTTCAGAGGGAGGAAACCGTGACGTTCAGCACCGTAATCGACAAATGCCGCTTCAAGGCTGGGTTCAACACGGGTGATTTTACCTTTGTAGATATTGGCTTTTTTCTGCTCGTGTCCGGGGCTTTCGATATCCAGATCGTACAGACGTTGGCCGTCAACAAGGGCAACGCGCAACTCTTCCTGCTGAGATGCGTTAATTAACATTCTTTTCATCGTGACTTACTCGTTATTCTCACATGAGTGATGTAGCTGCGGGCATCGTTACCCTGGACGAGAATCAACCGATGGCCCCGTGTCTTAATGCACTGACGTCAACCTCACGGCTGTCGTCGGCTAAAGGGGCGCAAATCTTGTCGGTGGCCTGTTTTTCATAAGGAAAAACAGCGCCTGAAGGTGGAATAGCTATAGAAAATTCAGAAATCCACACATCCCAGTCTGTCGTCCAGGCTGCAACCCGCAGCCCGCTAAGTGCCTGATTTAACATTACGTCTTACGCCATTGCTGCGTGTCCGTTCAATCCGGCAAAATGACTTATTTCGCTCTTTTTTCCTGCCTGAATTTTTCCAGGGCAGAAACCCCTGCATTATTCCATTGCTCACTCACATATAGCAAGGCGACTTTTGCCGAGCTGTGAAGTTTGTGCATCCTTAACCTGTTCATTTGCAGGGCTTAACATCGCATCGGTGAAAAAGTCATCATTATGGCCTTTTTCCGGAGCGACAAAGAGAGAGTTAAGCACAGAAAAAGGGGTGGCGCTATCCAGGGACACTATTTAGAATCGCCGCCATGAAAACAGAGAATCCCGGCGTACTTTATGTCGCCATTACGGCTGAAAATGCCGAACAACGTATCGATAACTTTTTGCGCACTCAGCTCAAGGGCGTGCCGAAAAGTATGATTTATCGCATCTTGCGTAAAGGCGAGGTGCGCGTAAATAAAGGGCGCGTGAAACCCGAATACAAACTACAGGCGGGGGATGAAGTCCGTATTCCTCCGGTGCGCGTGGCCGAGCGTGAAGAGCAAGCAGTATCACCGAAACTCGATAAGGTTGCCGCGCTGGCGAACGCCATTCTGTATGAAGACGATCATCTGCTGGTGCTGAACAAGCCATCGGGTACCGCCGTACATGGTGGTAGCGGTCTTAGCTTTGGTGTGATTGAAGGCCTGCGCGCGCTGCGTCCTGAAGCCCGTTTCCTCGAACTGGTTCATCGTCTTGACCGTGATACTTCCGGTATTTTGCTGGTGGCAAAAAAACGTTCTGCGCTGCGTTCGCTGCACGAGCAGTTACGTGAAAAAGGCATGCAGAAAGATTATCTGGCGCTGGTGCGCGGTGACTGGCCTTCACATTTGAAAGTGGTGCAGGCACCGTTGCTGAAAAATATTTTGCAAAGCGGTGAGCGCGTGGTGCGCGTCAGTGCGGAAGGCAAGCCATCCGAAACCCGTTTCAAAGTGGAAGAGCGTTTTGGATTCGCCACCCTGGTGAAAGCCAGTCCGGTGACCGGGCGCACGCACCAGATCCGTGTGCACACGCTGCATGGTGGCCATCCTATCGCCTTTGACGATCGCTATGGCGATCGGGACTTTGATCGTCAGCTCGCATCAACGGGCCTGGCGAGGTTGTTCCTGCATGCTGCAGCGCTGACCTTTACCCATCCGAATACCGGGGAAGTCCTGCGAATGGAAGCGCCGCTGGATAATGCACTGAAACACTGCCTGGCGCAGCTGCGTCAGAAAAAAGCCTGATTTTCCGGGCATCAACCCAGCGCGTTGATGCCCACTTTAATCAGCATCTTATTTAACGCTATCAGCGGTAATCCAATCAGCGTATTGGGATCGCGCCCCTCCAGCCGCTCAAACAAGCAAATTCCCATACCTTCGCTTTTAAAGCTGCCCGCACAATTCAACGGCTGCTCTTTTTCCACATAGTGACGAATTTCTTCCTGGCTTAGATGACGAAAATGTACGTTGAACGGTTCACAAACCACCAGCTGTTGTGCTGTTTGTGGCTGAATCAGGGCGAGCCCGGTATAAAACGTAATCACTTTGCCGCTGGCCGCATCCAGTTGTCGGCAGGCATTCTCTACCGTATGCGGTTTTCCGGTGATGTTGCCATCAAGCACGCAGACCTGATCGGAACCAATGATCCAGCTTTGTGGATGCTGAGTGGCTAGCGCCTGGGCTTTAGCCAGTGCTAAGCGTTGCACTAATTGCGGTGCGGTTTCGTTCGGTTGCGGCGTCTCGTCGCAATCGGGCGCAACGGCAATAAAAGACAGGCCAAGCTTACTCAACAAGGCCTGACGGAATGGGGAGGTGGAGGCCAAAATTAACGGTGTCATGATTTTTTTTCAGAATAGATAGCGTAAAGATGACAGGCATTTTAAACTATGCGCCGCACTGGATGCGACTAACGGGTGAAAGATGCTGTAAACCGGCCTTTTTCTTTGACTCTATGACGTTACAAAGTTAATATGCGCGCCCTATGCAAAAGGTAAAATTACCCCTGACGATCGATCTGGCCCGCGCCGCGCAAAAGCGCCTTGATTACCAAGGTGTGTATGCACCTGAATTGGTGGCGCGCCTGGCCGAAACGGTCGTGAGTGTGGACAGTGATGTGGAATGCACCATGTCGTTTGCGATTGACAACCAGCGCTTAGCGGTTCTGCAAGGAACAGCTGATGTGCAGGTGACATTGTCGTGTCAACGCTGCAACCAGTCATTCCCGCATGCTGTTCACGTAAGCTATTGCTTCAGTCCTGTCTCTTCTGATGAGCAGGCCGAGGCACTGCCGGAAGCTTACGAGCCAGTTGATATCAATGATTTCGGCGAAATCGACTTGCTGGCAGTTATCGAAGATGAACTCATCCTCGCGCTGCCTGTAGTTCCGGTGCATGATTCTGAACACTGTGAAGTGTCCGACGCGGACATGGTATTTGGCAAGTTGCCTGAAGAGGCAGAAAAACCAAATCCCTTTGCCGTATTAGCCAGTTTAAAGCGTAAGTAATAGGAGTAAGGTCCATGGCCGTACAACAGAATAAACCAACCCGTTCTAAGCGTGGTATGCGTCGTTCGCACGATGCGCTGACCACCGCAGCTCTGTCAGTAGATAAAGTTTCTGGTGAAACTCATCTGCGTCACCATATCACTGCGGATGGTTACTACCGCGGTCGCAAGGTTATCACCAAGTAATTCTTTGCGGTTACGCAAGGCGATACCTTGACACGTTTGACCCTGGCAGTTGATGCCATGGGCGGGGATTTCGGTCCCTGCGTGACAGTGCCTGCATCCTTGCAGGCACTGGCCTCTCATACGAATCTGGTTCTTCTTCTGGTCGGTGATCCCGACATCATCTCGTCATTTCTTGCCAAAGCGGATTCCTCGTTACTGGGGCGTGTGCAGGTTATCCCTGCCGAATCGGTTATTGCAAGTGATGCCAAGCCTTCACAAGCCATTCGGAACAGCCGCGGCAGCTCGATGCGTGTGGCACTCGAACTGGTGAAAGAGGGTAACGCGCAAGCCTGTATCAGTGCAGGCAACACCGGCGCGTTAATGGGGCTGGCAAAAATGTTGTTGAAGCCGCTGGATGGCATTGAGCGTCCGGCGTTGATGACCGTTCTGCCGCATCAGCAGCAGGGTAAAACGGTGGTGCTGGATCTCGGCGCAAATGTGGAATCGGATAGCGATATGTTGGTGCAGTTTGCCATCATGGGCGCTGTCATGGCTGAGGAAGTGCTGGAAATCGACAGACCGCGTGTCGCGTTGCTCAACATTGGGCAGGAAGAGACCAAGGGGCTGGAAACGATTCGCACAGCATCTGCGGTTCTGCGGGAGACGCCGCAAATCAACTATATTGGTTATCTTGAGGGGAATGATCTCCTCACCGGCAAGACGGATGTGCTGGTCTGTGATGGCTTCGTGGGAAATGTCACGCTTAAAACCATGGAAGGCGTGGTAAGAATGTTTCTTTCTCTGCTCAAGTCGTCAGAGGATGGGAAAAAACGGGCATGGTGGCTGAAATGGGTAGGGCGCTGGCTGCAAAAGCGTCTGGCTAAACGTTTCGGCCATCTCAACCCCGACCAGTACAATGGCGCTTGTCTGTTAGGATTGCGCGGAACAGTGATCAAAAGCCACGGTGCGGCGAATCAACGTGCGTTTGCCGTGGCGATAGAGCAGGCAGAGCAGGCGGTGCGCAGGCAAGTCCCAGAGAGGATTGCGGCGCGCCTTGACGCTGTATTAGCCAGGAGTGACAAAGCGTAGATGTTTACCAAAATTATCGGTACGGGCAGCTATTTGCCTGAGCAGGTTCGCTCCAATGCGGATCTGGAAAAAATGGTGGAGACTTCGGACGAGTGGATTGTCACGCGTACCGGTATCCGTGAGCGCCGCATTGCCGCGCCAGATGAAACGGTTGCCACTATGGGCTTTGCGGCTGCACAGCGCGCGCTAGAGATGGCGGGCGTTGCGGCCAGCGATGTCGGCCTGATTATTGTGGCGACCACCTCTTCCAGCCATGCCTTCCCAAGTTCAGCGTGCATGATCCAGCAGATGCTGGAAATTAATGACTGCGCTTCTTTCGATCTGGCTGCTGCCTGTGCAGGTTTCACTTATGCACTAAGTGTTGCCGATCAATACATCAAAAACGGTGTGGTCAAACACGCGCTGGTGATCGGTGCGGACGTCTTAGCCCGCACCCTCGATCCTAACGATCGTGGCACCATCATCCTGTTTGGTGACGGCGCTGGCGCTGTGGTGCTGGGTCAAAGTGAAGAGCCGGGTATCCTGTCAACGCATCTGCATGCTGATGGTCGTTATGGCAAGCTGTTGACGCTGCCGTATCAGGATCGTGAACATCAGGATGAACCAGCCTATCTCACGATGGCCGGTAATGAAGTCTTTAAAGTCGCTGTGACCGAGCTTGCCCATATCGTGGACGAGACGCTGCAAGCCAACAACCTTGATCGCGAAATGCTCGATTGGCTGGTGCCACATCAGGCCAACCTGCGCATTATCAGCGCAACAGCCAGAAAGCTCGGCATGGGCATGGAAAAAGTGGTGGTGACGCTGGATCGTCATGGCAACACTTCAGCGGCTTCGGTGCCAAGTGCACTGGATGAAGCGGTGCGAGATGGCCGTATCAAGCCTGGCCAACTGATTTTGCTGGAAGCCTTTGGTGGTGGTTTCACCTGGGGTTCTGCGCTGGTTCGCTTTTGATTGACAGGAACGACAGATGACACAATTTGCTTTTGTTTTCCCAGGACAGGGCTCACAGACCGTCGGCATGTTGGCCGATCTGGCTGTGGAAAACCCGCAGGTTGAAGCCACTTTCCGTGAAGCTTCTGACGCACTGGGATATGACTTATGGCAGTTGGTACAACAAGGTCCAGCTGAAGAACTGAATAAGACCTGGCAGACGCAACCTGCGTTGCTGGCGGCTTCCGTCGCGATTTATCGCGTCTGGCAGAGCAAAAATGGCCCGCAGCCTACGCTGATGGCCGGCCATAGCCTGGGTGAATACTCTGCGCTGGTGTGTGCTGGCGTATTGAACTTTGCGGACGCGATCAAGTTAGTCGAATTACGCGGCAAACTGATGCAGGAAGCGGTTCCTGAAGGGACCGGCGCCATGCAGGCAATCATCGGACTCGACGATGAGTCTATCCGTAAAGCGTGCGAAGAAAGCGCGCAAGGTCAGGTGGTTTCACCGGTGAACTTCAACTCGCCAGGCCAGGTGGTCATCGCGGGTAACAAAGAAGCGGTTGAGCGTGCAGGTGCTGCCTGTAAAGCGGCCGGTGCCAAGCGTGCGTTGCCATTACCGGTGAGCGTTCCTTCGCATTGCGCGTTGATGAAGCCTGCAGCAGATAAACTGGCTGTGGCACTGGAAAGCATCACTTTCAATGCACCGACTGTGCCTGTCGTTAATAACGTAGACGTCAAGTGTGAAACCGATGCCGCTGCGATTCGTAGTGCACTGGTTCGCCAGTTGTATAGCCCGGTGCGCTGGACCGAAGCTGTTGAATTTATTGCCACCCAAGGCGTTGGCCAGTTGCTGGAGATCGGTCCAGGTAAAGTCCTGACCGGTCTGACCAAACGTATTGTGGATAGCCTGACCGCTGCAGCCGTGAACGATTCTGCTTCACTGTCTGCTGCGCTTACACAGGAATAAGAGGAAAAACATGAGCTTTGAAGGTAAAGTAGCGCTGGTGACTGGCGCAAGCCGCGGCATTGGCCGTGCAATCGCGGAAACGCTGGTTGCGCGCGGTGCGAAAGTGGTGGGCACCGCCACCAGCGAAAGCGGTGCGGAAGCAATCAGTGCTTACCTCGGCGATAACGGCAAAGGTCTGCTGTTGAACGTGACCGATGCGACCTCTATTGAGAGCGTGCTCGAGAAAGTTCGCGCTGAATTTGGCGAAGTGGACATTTTAGTCAATAATGCAGGCATTACGCGTGACAATCTGTTGATGCGCATGAAGGACGATGAGTGGGCGGATATCCTCGATACCAACCTGACATCTGTCTTCCGTCTTTCTAAGGCGGTTATGCGTGCCATGATGAAAAAACGCGTGGGCCGTATCATTACCATCGGTTCTGTAGTTGGAACCATGGGTAACGCGGGTCAAACAAACTATGCGGCAGCAAAAGCTGGTTTGATTGGCTTTAGCAAATCACTGGCGCGAGAAGTCGCGTCACGTGGCATTACCGTAAACGTCGTGGCTCCGGGCTTTATTGAGACGGACATGACGCGTGCACTGAACGAAGATCAGCGCTCGGGCATTTTGGCAGAAGTGCCGGCAGGTCGTTTAGGCGACCCGCAGGAGATTGCCAATGCTGTTGCATTCTTAGCCTCTGACGAAGCCTCTTACATCACGGGTGAGACGCTCCACGTCAATGGCGGCATGTACATGGTCTGATAATCACGAAAACATTTGCATTATCTGCGGTAAACACCGCAGAATAGCGCAAAATCGTGGTTCGACCAGCCGGGATTTTGTTGCATCTTTTTCAACATTTTATACACTACGAAAACCATCGCGAAAGCGAGTTTTGATAGGAAATTAAATAGTATGAGCGATATCGAACAACGCGTTAAGAAAATCGTAGCTGAGCAGCTGGGTGTTAAAGAAGACGAAGTGATTAACACTGCTTCTTTCGTTGAAGACCTGGGTGCAGATTCTCTTGACACCGTTGAGCTGGTAATGGCTCTGGAAGAAGAGTTTGATACTGAAATTCCAGACGAAGAAGCTGAGAAAATCACTACCGTTCAGGCAGCGATCGATTACATCAATAGCCACCAAGGCTAATGAATATCTTCAGGCGGTCACCTCGACCGCCTGAGTTTTATGTTTGCCCCACATAGCGTTATTTTTTCCCTCCCTGGAGGACGTACGTGTCTAAGCGTCGTGTAGTTGTGACTGGTCTTGGCATGTTGTCTCCTGTCGGCAATACCGTAGAGTCTACCTGGAGTGCTCTCCTTGCCGGTCAGAGCGGCATCAGCCTGATCGACCATTTTGATACTAGTGCCTACGCAACACGCTTTGCGGGCTTAGTAAGAGATTTTAATTGCGATGAATTCATCTCGCGCAAAGATCAGCGCAAGATGGATGACTTCATCCAATACGGCATTGTTGCTGGTATTCAGGCTATGGCGGACTCCGGTCTGGTCGTAACTGATGAGAATGCCGGTCGCATCGGCGCAGCTATCGGTTCCGGCATCGGCGGACTGGGTTTGATTGAAGACAACCACAGTTCACTGGTTAACGGCGGTCCGCGCAAAATCAGCCCGTTCTTTGTTCCTTCTACCATTGTTAATATGGTGGCAGGTCATCTGACCATCATGTACGGTCTGAAAGGTCCAAGCATTTCTATTGCAACCGCTTGTACTTCAGGTGTGCACAACATTGGTCATGCTGCGCGTATCATTGCGTACAACGACGCCGATGTCATGCTGGCCGGTGGTGCTGAAAAAGCCAGTACCCCGCTGGGTGTGGGTGGCTTTGGTGCTGCACGTGCGCTCTCAACCAATAACGATAATCCTCAGGCGGCAAGCCGTCCGTGGGATAAAGACCGTGATGGTTTCGTGTTGGGTGATGGTGCAGGCATTGTGGTGCTGGAAGAGTACGAGCATGCGAAAAAGCGCGGTGCGAAAATTTATGCTGAAATCATCGGTTTCGGCATGAGCAGCGATGCTTACCACATGACGTCTCCGCCGGAGGATGGTTCAGGTGCTGCAGCAGCGATGGTGAATGCATTGCGTGATGCGCAGCTGAACGCTGAACAGATTGGCTACGTCAACGCGCATGGCACCTCAACGCCAGCGGGTGACAAAGCTGAAGCTCAGGCGGTCAAGTCTGTATTTGGTGCAGCGGCTCACAGCGTGATGGTGAGTTCTACCAAATCCATGACTGGGCACTTGCTGGGCGCAGCAGGCGCAGTAGAAGCGATTTATTCGATTCTGGCGCTGCGCGACCAGGCGGTACCGCCAACCATCAACCTGGATAACCCAGATGAAGGTTGTGACCTCGACTTCGTGCCGCATACAGCACGTCAGGTGAGCGGACTGGAGTACACGCTGTGTAACTCCTTCGGATTTGGCGGCACCAACGGCTCGCTGATCTTCCGCAAGGTATAAGCTTTACCCAGCCAAACAGAGGCCCGCAATGCGGGCCTTTTTTATATTTTGTCACGCAGTGACGTGGATTCTTACCGCTGTCAGTGGTATTCAGACTGGCAGGGCAGCCAAAGGTGAGCGGTATGTGGATAAACGGCGTAGAGCAGTTCGAACTTTCTGCGCGCGATCGCGCGGTGCAGTTTGGTGATGGCTGTTTTACCACTGCTGCGGTAGTGGCAGGCAAGATACAACTGATGAACGCCCATTTGCAGCGATTGCAGGAAGGCTGTGAGCGTTTATTCATTCCCTTACCGGATATGGCGCAGCTGGCCGAGGAGATGCAGCATGCCGCCAATGGTCAAACCCAGTCGGTTTTAAAAGTGATTCTGACGCCAGGTGTCGGTGGACGGGGATATAGCCGAACCGGTTGCACAACCCCGACGCGCATCCTCTCCCTTTCGCCGTGGCCGCAACACTACACCACTTTGCAGCAGCAGGGTGCAGCGCTGATAACCAGCCCCGTGAGACTGGCGCGTAATTCACTGCTCGCCGGCCTCAAACATCTTAACCGACTGGAACAGGTGCTGATCCGTCAGCAGCTCGACCACACCGATGCTGATGAGGCGCTGGTGCTTGACACTGCAGGGACGGTGGTGGAATGCTGTGCGGCCAATTTATTCTGGCGCAAAGGCGATCAGGTTTTCACGCCGCGTCTTGAGCAAGCGGGTGTCGATGGCATTATGCGCCGTTATCTGATGGCGAAGATGGCGTCGGAAGGCCAGGCTTGTCAGTTGATTGAAGGAAGCAGGGACGATGTGCTGAACGCCGATGAAGTGGTGATCTGCAATGCCCTGATGCCGGTTTTACCTGTGCGGAAAATTGACGATGTTTCGTTCACCGCACGCACGCTGTACCAGCAGCTGTATAACAGTTGCCAGAAGATGGAAGCATCATGACCCGAATGAAAAAAATACTCGCCAGCGCTGTGGCGATTGCCGGCCTCGCGGCGGCATTGAGTTATTGGCAGATTGAACGTTTAGCCGATACCCCTTTGACTATTAATCAGGAAACGATCTACACATTGCCCGCAGGTAGTGGTCGGGTCGTGCTGGAAGCGCAACTGGAAAGCCAGCACATCATTCCGGAAAGTATCTGGTTTGGGCCGCTATTGAAACTTGAGCCTGAGCTCGCGAAGTTCAAAGCCGGAACCTACCGACTGGAAAGCAATATGACAGTAAGGCAGCTGCTGCAGTTGCTGGCCAGCGGTAAAGAAGCGCAATTTCCGGTGCGGTTTGTCGAGGGTTCTCGCCTGAAGGAGTGGTTGGCCGAACTGCGTCAAGCGCCCTATATCAAACATACGCTAGCTGACGATCAGTTTGCGACCGTCGCCGCTGCGCTGAAAATGGATGCAAATCAGCTTGAGGGCGCTTTCTACCCCGACACCTATTTGTATACGGCTAACACCAGTGATGTATCGCTGTTGGAGCGTGCGCACACGCGCATGAATAAACTGGTGGATGAGATCTGGCAGGGGCGGATGGACAATCTGCCCTATAAAAAAGAGCAAGATCTGGTCACCATGGCCTCGATTATCGAAAAAGAGACCGGCGTGACGGAAGAGCGCGCGCGCGTTGCCTCGGTCTTTATTAATCGTTTGCGCACCGGCATGAAGCTGCAAACCGATCCAACCGTGATTTACGGTATGGGCGATAACTACACCGGTACGATTACGCGTAAAGACCTCGAAACGCCGACCGATTACAATACCTACACGATTAGCGGATTGCCGCCAGGTCCTATCGCGATGCCAGGTCGAGCCTCGCTGGAAGCGGCGGCGCATCCAGAAAAAACCAACTATCTCTATTTTGTCGCGGATGGCAAAGGCGGACATACCTTTACCACCAATCTCGCCAGCCATAATAAAGCGGTGCAGGTCTATCGGCTGGCCATGAAGGAAAAAAATGAAAAGTAAGTTTATCGTCATTGAAGGCCTTGAAGGCGCGGGCAAAACCACTGCGCGTGATGCTATCGTGGCGGTGCTGCATGAGCAGGGTATCGACGATGTGGTGTTCACCCGTGAGCCCGGCGGCACGCCGCTGGCAGAACAATTGCGCGTGCTGGTGAAGCAGGGAATTGATGGCGAACAGGTGACTGACAAAGCCGAATTGCTGATGCTGTATGCTGCCCGTGTTCAACTAGTCGAGAACGTCATTAAGCCTGCATTAGCGCGTGGCGCCTGGGTGGTTGGCGACCGTCACGATCTCTCATCCCAGGCTTACCAGGGCGGTGGCCGTGGCCTGGATACGCAGTTGATGACCACCCTGCGCGATGCGGTATTGGGCGACTTCCGTCCGGACTTGACCCTATACCTGGATGTGACACCGGAAATTGGCCTGCAACGCGCGCGTGCTCGAGGGGAACTCGATCGTATTGAGCAGGAATCACTGCGTTTCTTTGAACGCACGCGTGACCGTTATCTGGCGTTGGCTGCCTGCGATGACACCATTTTAACCATTGATGCGACACAAAATATTGAAGAGGTGACATCGTCACTTAAATCAGCGCTACAGAAATGGCTGGCAGGTCAGGCGGCATGAACTGGTATCCGTGGCTGAATCAGCCCTATCGGCAGATTATCAGCCGTCATCAAAGCGGTCAGGCGCACCATGCCTTGCTGATACAGGCCATTAATGGCATGGGTGACGATGCGTTAGTGTGGGGTGTTAGCCGCTGGTTAATGTGCCAACATCCAGAAGGCTTGAAGAGCTGCGGCCATTGCCACGGCTGCCAGCTGATGCAGGCGCAGACGCATCCTGACTGGTATCGCCTGGAAGCAGAAAAAGGCAAATCTTCACTGGGTATTGATGCGGTCCGTGACGTCACCGAGAAGCTCTACCATTTTGCTCAGCAGGGCGGAGCAAAGATTGTCTGGTTGCCGGATGCGGCGCAGCTCACTGAGGCCGCAGCCAATGCGTTGTTGAAAACCCTGGAAGAGCCTCCTGCCAACTGCTGGTTTTTCCTCAGCGTCCGTGAGCCATCACGTTTGCTGGCAACATTGCGTAGCCGTTGCATGACATGGCATCTTTCCCCACCGGAAGAGCTGCCCAGTTTGCAATGGCTGCAGAAGCAGTTGCCGCAATCCGAGCCAGTACTGCGAGCCGCTCTGCGCTTGAGCAATGGCGCACCTGCTGCGGCGTTGACCCTGCTACAGCCTGAGCGCTGGCAGGCACGTGAGAAGCTGTGTGAAACCTTGCTCAGCGCGTTGAACAGCGATGTACTGCAACTGCTGCCCGCGCTGAACAGCGACGATGTGGCAGAGCGTCTCAGTTGGCTGATTTCATTACTGGTGGATGCCATGAAAGTGCAGCAGGGTGCCAGCAACTGGTTGAACAACGGCGACCATCCTGATGTCGTATCGCAACTGGCTCAGCAGTTTAGCAGCAGCGCGCTCAACGCCAGCGCCCAGCAGTGGATGCAGTGTCGTGAGCAACTGTTGCATGTCGCCGCCCTGAACCGTGAACTGATTTTGACCGATCGCCTGTTAGCCTGGGGACGCTTAATGTCGCCCTCGGCGGTCGGCTAAGCGCAAAAGAGAGAAGTATGTTTATTGTTGATTCGCACTGCCATCTTGATGGCCTGGATTATGAGAAGCAGCACCGCGATCTGGACGATGTGATCGCCAAAGCCGCAGCGCGTGACGTGAAGTTTATGCTGGCGATTGCCACCACGCTGCCGGATTACTACAAGATCAAGCAACTGGTCGGCGACAGGGAAAACATCGCTCTGGCGTGCGGCGTGCATCCGTTGAATCAGGAAGCGCCGTACGATGTCGAAGAGTTTCGTCGACTGGCCGCTGAAGAGCAGGTGATTGCACTGGGCGAGACCGGGTTGGATTACTTCTATCAGCAGGAGACCAAAGCGCAGCAGCAAGCCTCGTTCCGTGAACACATCCGTACCGGCATCGCGCTGAATAAGCCGATCATCGTACACACTCGTGATGCACGTGAAGACACGCTGGCGATCCTGCGTGAAGAGCAGGTGGAAAAGTGTGGTGGCGTACTGCACTGCTTTACTGAAGATAAAGAGACTGCGGCGCAGTTGCTGGATATGGGCTTCTATATCTCCTTCTCCGGCATTTTGACCTTCCGCAATGCTGAACAGATTCGTGATGCCGCGCGCTACGTGCCGCTGGATCGCATGCTGGTAGAGACCGACTCGCCGTATCTGGCGCCGGTTCCGCATCGTGGCAAAGAAAACCAGCCTGCCTTTACGCGCGATGTCGCGGATTATATGGCTGTGCTGAAAGGTGTTGATATCGAAACCCTGGCCGCGGCCACCACAGAAAACTTCTCGCGTCTGTTCCATGTCCCAATGAGCCGACTCGGCGGCTAATCCGCTTTATTTCAAACTCTGTAATAAATCCATAATCACTGACCTGTGCGGCATATAACGCGGCACGGGCAGTGATTTATTGCTGTTTCTCCAGGCAATTCAGTCAAAAATAACAGAAAGCAAGCGTTCGTCTTGAGCGAAACGTGATAGCCGTCAAAGTAACAAATATCGATTTATTTTACTCTTCGTAATAAATCAAAAGACGCTCAGCGTCACCCCGGTGAAGGATCCTCCCCCTTTGCCAGCGCACTGCGCAAATATGCACTCATACTCAGGAGCTTCTATGTTCAAGAACGCATTTGCGAACCTGCAAAAAGTAGGTAAATCGCTAATGTTGCCGGTATCGGTTTTGCCGATTGCCGGTATTTTATTAGGTGTTGGTTCGGCTAACTTCAGCTGGTTGCCTGCTGTGGTTTCACATGTGATGGCGGAGGCGGGCGGTTCCGTGTTCGCCAACATGCCGCTGATCTTTGCGATTGGCGTGGCGCTTGGTTTTACCAATAACGATGGCGTATCGGCGCTGGCTTCCGTGGTTGCTTACGGCATCATGGTGAAAACCATGGCGGTGGTTGCACCATTAGTGTTGCACTTGCCGCCAGCGGAAATTGAGGCCAAACACCTTGCCGATACCGGGGTGCTGGGCGGGATCATTGCCGGTTCGATCGCCGCGTATATGTTTAACCGTTTCTATCGCATCAAGCTGCCTGAATATCTTGGCTTCTTCGCCGGTAAGCGTTTTGTACCGATCATTTCCGGTCTGACCGCGATTTTCACGGGTATCGTGTTGTCCTTTATCTGGCCACCAATTGGTACCGCGATTCAGGATTTCTCACAATGGGCGGCTTATCAGAACCCGGTGGTGGCATTCGGCATTTACGGTGTGGTTGAGCGTTCGCTGGTGCCGTTTGGTCTGCACCATATCTGGAACGTGCCTTTCCAGATGCAGATTGGTGAGTTCACCAACGCCGCAGGTCAGGTGTTCCACGGTGATATCCCACGCTATATGGCGGGCGATCCAACCGCAGGTAAACTCTCTGGCGGCTTCCTGTTTAAAATGTACGGTCTGCCTGCGGCTGCGATTGCTATCTGGCACTCGGCTAAGCCGGAAAACCGCGCCAAAGTGGGCGGCATTATGATCTCCGCCGCGCTGACCTCGTTCCTGACCGGTATCACCGAACCGATTGAATTTTCGTTCATGTTCGTGGCGCCGATTCTGTATGTCATCCATGCGATTCTGGCGGGTCTGGCATTCCCAATCTGTATTCTGCTGGGTATGCGTGATGGCACCAGCTTCTCACACGGTCTGATTGACTTTGTGGTGCTGAGCGGTAACAGCAGCAAGATCTGGTTGTTCCCGATTATCGGTATCATTTACGGCCTGATTTATTACACCGTTTTCCGTGTATTGATTGTGAAATTGAATCTGAAAACACCTGGACGTGAGGACACCGCAATGGAACAGAGCAGTGCCACCGGTAGCGAGATGGCAGGCAAACTGGTTACTGCATTTGGTGGTAAAGAGAACATCACCAATCTCGACGCCTGTATTACGCGTTTGCGTGTGAGCGTCGCGGATGTGGCGAAAGTGAATCAAAATGAACTGAAAAACCTCGGCGCGCGTGGCGTGGTGGTGGCCGGTTCCGGTGTTCAGGCGATCTTCGGCACTAAGTCCGATAACCTGAAAACTGAGATGGATGATTATATTCGTAATATGTAAAGGGTTGGGGTCGGTCTGAGGCTGACCTCAAGGTCAAGGCAGTGGCCGAGCCTGTGCGATGAAGCGGCGGCAGATCGTAAAGACGCCATAAACCATCCCTGGGGCTCGGCCCGCGACATCCCTGTCGCGGGACGCTTTACTCCTCTGCCGCCGCTTCCTCGCACCTCACCTTAGGTGCGGTATTGGAAAAAACCTCAGTACTTCATCGGATTTATCAGACTCACCGTCAGAAATTAGGGTTTCGGTGTTAGCGGTATTGGATGGTCATGCTAAATTCCACTGCCTATGGTTACTGACTCGAAAAACTCTACACGTCTGCAACCGCTATCTCCCACTTGAACGTAAATGCGACTACAAATAAACCCGCAGATACTCCGTAAGACACAGCAGCGCCATCGCCTGGCCATAGGGCATTGACGTCAGCGGCACCTGGCGGTAGTAGTCCAAATCGCGGCCCATCGCGGTGCCAAAAGAGACCTGTTTTAACTCTCCGTCTTCATCAATATTGGCGATCACGCCACGCAGGGCTTTTTCCGCCATCGGGCGATATTCATCAGACAAATATCGTTTACGCACCGCTTTGAGAATCCCATAAGCGAATCCCGCAGTGGCAGACGCTTCCGGATAGCTTTGTGGATCGTCAAGCAAGGTATGCCAGAGACCGCTGCTGTGCTGGCAAGCGGCTAATGCCTTTACCTGACTGGCCAATACCTGCTGCAGGAAGCGACGCGTGGCATGCTGTTCCGGCCAGTTCATCATCTCAAGGAAATCCGGGATGACGATGGTCAGCCAGCTATTACCGCGTGCCCAACGGGCATTGGCAAAGTTGTGTCGGCCATCGAAGGTCCAGCCGTGGAACCACAAACCGGTTTGGCGATCCATCAGGTATTGGGTGTGGATCAGGAATTGATAACTGGCTTCTTCGACAAACTCCGGGCGATCGAGTAACTGGCCGATCTTCGCCAGTGCCATCACGCTCATCATCAGGGTGTCGTCCCACAGCTGCTGGGTATTTTCGTTGTTGTAGACGATGTGCTGCAGACCGCCTTGCTCAGTGCGCGGCATTTCATACATCACCCACTCAGCCCAGCGTTCCAGCACCGGGCGCCATGCTGCGTTACCCGTCTCTTCATAGCGATAAGCCAGCGTCAGGAACGGGCACACGGTGTTAACGTTTTTGGTGGGCGTGCCCTCTGCAATGCGCGCGCTAAACCAGTCATCGATGATTTTGAGTGTCGTCTGATCGCCGGTCTGCTGGGTGTAATGCAGCATGCCATACAGCCCGATGCCGTGCGTCCATTCCCAGCCAGCCCAACCTTTAGTATCAATGACGCGGCCATCATCCAGCCGCAGCAAAAACTCGCCGCTATGATCGGTGATATTGACCAGGTTGTCGGTGAGTTTGTGGATCAGTTGCACTAATTCACTGCGTGGCAACAGGTATTCAGGCTGGCGTAACAGAGCGCTGTGTTTTACCGGAAATACAGTCATGGTTCATTCCTATCGTTAATCAGGGTAGGGAGAGGAGGTAAGCTGCCGCGTTGTGTGGATAGCGCTGGCGCCGGGAGCTTACTACGGTTGAGGTAACCGACATTGTTATTGCCCCACAGATTTTCATAGGGCATCCCGGCTAGCGTTTCGACGATGGCACGTGCCTGCGGCGTAATTCGTTCCGGGACAACGCGTCCGGCTTCACGCATCTTCAGCGTCTCTTCGCGCAGCACGGTGTGGGTATGCAGATTAAGTTTGAAGCGTAGCGACACAATGAAACCGCAGGTCAGGACGCCAACGGTGCCGATGCTGAGGATCAGCAGAATGCTGTGGCTCACCGCAGGAACCTGCTCAGCTTTACCGGAGGTAAAACCGGCCAGTTGCAGCAGGATGCCAACGATCATCACGGCACCGGCCTGCGAGGCTTTGCGTGTCAACGTCATGATCCCGGCGAAAATCCCTTCGCGCCGTTGTCCGGTGATCACTTCATCGACATCGGCGATATAGGTGTAGGTATTCCATGGCACGTAGTTGATGCCACCACGTCCTAAACCGGCGAAGGCCGAGATAAGCACTAACAGCGCGAAGTTATCGTGCATTCCGCTGTACCACAGCCCGGCGTAGGAGAGGGCGCTGAGGCCAAACAGCACCACCACCAGACGATAGGCGGGGGCCGGTCCGAGGCGTATACACAGCGGGATCATTGCCATCACTGCGATAAATTGCAGCACCGCCATCGTTCCCATCAGGCTGGAAGCGATTTGCGCGCTCTGCATCAGTACCAACACCACGTACCAGGTAAATACCGCATTAAAGACGTCCTGAGCGATGTAACCGCCCAAATACATGCCAAGATGCTGACGAAAGATACGGATGCGCAGCGTGGAGGCGAGCTCGATATACAGCCGTTTCAGGCTTTGGAACAGCGAGAGTTGCGTCTTTTCTTCTTCGGCTCGACGTGACTCGGCGGAAAAATCCTCCGGTGCGCGTTCCCAGGTGAAGCGCCACACCAGGGTTAGCACCAGCGCACAGATCACCGAGAACACCAGGCTGGCATAAAAGAAGGAGATGGGATTCTCTTTGCCAAACCAGCCAATCAAAATGCCGGGCAGGAAGGCCGCCAGAATGGAGGAGAGCTGCGCCAACGCGATACGCGCGCCGGAGAAGCGGCTCTTTTGTTTAAAGTCATCGGTCATCTCCGGCACCAGCGTTTCGTAGGGCACCAGAATCATGGTGTAGACCATATCGAACAGCAGATAAGTCAGCAGATACCACCAGAAACTCATGTCGCCAATCCACATCAGGCTATAGCTGAAAACACACGGAATACCGAGCAGGATAAAGAACTTGCGGCGGCCAAAGCGCTTGCCAAGCCAGGTAGATCCGAAGTTATCGGTGAGAAAGCCCATCAGCGGGCTGACGACCGCATCCAGCACGCGGGCAGCAGCGAAAATAAAGGTGGCTTCAATCGGCGAAAGCCCGCAGAAGGTGGTGTAGAAATAGAGTAACCAGGCAGCGGTGAGCGCCGTGGTGCCGGCGCCGAGAAAATCCCCGGAACCGTAAGCCAGATAATGGCCGAGACTAATTTTACGAGACTGCATGGCAGGTTCTCCTTGAAATCGACGGATGACACATCCCTCATTACTCCGTACTGCTTGCCCGGATTGGATAGAAAGTAGAGCGCGGTGCAGCGGCAAACCTTCGCGATTTGGCAAGGGTTGACGGTTGAGTGGCAAAAACACAAAGAAACTGGCGTGATATCTCTAATTTATAAAACAGCGTTTCATTTTAATGATCGGCGACGGCATAAATTTGAGAGGGAGAGCACAGCAATACTGCCTGGGGGATGAAATGGTGCAAAGGCAGCCATTTAACAGAAGAAAAGTGGTACTGAGGTTGAAAGCAAACGAATTCCTCGCGCATACTGCCTGACTGAACTCAGGCTTAAGGAAATGCACCATGGCTGAAGAAACCATTTTCAGTAAGATCATTCGTCGCGAAATCCCCGCCGACGTGGTTTATCAGGACGAACTGGTCACCGCCTTCCGCGATATCGCGCCTAAAGCGCCAACGCACATTCTGATTATTCCTAATGTATTGATCCCTACCGCTAATGACGTGCAGGAAGCCCACGAGCATGCGTTGGGCCGTATGATTACCGTGGCGGCGAAAATTGCGAAAGAAGAAGGGATTGCCGAAGATGGCTATCGCCTGATCATGAACTGTAATCGTCATGGTGGTCAGGAGGTTTATCATATTCATATGCACCTGGTCGGCGGTCAGCCGCTGGGTCCGATGCTGTCTATCTAACCTCAGGCGGACCTTGTGATGCGTCAATGGCTGAGTGGCCTGCTGCTGCTGTCCCTTGCCGGGTGTAGCAGTGACAAACCGATGATCAACACGTCGCAATCGCTGGTGATGGAGTCTTCCGTGCTTTCTGCGGGCATCATCACCGATGAACCCACGCTGGCCAGCCGTGATGGGCAAATGCGAGCCTCGAGCGTCCTCTTTAATCAGCGGGAAACGCCAGTGACCGTACATTACCGTTTCTATTGGTATGACGAGAAGGGACTGGAGATTACCCCGGAAGAGCCGGCTCAGACCCAAATTGTCCCGGCGCATGGCAGCACTGAAGTTGTCTCTCAAATCGGTAACCTGACCGCCAGTAAGGTGCGTCTCTATCTTTATCTCTGAGGAGTAACCTGTGATTCGCAGTGTAAAACATTCCAGCGCGCTGTTATTTGCGTTGATGCTCACCGGTTGTGTGGTGAAACAGCAAACTCCGGCGCCGGTTGAACCGACCCAGCCGACGACGCCAACCCAACCAGAGCAGCCACCTGTGCAGCCGGTGCCGCCGCCGGAAAATGTGCCGCAGCCACCGAAGCTGAAAACCATTAACTGGAATGCCAGCGTGCAGCCATTAGTGGGGAATATGGTGCAGTCTGCGGGTGTTAATCCAGGCAGTGTGCTGCTGGTGGACCGCATCAAGAACAGCACCAACGGCGCGTTGCAGAGCGATAAAGCCACCGATGCCATCCAGAATGCGCTGGCAAACAACGGCAAATTCACGCTAGTGACGCCAGAACAGCTGGCACAGGCCAAACAGACGCTGGGCTTATCAGCCGATGACAGCCTCAATTCGCGCAGCAAAGCGATTGGCCTGGCACGCAATGTCAACGCGCAGTATGTGCTTTACAGCAGCGCCCAAGGCGATGTGAAAGCACCAACGCTGCAGATGCAGCTGATGCTGGTGCAGACCGGTGAAATTATCTGGTCAGGCAATGGTATTGCTCAACCCTGATCCCTTACTGCAACAACGGATTCAGCAACAATGGCCGACGGCGCAAGCTGCCGGTCATTTTTTCGCGCTGCCGGGATTGAGTGGCAACAGTGTTCGGGTGAAAACCGAGCAGGGTGAGCTGCTGGCGCGTCGTGCGCCGCAGCAACCGCTCCCGTTTGTTGATCGTCAGCGCGAATATCGCATCTTGCGTCAAATGCGTGCTGCGCACCTCGGGCCAACGCCACTGGATTGGCATCATCCCTGGTTATTACAGAGCTGGTTGCCCGGCGAGGTGCTGACCCCTGCGCAGTTCAATCAACAGCGTGATGCGGTGCTTGCCTTGCTGCATCGCCTGCATCAGCAGCCGCTGACAGGCTATCGCTTGCGACTGACACCGCTGTTGCAACACTACTGGCAGCTGTGCCAGCAACGCCACTGGCGCTGGCAACATCAACTCCAGCGCCTGATCAGGCAGGGTGAACCCCGGCCGTTACGCCTCGTGCCGATTCATATGGATGTTCACGCCGGCAATGTGATTGCCACACCAGACGGCTTACGTCTCATCGATTGGGAATATGCTGCCGATGGTGATGTGGCATTGGAACTCGCGTCGCTCTGCGCGGTCGATGGAGAACACCAAATCGACTGGATTGCGGGTTACGCGCAACGCAGCCAGCTTGACGAAGCGCAACTTAAGCGACATATGCGGCGCTGGCAGCCGTGGCTGCACCTGCTGATGGCCAGCTGGTATCAGCTGCGCGCTGAACAGAGCGGTGACCCTCATTTACAACAGCTGGCGCAGGCCAGCTGGCAGGATCTTTAACTCAGGATTGTAACCATGACCATGAATACTCCCGGCCCGCTGATGCTGGATGTTGAAAGCTACGAACTCGACGCCGAAGAGCGTGAGATTCTGCAACATCCTCTGGTGGGCGGACTGATTCTGTTTGCCCGCAACTTCCACGATGTGGATCAGCTGGCAGAACTGGTGCGCCAGATTCGCACCGCTTCGCGCAATCGTTTAGTGGTCGCCGTGGATCAGGAAGGCGGGCGCGTGCAGCGCTTCCGTGAAGGCTTTACCAAACTCCCCGCGATGCAATCTTTTGCCGCCCTGCACGATATCGCCACTGCAGGTGAAGTCGCCCAGCAGGCGGGCTGGCAGATGGCAGCGGAAATGATCGCGATGGATATCGACATCAGCTTTGCCCCAGTAATGGATATTGGCCACATCAGCGCGGCGATTGGCGACCGTTCCTTCCATGAAGATCCCGCGATTGCATTGCAAATTGCCCGCCGTTTTATCAACGGCATGCACGAAGCGGGCATGAAAACCACCGGCAAGCATTTCCCCGGCCACGGTGCGGTGAGTGCTGATTCCCACAAAGAGACCCCGCGTGATACGCGCGATGCCGCCACGCTGCGCCAGCATGACATGGCCATCTTCAAACAGTTAATTGATGAGCAGTTACTGGATGCGGTGATGCCCGCGCACGTTATCTATACTGAGGTGGATCCGTTACCTGCCAGCGGCTCGCCTTACTGGCTGCAAACGGTGTTGCGCAAAGAGTTGGGCTTCAACGGTGTCATTTTCTCCGACGATCTGTCGATGGAAGGTGCTGCGGTGATGGGCAGTTATGCTGAGCGCGCGCAGCAGTCGCTCAATGCCGGCTGCGACATGATCCTGGTGTGCAATCAGCGCGCCGGAGCGGTGAGTGTGCTGGATAACTTGACGCCGATCCAGGCGGAGCGTGTGACGCAGTTATACCATCAGGGGCGTTATACCCGAGAAGCGCTGCAATCCAGTGAACGCTGGAAGCAGAATCATCATCAGCTGAGCGCATTGCAGGAGCGCTGGCTGGAGCATAAAGCGTCGGGCAGATAAGCGTCGCTGCCCGGATTTCATTCCACGCTGAGGATAATCATGATCATCTATCTGCACGGTTTTGATTCCAACAGTCCGGGCAACCACGAAAAAGTGCTGCAACTGCAGTTTATTGACCCGGACGTCAGACTCATCAGTTACAGCACGCAACACCCCAAACATGACATGCAGTTTCTGTTGAAAGAGTGCGATAAATTGCAGCAGCAGGGCGGTGATGCTCATCCCTTGATTTGCGGGGTGGGGCTTGGGGGTTACTGGGCCGAACGTATCGGTTTTCTCTGCGGTATGCGCCAGGTGATCTTCAATCCCAACCTGTTTCCGTTTGAGAACATGGAAGGCAAGATTGATCGTCCGGAAGAGTATCTGGATATCGCCACCAAGTGCGTCAGTGATTTTCGCGAGAAGAATCGCGATCGCTGCCTGACCATTTTGTCCCGTCATGACGAGGCGCTGGATAATCAGCGCACGGCCGCGCAACTGCATCCTTTCTATGAAATCGTGTGGGACGAACAGGCCAGCCATAAATTCAAGAACATCTCGCCGCATTTACACCGCATTAAGGCCTTTAAATCCCTCGCCTGAGCCTCCGCGCGCCGTGTGATGCGGCGCACAAAACGTTTAACATTCTGATAATGCGCTTGAAAGATTGATGTACATCAATTTTCTTATGATATGTCGTTAGCGCCGTGATATTCTGCCCTCAGCTCGCGATTTAACGTCGCCAACCCTATGTTTATTAAGGTTTTTAGTAACCATTAATTAACTATTGGTTTACAACTTTGAGGGGGTCTTTGTTGACTACATCTATGGAAAAAATCGTCATTATTGGCGGTGGTGCCGGCGGCTTAGAGCTGGCAACGCAGCTCGGTCACAAGCTGGGTCGGAAGAAGAAAGCCGAGATAATTCTCGTCGATCGCAACCACAGCCATCTGTGGAAGCCATTGCTGCATGAAGTGGCAACCGGTTCGATGGACGAAGGGATCGATGCCCTGAGCTATCTGGCGCACGCGCGTAATCACGGTTTTCAGTTCCAGCTGGGTTCGCTGACGCAAATCAACCGCGAAAACAAAACCATTGAGCTGGCGGAAATCCGCGATGCTAACGGTGAATTGCTGGTGCCGCAGCGCGAGATGGCTTATGACCGTCTGGTGATGGCGCTGGGCAGTACTTCCAATGACTTCGGCACACCGGGTGTGAAAGATCACTGTATCTTCCTTGATAACCCGCATCAGGCTCGTCGTTTCCACAACGAGATGCTTAACCTGTTCCTGCGCTTCTCCGCCAGTGAAGGTAGCCTGGAAAAAGTGAACATTGCGATTGTCGGCGGCGGCGCCACCGGCGTTGAGCTGTCAGCAGAACTCTACAATGCCGTGAAGCAGCTGCACAGCTATGGCTACAAAGGCCTTGATAGCTCTGCACTGAACGTGACGCTGGTGGAAGCCGGTGAGCGTATTCTGCCAGCCTTGCCACCGCGCATTTCTGCTGCGGCACACCAGGAACTGACCAAGCTCGGCGTACGCGTCTTGACGCAAACCATGGTGACCAGCGCGACAGAAGAGGGGCTCAATACCAAAGGCGGCGAATTTATCAATGCTGACCTGATGGTGTGGGCTGCCGGTATTAAGGCGCCGGACTTTATGAAAGAGATTGGTGGGCTGGAAACCAACCGCATCAATCAGCTGGTGGTGAAAGACACGCTGCAAGCCACACTGGATGATGACATCTACGCGATTGGCGACTGCGCTTCCTGCGCACTGCCGGGCGGCGGTTTTGTGCCACCGCGCGCGCAGTCTGCACACCAGATGGCGTCACGCGCGCTGGAAAATATTCTGGCACAACGCAAAGGCAAACCGCTCAAAGCTTACGTCTATAAGGATCACGGTTCGCTGGTGTCACTGTCACGCTTCACCACGGTGGGTAGCCTGATGGGCAACCTGATGCGCGGCTCGATGATGGTAGAAGGGCGCATTGCGCGTTTCGTCTACATTTCTCTATATCGCATGCACCAGATTGCGCTCCACGGATACTTCAAAACCGGCCTGATGATGCTGGTCGGTAGCCTGAACCGTGTGCTGCGTCCTCGCCTCAAGCTGCACTAATGATTGCCGGGCGGTTATCTGCCGCCCGATGCCGCTCCGCCTGCCGTAACCTGCTGAAAAACTACAATTCAGTTTAAGGTTACGGCGGTATTTCAGCTTCTCTCAGAACTCTCCGAAAAACTGGCCCTGACGGCTTTCCGTTGCGTTTCCTCCATTAATCTGATGTTGCAATTACGGACCATCTGTAAAACTTATATCCACAAACACGGCGCGGCGCGCACGCCGGTTATGCCTCGGCTACACAGGATTTCGTAGCGGCAGGAATGCGCGGTAACAACATTCAGGAGGACATTCCTGTGAATAAATCAATGTTAGCGGGTATCGGTATCGGCGTGGCAGCAGCGTTAGGGGTTGCCGCAGTCGCCAGCATGGATGTCTTTGATCGCGGCCCGCAGTATGCACAAGTTCTTTCGGCTACGCCGATCAAAGAGAGCATTAAACAACCGCGACAGGAGTGTCGCAACGTGACGTTAACGCATCGTCGTCCGGTACAGGATGAGAACCGCATCGCCGGTTCAGTACTGGGTGCAGTGGCGGGCGGCGTGCTCGGTCACCAGTTTGGTGGCGGTCGTGGGCGCGATGTCGCAACGGTAGCGGGCGCGCTGGCGGGGGGTTACGGTGGTAACCAGGTGCAGGGGGCACTGCAGGATCGTGATACCTACACCACCAACGAGCAGCGTTGCAAAACCGTTTACGACAAACAGGAAAAAATGCTGGGTTATGATGTGACCTATAAAATAGGCGACCAGCAGGGCAAAATCCGCATGGAAAATGACCCTGGCACCCGCATTCCGCTCGACCGTAATGGTCAGCTGATCCTGAATTCGAATCAGGCCTGATTGGGCAAAGACACGTCACAGCAGCAGTAACGAAAAAAGCGCCGTAAGGCGCTTTTTTTATGGTGTAAACCGGAGCGGCGAGATGTATCTCGCGTCCCGATAGCCACAATGTTGCATGCAGAAGCGCAAGGTATTGCTTCGCCAGGCGAGATGCGGCTAAACCCGATTCTTCGCCAGTTCGGCAATGAAGCCCTGCACCCACTCCATCCGTACTTTGCGCTCTTCCAAATCACGAGTGAATCTCAGACGGGTTGGACCATCCAATTTCCACTGTTTAGGATCTTTTTGCAGCAGGCCAATTAACCAACCGGGATCGACATGGTTCTGCGGCGCGAACTCGAAGAATCCGCCTTTTTCACTGGCTTCAATTTTACGCACGCCCAGTTCTCGCGCCACCAGACGTAAAGCCGCCACATCCAGAAGGTTGCGCGCCGCATCCGGCAATTTGCCGAAACGGTCGATCATCTCAACCTTCAGCTCAGCCAGTTCCTGCTCGTCACTGGCTGAGGCAACGCGTTTATAGAGTGACAAACGCGTGTTCACATCCGGGATAAAGTCATCCGGCAGCAGCGCAGGCATGCGCAGTTCGATTTCGGTCTGGTTGCTGGTGAGATCTTCCAGCGACGGCTCGCGCCCGGCCTTCAGCGCATCGACCGCGTTTTCCAGCAGTTCCATATACAGCGTGAAACCGATCGTTTCCATCTGGCCGCTCTGATCTTCGCCCAGCAGTTCACCGGCACCGCGAATTTCAAGGTCGTGCGTCGCCAGCGCAAAGCCCGCGCCCAGGTCCTCCAGCGAGGCAATCGCCTCCAGACGCTTCTGCGCATCAGTGGTCATGGCTTTTGGATGCGGCGTTAACAGCCAGGCATAGGCCTGATGGTGTGAGCGTCCGACGCGGCCACGCAGCTGATGCAGCTGCGCCAGGCCAAAGTGGTCAGCACGCTCAATGATGATGGTGTTAGCGCTCGGCACATCAATACCGGTTTCGATGATGGTGGTACACACCAGCACGTTAAAACGCTGGTGGTGGAAATCATTCATCACCCGTTCCAGCTCGCGCTCGCGCATCTGGCCGTGACCGATGGCGATGCGGGCCTCAGGCACCAGCTCCGCCAGGCGTTGTGCGGCTTTTTCAATGTTCTCGACATCATTGTAGAGATAGTAAACCTGACCGCCGCGCAAAATTTCACGCAGCAGCGCTTCTCGCACCACCAGGCTGTCGTACTCGCGCACAAAGGTTTTCACCGCTAAACGGCGGGCTGGCGGTGTCGCAATGATCGACAGATCGCGCATGCCGCTCATCGCCATATTCAGCGTACGTGGGATCGGCGTGGCAGTCAGAGTCAGGATATCAACGTCCGCGCGCATCGCTTTAATACGCTCTTTATGGCGTACCCCAAACCGGTGTTCTTCATCGACAATCAGCAGGCCGAGATCGTGCCATTTCAGGTCGTTTGACAGCAACTTGTGCGTGCCGATCAAAATATCCACTTTGCCTTCACGCGCCTGTTCCAGCACCTGATTTTGCTCTTTGGCGCTGCGGAAGCGTGACAGCATCTCAATGCGCACCGGCCAGTTGGCGAAACGGTCGCGGAAGTTATCGTAATGCTGCTGCGCCAGCAGGGTGGTGGGCACCAGCACGGCGACTTGTTTGGCATTCTCCACCGCGAGGAAGGCGGCGCGCATCGCCACTTCAGTTTTACCAAAGCCTACGTCACCGCACACCAGACGATCCATTGCCAGCGGCTGGCACATGTCGCTCAGCACGGCATTAATGGCCTGGCCCTGGTCCGGCGTTGTCTCAAACGGGAAGCCTTCGCAAAACAGTTGATACTGATCGCGATCGTGCTTAAAGGCGAAGCCGGTTTTGGCCGCACGTTGGGCGTAGATATCCAGCAGTTCGGCGGCTACATCACGCACTTTCTCGGCCGCTTTCTGGCGTGCGCGTGACCAGGCATCGCTGCCAAGCTTGTGCAGCGGGGCATTCTCATCCGCGCCACCCGCGTAGCGGCTGATCAGGTGCAGTGATGAAACGGGCACGTACAGCTTGGCGTCGCCCGCATAGGAGAGCATCAGATATTCCGCGACAATGCCGCCAGCTTCCAGCGTGGTCAGGCCAATATAACGACCCACACCGTGTTCCAGATGCACCACCGGCTGGCCGGGGTGTAACTCGGCGAGGTTGCGAATCAACACATCGGGATTGATGGTACGGCGATTATCCTGGCGACGACGGCTGACACGCTCACCCAGCAGGTCGCTTTCACAAATCAATGCACGATGGCCCGCGCTATCAATAAAGCCGCGTTCGCTGGCGCCAATCATTAAACTGTGCGGCTGTTTGGCGGCTTCTTCAAAGCGTTCAATCGGCTGTGGGCGCAGTTTGATGCGCGCCAGCAGCTCCTGCAGGCTTTCACGGCGGCCTTCACTTTCCACCGAGAAAATGATCTGCCCATCAAACTGCTCCATGAACTGACGCAGCAGATCGAGTGGCGCTTTAGCCTGGGCCTGTACTGTCAGTTCCGGCAGCGGTTGATAGCCGAGATTGGTATTGGCGGCTTTTTCTGGCAGCGTTTCGCTGCTGAGCTGCATGCGTGGCCAGGCTTTCAGTTCGCCAAGCAACGCGTCCGGGCGCAGCCACAACGTTGCAGGCTCCAGCAGCGGGCGCATAGGATCGATGCGACGATTTTCGAAACGCGCGTTAGCATCCTGCCAGAAGCGATCGGCGCTGCCGTGCAGATCGCCACTGTTGAGTACCAGCGTGTTAGCAGGCAGATAGCTGAACAGGGTGGGCAACTCCTGTTCAAAGAACAGAGGCTGCCAGTATTCGATCCCGGCCGGCAGCGTGCCTTTGCTCACTTGCTGATAGACATGCTCCGGCTCGCGGCGCACATCAAATAGCTCGCGCCAGCGGCTGCGGAACAGCTCAATCGCTGCTTTATCAGTAGGAAACTCGTGCGCAGGCAGCAGATTGATGGCATCAACCGCTTCCAGCGTGCGTTGGCTGTCCACATCGAACAGGCGCAGGCTGTCAATTTCGTCATCAAAGAAGTCAATGCGATAGGGCTGATCGCTGCCCATTGGGAACAGATCCAGCAGCGCGCCACGCGTGGCGTACTCGCCGTGTTCCATCACCTGATCGACATGGCGATAACCAGCCTGCTCCAGCTGATCACGCAGCGCATCGCGCGAGAGTTTTTGCCCCTGTTTCATCACCAGCGCATGGCCGTGCAGGAAGCTGTGCGGACAGACGCGCTGCATCAGCGTGTTGACCGGCATAATCAGCATGCCGCGCGTCAGATTGGGCAATTGATAAAGGGTGGAAAGACGGGCGGAGATAATGTCCTGATGCGGCGAGAAGCTGTCGTAAGGCAGCGTTTCCCAGTCGGCGAGATTGGTGACCGGCAGATCGGTGAACTGGCGAATCTCCTCCTGCAGACGCAGGGCAGATTGCATATCTGGCGTAATCATCAACACCGGACCCGGGTGGCGTTCGGTGATACTGGCGCACTCAACCGCCTGCGCGGCGCCAATCAGTTCGCCGAGCTGACGATGATCGCCCGCTTTCGCAGGCAGGGTATAACGACTCTGTTCCGACATAAGGACTCGACATTCTCTCCTTGGATTCCAGGGCGTCATCATTCCATAATCCGCCCTGAGGATCATCTGTCGCTGTGCTATTTCTCATCGCCCTTCATATTTCGCGCTGTGGCCACGTTGGCTGCGTTTGCGAACCCCAGTCACTTACTGGATTGCTGTGTGTAGTGCATGCGCGGACGATCAACGTTGGCCCAGGACAGCTCTTTTTCCAGATGATAGCTGTGATTGCCGTCGTCCCACTTCACGTAATAGCCGGTTGCCGCATCTCCCTGTTCAAAGACGTTGACGATCTCGCCTCTGATTTCTCCCGATTTGTGCTTCACGATACTGCCTTTGGGATATCTGAACATGAGATGTACTCCTTTTCGCCCTGCATACTTCGCGCTGTGGCGGTATTGGCTGCGTCTGCGAACCCCCGTCACTGACTTCAGTAAGCTCCCGGGGATTCACAGGCTTGCCGCCTTGCCACAGCACGAATTATTTTGGGCTGACTGCGGTGCCGGTTGGACATAAATTCTTAACTGCAAGAGCGAGTCTACAGCAGGGTATGCCTAATAAACGCACAATGAGTATCATTATTTTGTCGCAATTTTATGCATTGACGCAGATTGCGACGTATTTGGATGCAACTTTGCCACAGACTCAGAGGGTTAGAGGTTTCATAAACAGGGCTGCTCCTTTATCATCCCACTACTTATTTTCAGGCAACTGCCAAGACGGATCTCATGTATCAACCAGTCGCGTTATTCATCGGTTTGCGCTACATGCGTGGACGTGCCTCAGACCGCTTCGGTCGCTTCGTCTCCTGGCTTTCCACCATCGGTATCACGCTGGGCGTGCTGGCGCTGGTCACCGTGCTGTCGGTGATGAACGGCTTCGAGCGTGAGCTGGAGGGCAATATCCTCGGCCTGATGCCGCAAGCGTTGGTCACCAGCGACAAAGGCAGCATCAATCCACAACAGGTGACGGCGCAGAGCCTCAAACTGCAGGGCGTCACGCGTGTCGCCCCGCTGACGACCGCGGATGTGGTGCTACAAAGCGCGCGCAACGTTTCTGTGGGCGTGATGCTGGGCATCAATCCTGATGAGCAGGATCCGCTGACGCCTTACCTCGTCAATACTCAGCAAAGCGTGCTGCAATCGGGCCAATATAATGTGATTCTCGGCGAACAACTGGCGTCTCAGTTGGGTGTGAAACGTGGCGACCAGCTGCGTCTGATGGTGCCTACGGTGAGCCAGTTCACGCCGGTAGGTCGCTTGCCAAGCCAGCGTATCTTCACCGTCGCAGGCACCTATGCTGCTAACAGTGAAGTCGATGCCTATCAGATTCTGGTTAATCAGCAGGATGCCTCCCGCGTGATGCGCTATCCGCTGGGTAACATCACCGGCTGGCGTTTGTGGCTGGAGAAACCGCTGAATGTGGATGCCTTCAGTGAACAGCACCTGCCGGATGGCCTGACGTTAAAAGACTGGCGCGAGCGCAAAGGCGATCTGTTCCAGGCGGTGCGTATGGAAAAAAACATGATGGGGCTGCTGCTGAGCCTGATCATCGCGGTAGCGGCGTTTAACATCATTACTTCACTCGGTCTGCTGATCATGGAAAAGCAGGGTGAAGTGGCGATTCTGCAAACTCAGGGCTTAACCCGCCGACAGATCGTCGCGGTGTTTATGGTCCAGGGCGCCAGTGCTGGCATTATCGGCACCTTGCTCGGTACGCTGCTGGGTGTGCTGCTCGCCAGCCAGCTTAATAATTTGATGCCGGTGATTGGCCTGTTCCTGGATGGCGCGGCGTTGCCGGTCGATATCAACGTCTGGCAGGTGGTCACTATCGCGCTGGTCTCCATGATCGTCGCGCTGCTCTCAACCCTTTATCCGTCATGGCGCGCTGCCGCCGTTCAACCCGCTGAGGCTTTACGTTATGAGTAATACCCCTTTGTTGCAGTGTCGTGACCTGTGCAAACGCTATCAGGAAGGCAGCGTGCAGACCGATGTGCTGCGCAATGTGGCTTTTAGCCTGCAGCCAGGCGAACTGACGGCCATCGTTGGTAGCTCCGGCTCGGGTAAAAGTACCTTACTGCATCTGCTCGGCGGCCTCGATGCGCCCACTTCGGGTGACGTGGTGTTCGACGGCAAATCACTGAATGCCATGTCCTCTGCAGCGAAAGCCGAACTGCGCAACCGCGAGCTGGGCTTTATCTATCAGTTCCACCATCTCTTGCCAGACTTCACGGCGCTGGAGAACGTGGCGATGCCATTGCTAATTGGCAAAACTGCAAAAGCAGAAGCCGCCTCGCGCGCGCTGGAAATGCTGGCGGCGGTCGGACTGGAAAAACGTGCTGCGCATCGTCCATCTGAGCTGTCAGGCGGTGAGCGTCAGCGTGTCGCAATTGCGCGTGCGCTGGTGAACCGTCCGCGCCTGGTGATGGCGGATGAGCCGACCGGCAACCTGGACGCGCGTAATGCCGATGCGATTTTCAAACTGCTGGGCGAGCTGAATCAGCAGCAGGGCACCGCATTTTTGGTGGTGACGCACGATCTGAATCTGGCTAAACGTCTGAATCGCCAGATGGAGATGCGCGATGGTCAGCTGAGCGAGCATCTGACGCTGGGAGCTATCTGATGGGTTCGTCATTATCCCTGCTGCTTGGCCTGCGCTTTAGTCGCGGTCGGCGGCGCGGTGGCATGGTCTCACTGATCTCCATCATCTCGACCATCGGCATCGCCCTGGGTGTTGCCGTGTTGATTATTGGCCTGAGCGCGATGAACGGTTTTGAACGCGAGCTGAACAAACGCATTCTGGCCGTGGTCCCGCACGGTGAAATCGAACCGGTGAATCAACCTTTCCGCAACTGGCAGCCGATGATTGCACCGATTGAAAAGGTGCCGGGTATCGCGGCAGCGGCGCCTTACATTAACTTTACCGGCTTGATTGAAAGTGGCGCGAAGATGCAGGCGCTGCAGGTTAAGGGTGTCGATCCGCAACAGGAATCGCGGCTGAGCGCTTTGCCGAGCTTTGTCGATGGCGATGCGTGGCAGCAGTTCGGCGCGGATAAACAGCAGATCATCCTCGGTGGCGGCATTGCGAAATCGCTTAACGTGAAGCAGGGCGATTGGATCACCATCATGATCCCGAACAATGACGGTGAAAATAAGCTGCTGCAACCGAAGCGTATTCGTCTGCAGGTATCAGGCATTCTGCAACTCAGCGGGATGCTCGACCACAGCCTGGCGCTGGTGCCGCTGGCGGATGCGCAAAAATATCTTGATATGGGTGACAGCGTCAGCGGCATTGCGCTGAAGATGAGCGATCCTTTCCAGGCGCAAAAACTGGTGCGTGATGCCGGTGAAGCCACGCACTCCTATGTCTATATTAAGAGCTGGATTGGCACCTACGGTTACATGTACCGCGATATCCAGATGATCCGCGCGATTATGTATCTGGCGATGGTGCTGGTGATTGGCGTGGCCTGTTTTAATATCGTCTCGACGCTGGTCATGGCGGTGAAAGACAAGAGCAGTGATATTGCGGTGCTGCGCACGCTGGGCGCCAAAGATGGCCTGATCCGCGCCATTTTTATCTGGTATGGCTTGCTGGCCGGATTGCTCGGCAGCATCAGCGGTGTCGTGGTGGGCGTGCTGGTGGCGCTCAACCTGACGCCGATCGTGCGTGGACTGGAGCATCTTACCGGTCATCAATTGCTGGCGGGGGATATCTACTTCATTGATTTCCTGCCATCGGAGCTGCACTGGATTGATGTGATTTCGGTGCTGGTGACCGCTATCCTGCTCAGCCTGATTGCCAGTTGGTATCCGGCGCGGCGTGCCAGTCGAATCGATCCGGCTCGCGTACTGAGCGGACAGTAATGATAAAAAACGCAGCCGCCTTCGCGGCTGCGCACATTTTCAGCGTCTGTGGCATGCAGCCGTCATGCGCAGCCGCTATTATCGGGAACCATTATCCTGAGCCAAACACCCGACATGCGGTGACAACCACCGCAGCATAAGGAGCTTTTATGCGCATACCGCGCCGCCGCCTACGACTCGCCCGTGACAAGAAAAATCGCCGCAAAGTGCATCAGCGCTTTCGCCAGCGCATCTTTGAACGCGATCGCAAAGCTGAACTGGCTGCGCACCCGCAGCCGCGCGTCGTGGTACTGACCGGCGCTGGCATCTCCGCCGAGTCAGGCATTCAGACCTTTCGCGCTGCCGACGGATTATGGGAAGAGCATCGGGTTGAAGATGTTGCCACACCAGAAGGATTTCATCGTAATCCCGATCTGGTGCAAGCATTCTACAATGCGCGCCGCCGTCAGTTGCAACAGCCGGAGATTCAGCCAAATGCCGCGCACAAAGCGCTGGCCGAGCTGGAGCAGGTGCTGGGCGACAACTTCCTGTTGGTGACGCAGAACATCGATAATCTGCATGAGCGGGCAGGCAGTCAGCGCGTGCTGCATATGCACGGTGAATTGCTAAAAGTGCGCTGTGAAAGCAGCGGACAGGTGCTGGATTGGACGGAAGATGTGAAGCCGGACGATCGCTGCACCTGCTGCCAGTTCCCGGCCCGACTCCGTCCGCATGTGGTGTGGTTTGGCGAAATGCCGCTCGGCATGGAAGAGATTTATCAGGCGATCGAGAAAGCCAATCTGTTTATCGCCATTGGCACCTCCGGGCATGTCTATCCCGCCGCCGGTTTTGTGCATGAAGCAAAACTGCAGGGTGCGCATACCGTTGAACTCAATCTGGAGCCAAGTCAGGTTGGCAATGAGTTCGCGGAAAGCCAGTACGGCTTAGCCAGTGAAGTGGTACCGGATTTTGTGCATACCTTTCTACGCGGGCTGTATAAGTAAGACGATATCTGGTTAAGCACTTTGCGCTGAGAACGCTAACCTGAAGGATAATGATTTGACGCAACATGGCGCGCCTCACGCGCCATGATAATAACGCAGGTTCTTTAGAGGGATGACAAATGGATCAATTACTTGAGCGTTTTCTCAGTTATGTGGCAGTAGAAACTCAGTCAAAACCGCAGGCGCGTCAGGTGCCCAGCAGTGAAGGGCAGTGGACGCTGGCGCGTCAGTTACAGGAAGAGCTGATTGCACTGGGATTTGTTGATGTATCCCTGAGCGATCACTGCTGCGTGATGGGCACTTTGCCCGCCAACGTTGACTGGCCGACCCCGGTGATTGGCTTTATCTCGCATATGGATACGTCACCGGATTTCACCGCTAAAAACGTCAATCCGCAGATTATCGAAAACTACCGTGGCGGCGACATTGCGCTGGGCAACGGCGATGAAATCCTCTCGCCGGTGATGTTCCCGATCCTGCACAAGTTGATTGGCCATACGCTGATCACCACCGATGGCAAAACCTTGCTGGGCGCAGATGATAAAGCGGGTATCGCTGAAATCATGACGGCGATGGCGCGTCTGGTGAAGGAGGATATTCCGCACGGCGCGATTCGTGTGGCGTTTACCCCTGATGAAGAGATTGGTCGCGGCACCTCTCATTTCGATGTTGAAGGTTTTGCAGCGGACTGGGCGTACACCATTGATGGCAGCGATCTTGGCGAATTTGAATTTGAAAACTTCAATGCCGCGACCGCGATGGTGAAAATCACCGGCAATAACGTGCACCCCGGCAGTGCGAAAAACGTGATGGTGAATGCACTGGATCTGGCAATGCGTTTCCACGCTGAGCTACCCGCCAAAGAAAAACCTCAGTTCACCGACGGTTATGAAGGCTTTTTCCATCTGCACACCATCAAAGGCACGGTTGAGCATGCCGAGTTAATGTATCTGATTCGTGATTTCGACGCCGACAGTTATGAACAGCGTAAACAGCTGCTGGAAGAGATTGCTGCGCGCGTTGGGAAGGGGCTGCAGGCTGAATGCTCAGTGAAAGTAGAGATCAGCGACAGCTACCGCAATATGCGTGAGAAAGTTGAGCCACATCCGCAGATTATTGAGCTGGCGCTGCAGGCCATTCGTGATTGCGGTATCGAGCCGGTGGTGAAGCCGATTCGCGGTGGCACCGACGGTTCTGCGCTATCGTGGAAAGGTTTGCCGTGTCCAAACCTGTTCACCGGCGGTTATAACTACCACGGTAAACACGAGTTCGCGTCATTAAATGTGATGTCGCAGGCGGTAGATGTGATTGTACGCTTGTCTGCTCTGGCAGCAGAGAAGAAATAGTATGAAAAAGGCCTGCTAAGCAGGCCTTTAATCAATATCTTACGTGGCGGCGCAGTCGACAGCGTCTCTGTCGCGGCAAACACGTGTGACAAATCGCGCCGTGATAAAGAGACGCGATTTTAGTGCAACAGATTACTCACCGAAGAACCAGTAGCCGCTGTTCACCAGCGCCGCAAGCTGTGCCAGCAGTGACGGATCGTCCAGCGCATCGCCGAAATCTTCCAGCGTTAACACCTGATTGTGTGCCAGTGCCGCCAGCACTTCTGGGTGGCTGCACGCCACACGTTCCCCGTTCACAAATACCGCGTCGCCCAGCGTCAACACGCGCAGGCCGCCAAGGCGCGTCAACGCATCGCCTTGCTGCAGCGCATCATAAATCTCATCAGGCTGATACGGCGGCTCTGGTGGGGCGATATCCAGTTCGTGACGTGACTGCGAGATAAACTCGCCAAACCACTGATTGAACTGTTCTGGTTGGTTGATCACATCCAACATCACCTGACGGATCCCTTCCACTTCAGAGGGCAAAATCTGTGACGGACAATCGCGCGAAGGCACATCTGGATCGCTGAAACGATAGCTGCCCAGCTCATGTGCCAGCATAAAGTCGGCGAAACCGCTAATCAGCTCGCGGCCATTGGGTGCACGGAAACCGACCGAATAATTGATGGCATTTTCCAGCGAATAGCCCTCATGCGGGAATCCTGGCGGAATGTACAGAATGTCGCCCGGCTCCATCTCTTCGTCGATGATGGCATCAAACGGCTCAACCTGCAGCAGATCGGGATGCGGGCAGTGCTGTTTCATCGGCACTTTTTCGCCCACGCGCCAGCGACGACGGCCGGTGCCCTGAATGATAAACACATCATACTGGTCGAAGTGTGGGCCTACACCGCCGCCCGGAACGGCAAAAGAGATCATCAGATCGTCGATGCGCCAGTCAGGCAGGAAACGGAACGGGCGCATTAGCGCGGCAGAAGGTTCATGCCAGTGATTAACCGCCTGCACCAGCAGCGACCAGTTGCTTTCACCGAGATGATCATAGCTTTCAAACGGACCATGGCTAACCTGCCATTTGCCGTTGTTATGGCTCACCAGGCGGCTGTCCACCTCGTTTTCCATCGCCAGACCCGCCAGCTCATCAGGAGAAATGGGATCAATGAAGTTTTTAAAACCACGCTTGAGCACCACCGGACGTTTTTGCCAGTAGCGCTGAATAAAGTCGGGCCAGTTAATATCGAGCTGATAGTCCATACGAGTGTTCCGGTTAGGGCCATGAATGCAGGCAAGTATAACAGCCCGCAGGCCTTTCTACTCGCGGTGATGTTCAACTTCCTGACGCTGGAAAATCACTTCCATGCGGGCACCGCCCAGCGGGCTGGTGCTGGCGATCACCTGACCGGCGTATTGTTCGAGGATGTCGCGGACCACGGCTAAGCCAAGGCCCTGGCCGGGACGTAACGTATCGGCACGCTGACCGCGCACGAAGATCAGATCGCGTTTGCTTTCAGGAATGCCGGGGCCGTCATCATCAATAAACAGATGCAGTGCCTTGTCGGTTTGCCGTGCGCTGACCTCAATAAATTCCAGGCAGTATTTGCAGGCGTTATCCAGCACGTTGCCCAGCACTTCCATAAAGTCATTTTGGTCACCGATAAAGGTCAACTCGGGGGAAATATCCAGGGTGATTTCGACACCTTTGCGCTGATAAACCTTATTCAGCGCCGAGCAAAGGCTGTCCAATAGTGCCGACACCGAATGCAGATCGCGCTGCAGCGGATTATGATCGGCCTGCATACTGGCACGATGCAGGTAGTAGCCAATTTGTTGTGAAATACGGCTGATCTGCTCCAGCATCACCGGCTCGGCCTGCTCCACGGTGAGCTCCTTGCCGCTGCGCAGGGAGCGCAAGGTACTCTGCAACACCGCCAGCGGGGTTTTCAGGCTGTGCGTTAAATCAGACAGGGTGGTGCGATAACGCGTGTAGCGCTGGCGCTCATTGGTCAGCAGCAGGTTGAGATTTCGCACCAGGCTGCGTAACTCCTGCGGCGGATTGTCGTCCAGATTCTCGCGATGGCCCGTTTCCAGTTCCCGCACCTGCGCGGTTAAATCACCAATAGGGCGCAGGCTCCAGTGCGCCGCCAGCCACAGCAGCGGAATCACTAACAGCAGGTTCGCTGCCAGCACATAGCTAAACCATGACCACACCACATCCGAGTGCTGCAGTTCCTGGGGAATGGAATCCACCACTACGATGGTCAGTGCCGGTAAGTTCGTGGTGGCATCGTAACGGTTGACGGCGACCGAGTGGGTAAAAGTGTCGTTGTTGTCGCTGTCCAGTTGATGCAACCGCTCTTTGACCTCGGAGTTGTTGCCGATGGCGGCCAGACTGGTGCGATTTGTGGTGTCGATTTCATAAAAATCGGGTTTGAGCAGCCACTCACGCCGAATGTTTTTGCGGATGTCCGGCACATCACGCTGCTGCCACAGCAACTTGCCGTGTTCATCGTAGATAAACACCAGCGTCGGGAAATTGAGCGTCATACGCTCTGGCTGGGCAATGGTCAGCTTATTGTTTTGCCACTGCGCCAGGGTGAAGAACAGGTTGCTCTCGCCGCGCATCACGCGATAGGTGTTTTTATCGAAACTCACCACATAGCCGACTACGGCAACCATGCCGTAGGAGAGCGACAAAAACAGCACAATAGCGGCGGTCGCCAGTAAAAACCGGGCGCGTAATGAGAAAGGACGTAAGCGATTCAGCCAATTCATAAATCAGAGATCAAAGCGATAGCCCTGGCCGCGCACGGTGTTAATCACTTCGGTCGGATGGAGCGCAAGAATCTTTTTACGCAGGCGACCCATCAAAACATCAATGGTGTGGCTCTCGCGCAGTTCGGCATCGGGATAGAGTTGCAGCATCAGCGAATCTTTGCTGACCACTTTTCCGGCGTTGCGGATCAAGGTTTCTACAATGGTGTACTCAAATGCGGTGAGTTTAACCGGCGCATCATTGACGGTGACTTCACGACGTGACAGATCAACCTGGAAAGGCGGCATCGCAATGATCTGTGAAGCGTGTCCACTGTTGCGACGCATCAGCGCCTGCAAACGTGCAGCGACTTCTTCGATATGGAAAGGTTTGGTGACGTAGTCATCGGCACCGGCTTCGAGTGCTTCCACTTTAGCCTGCCAGCCTTCACGCGCCGTCAACACCAGAATCGGTTGACGCACAGCATCACCGCGCCAGCGACGAATCAACGACATGCCATCTTCATCAGGCAAGCCTAAATCGACCAGCGCAATGTCGGGAATGTGTTCCTGCAGGAAATAGTCGGCTTCTTTGGCATCTTCGGCAGCATCCACCTGATGACCCATTTCACGTAACTGCACGGCGAGATGATGACGCAGCAGTGCATTATCTTCCACAACCAGAACACGCATAGAATTTCCTTACCTTCAAACTCAGTGATGATGGCAAGAGTATATGTTAAGCGAGCTAAACAAGAGAACAACACTTGACTGTCATCGTTTGAACGACAGCAAAAAAACGCGGCGAGTATTCATTCCGGACGCAGGCAACAAGGGATTGATGCACTTGCCGATTTGCAGGCGCTCGACTGCCTGAGAGGAAGAGTAGGGTGTGCCCGCAGGCACACCCTTAATGATTATTTTAAATCATCAACCATCTGAATGGCGCGGCCGAGATAGTTGGCCGGTGTCATCTGCTTCAGACGCACTTTCTCTTCTTCCGGCAGTTCGAGGCTGTCGATGAAGGCCTGCATACCGGCTGCATCCACACGTTTGCCACGCGTCAGCTCTTTCAGCTTTTCGTATGGCTTCTCGATACCGTAGCGGCGCATCACGGTCTGGATCGGCTCGGCCAGCACTTCCCAGTTGTGATCCAGTTCGTCCAGCAGACGATCGCGGTTCACTTCCAGTTTAGAGATACCTTTCAACGTCGCCTGATAAGCGATCAGCGCGTAGCCCACGCCGACGCCGAGGTTACGCAGTACGGTAGAGTCGGTGAGATCGCGCTGCCAGCGGGAAACCGGCAGTTTGCTCGCCAGGTGCTGCATCACCGCATTCGCCAGACCGAGGTTGCCTTCCGAGTTTTCGAAGTCAATCGGGTTTACTTTATGCGGCATGGTGGAAGAGCCGATTTCGCCGGCGATGGTTTTCTGCTTGAAGTGATTCAGGGCAACGTAACCCCAGATATCACGGTCAAAGTCGATCAGGATGGTGTTGAAACGCGCGATGCAATCAAACAGTTCTGCGATGTAATCATGCGGTTCGATCTGCGTGGTGTACGGGTTCCAGGTCACGCCCAGTGAGGTCACGAACTGCTCGCTCAGCTGATGCCAGTCAACTTCCGGATACGCAGCAATGTGAGCATTGTAGTTGCCGACCGCGCCGTTGATTTTGCCCAGCACCTCGATTTTGCTCAACTGACGCAGCTGACGCTCCATGCGGTAAGCGACGTTGGCCATCTCTTTACCCATGGTGGAAGGCGTAGCGGGTTGGCCGTGCGTACGAGACAGCAGCGGGATATCGCGATATTCCTGCGCCAGACCTTTCACCGCATCGATAATTTTGTTCCAGAAAGGCACGATGACGTCACGGCGAGCGGTTTCCAGCATCAGCGCGTGCGACAGGTTGTTGATATCTTCAGAAGTACAGGCGAAGTGGATGAACTCTGATACCGCATGCAGCGCAGGGACATCAGCCACTTTCTCTTTCAGGAAGTACTCAACCGCTTTGACGTCGTGGTTGGTGGTGCGTTCGATGGTTTTGATGCGCGCCGCGTCTTCTTCGCTGAAATTGGCGACAATAGCATCAAGGAAAGCGTTTGCGTCAGCATCAAATGCAGGAACTTCCTTGATCTCTGCGGTCGTAGCCAGTTTCTGTAACCAGCGAACTTCAACCTCAACGCGGAATTTCAGCAAACCGTATTCGCTGAAAATGGCGCGCAGCGGGCTGACTTTATCGCCATAACGGCCATCGACAGGTGAGACGGCGGTCAGAGAGGATAATTCCATCAGTGCAACTCCTGAATCGTTAACAAATTAGGGCAGGGCGGCGCTTAATACGCCGGGCCCAACCGGGATAAAATGGTTTTGGCTTCACGCAGCAAACGCTGACGCGAGAACATCAGCTGCAGGCGGCCACCGCCCACCTGCTGCCACAGCACAGCAGCACGAATACCTGCCAGCAAGGTGGCTCGCACTTTACTCTGTACCTGAGAATTCTGTAATACCTGCGGCGAACCGGTGACCTGAATGCGCGGACCCAGTGGGCTAATGACATCGACATAAATCCCTGCCATGGCACTGGTGATGGTTTCAGATTCCAGCTCGTAATGCGCTAATTGGCGATCAAGTTGCGCAATACGCTGAGAAAGGGTGTTCAGCGCCGCGCTGTTGCCGTGCAGTTTTCGTTCCAGCACCATCATGCTCAGGGTGTAACGTGTCAGTTCGGCCCCGGCACCCTGGCGGCTGCCGCTGTTCAGCACCGCCATCAGCGATTCCAGGCCGAGATGCAGATTCGCTTCATCATTGCCAAATACCGCCAGCGTCGAGCCGGGGTTCAGATCCAGCAGGCTGCGCAGCGACACGGTTAATGCGGCATTGTTGCAACTGCCCTGATGCGCTAATTGCTGCACCAGATGCGCGGACTGACAAATACCCGCGAGCGCGAGCGTTATCTCATAATAGTTCTTGGCCACGCTTAACTCCTGTCATCGCGTCGGCAGCGCCGACCTCAGGCTTCTGCCAGGGGCAGGCGCTGTTCAATAATGCCGCCACCGAGGCAAACATCACCCAGATAAAATACGGCCGACTGGCCAGGCGTGACGGCCGCAACCGGCTCGTCAAAACGCACTTCAATACGATTGCTATCCAGCGGAATGATTTCACAGGGAATATCGGTCTGGCGATAACGGGTTTTCACCGTGCAGCGCAACGGGGCCGTCATCGTTTGGCGATCAACCCAATCCAGTTGCTGAGCAATCAAGCCAACAGACATCAGGCGTGGATGTTCTGCACCCTGCGCCACCACCAGGCGATTGCGTGCGACGTCTTTGTCGACCACATACCAGGGATCGTCATTGCTCTCTTTGCGACCACCAATCCCCAATCCTTTGCGCTGACCCAGCGTGTGATACATCAGCCCCTGGTGTTCACCGACAATCTCACCCTCAACGGTTTCGATTTCGCCCGGCTGTGCAGGTAAGTAACGGCCAAGGAAGTCGCGGAATTTGCGCTCGCCGATAAAACAAATGCCGGTCGAGTCTTTTTTCTTCGCAGTGATCAAATCCAGTTCTTCAGCGATACGCCGAACTTCAGGCTTCTCCAGTTCACCCACCGGGAACAGGCTTTGCGCAATCTGTTCATGACTCAGGGTGTAGAGGAAGTAACTCTGATCTTTATTGCCGTCGAGACCGCGCAGTAACTGGCTGGTGCCATTCACATCGGCGCGGCGCACATAGTGTCCGGTGGCGATGAAGTCTGCACCAAGATCTTCAGCCGCGAATTCAAGGAAGGCCTTAAATTTGATCTCTTTATTGCACAGAATATCGGGGTTTGGCGTGCGGCCCGCTTTGTACTCTTCCAGGAAGTGTTCGAACACGTTGTCCCAGTACTCAGCGGCGAAGTTGATTTTGTGCAGTTTGATGCCGAGTTTGTCACACACGGCTTGAGCGTCAGCCAGATCATCAGCGGCGGTGCAATACTCCTCGCCGTCGTCTTCCTCCCAGTTCTTCATGAACAGGCCCTCAACCTGATAGCCCTGCTGTTGCAGTAACCAGGCGGATACGGAAGAATCGACGCCGCCGGACATCCCGACGATCACTTTTTTCTGGCTGTTGTCAGACATGACGCACTCTTAATTACGATAAAAACAGGCGGCGCATTCTATCATGCCGAAGCCGGGCGCGCACCTTCGTGAAACGGCCATTGGAACGGCGCCACCAGTTGCAGCGGATAACGTGCGCCTTGTTGCCACAATCGTACACTCTCAGCGACCAGCGGTGAACGCAGGCGATTCGCCGTCAGAATCTGCTCTGGCGGCAGCCACCAGCAACAATCGATGTCACGATCGTGCGGAGACGTCTCGCATTTTTCTGGCAGATCGAGGCCAAACAGGAAACGCACAAAAGGTGTATCGTCAGGCGCGATCCACTGCTGCACGCCGAGGAAATATTCGGGTTGAGCATCAATGCCGGTTTCTTCAAACAACTCACGCTGTGCGGCTTCGAGCAACGTTTCATCGGCTTCGAGATGACCCGCCGGCTGATTCCACGTAATGCGGCCGTGAACACGCTCTTCGACCACCAGTAATTCGCCTTGCGCCTGCACGATACAAGCTACCGTTACATGAGGTTTAAACATCCTTTCTCCGAAATTGTTAACTAAAAGTTATTGAAAAGTGGTGCTCTAAACGTTGGCACTGATATCGCGCCACTCTCCCAGGGCTAAATCGTCGAGTTGATATTTGCCCATGGCAAAGCGAATCAGGCGCAAGGTGGGAAAACCAATATGTGCCGTCATGCGCCGCACCTGACGGTTACGCCCTTCGTACAGGGTGATTTTCAACCAGCTGGTCGGGATCGCTTTACGCTCGCGGATCGGCGGCTGGCGCGGCCAGAGCCACTCTGGTTCAGTGACCAATTCCACGCCAGCAGGCAGCGTGGGTCCATCATTGAGGGTGACGCCGTTGCGTAACAGGGATAAATCTGATTCCTGTGGTGCACCTTCAATCTGCACATAATAGATTTTTCCGGTGCGCTTTCCGGGCTGCGTCAGTTGCGCCTGGAGCGCGCCATCGTTGGTCAGAATCATCAAACCTTCGCTGTCACGATCGAGGCGGCCGGCGGCATAAACGTCGCTCACCGGCACGAAATCCTTGAGCGTGCGGCGTCCTGCTTCATCACTGAACTGCGGTAAAACATCGAAAGGTTTGTTAAAGAGTATGACGCGTCGCGGTCCTTTTGGACGTGTGTCACGGCGCACGGGCTGGCGTGCGGCGGTGTTTGGACGCTTATCCTGGTGAATTCGTTGAGAAGTTTTTCGCATGGGCTTTGCAGTCAGAAACAATCGGCGCATTATAACGCGAAACTGCGGTGATTGGCGTAGCGGAAATATTCAAGTAGTATTGACCCGCATCTTACAAATCATTAACAAAAAATCGCTCGAAGGAGAGGTTGATGGAAAGCAAAGTAGTTGTTCCGGCGGAAGGTCAAAAAATCACCCTGGTTCAGGGCAAACTCACTGTTCCGAATAACCCAGTCATTCCTTACATCGAAGGTGATGGCATCGGCGTTGATGTTTCCCCTGTAATGCTGAAAGTGGTTGATGCCGCTGTGAAGAAAGCCTACAACGGCGAGCGCAAAATTTCCTGGATGGAAATTTATACTGGTGAGAAATCAGTAGAACTTTACGGTCAGGACGTCTGGCTGCCGCAAGAAACCCTCGATTTAATCAAAGAATACCGCGTTGCCATCAAAGGCCCGCTGACTACCCCAGTCGGTGGCGGTATTCGTTCTCTGAACGTTGCGCTGCGTCAGGAGCTGGATCTGTACGTGTGCCTGCGTCCGGTTCGCTACTACACCGGTACCCCAAGCCCGGTTAAACGCCCAGAAGATACCGACATGGTGATCTTCCGTGAGAACTCAGAAGATATCTATGCCGGTATCGAGTGGAAAGCGGGCACGCCAGAAGCGGATAAAGTGATCAAGTTCCTGCGTGAAGAGATGGGCGTGAAGAAAATTCGTTTCCCTGAGCAGTGTGGTATCGGCGTGAAGCCGTGCTCTGAAGAGGGCACTAAACGTCTGGTACGCGCAGCGGTTGAGTACACCATCACCAACGATCGTGATTCTCTGACCCTGGTTCACAAAGGCAACATCATGAAGTTCACCGAAGGCTCATTCAAAGACTGGGGCTACCAGTTGGTGAAAGAAGAGTTCGGCGGCGAGCTGATCGATGGCGGTCCGTGGATGAAGTTCAAGAACCCGAACACCGGCAAAGAGATCATCGTGAAAGACGTGATCGCTGACGCCTTCCTGCAGCAGATCCTGTTGCGTCCAGCCGAATACGACGTTATCGCTTGTATGAACCTGAACGGTGACTACATCTCTGATGCCCTGGCGGCACAGGTTGGCGGTATCGGTATCGCACCAGGCGCAAACATCGGTGACGAATGTGCACTGTTCGAAGCCACCCACGGTACGGCACCTAAGTACGCGGGTCAGGATAAAGTGAACCCAGGTTCCGTTATCCTGTCCGCAGAAATGATGTTGCGCCACATGGAGTGGTTCGAAGCCGCAGACCTGATTGTTAAAGGCATGGAAGGCGCAATCGCCGCTAAGACCGTGACCTATGACTTCGAGCGTCTGATGGATGGCGCTAAACTGCTGAAATGCTCAGAGTTTGGTGACGCGATCATCGCGAACATGTAATTTCTGCCAGCCAGAAATTGAGACGGGAGCCCATGGCTCCCGTTTTTTTATGCGCTAAATTAATCGGCCTGCTGTTCAACGGATTTGGCGGATGACGCATGCTGCTGTGACAAGCGCCAGAAATCATTGCCGCCCGGATGCTGATACATGCGCAGCCCAAACTGGCCGACAATCGCATAGATATATTCGAAGATCGCTGACTGCGAATTCTCATACTCGACCCAAAATATCGACGAGGTGAAGCAATAAACTTCTACCGGCAAACCTTCCGGCGAGGGCTTCATGGTGCGCACCACGATATACATATCTTGCTTAATATCATCGCGCTGCGACAGCCACGCGGTGAGATATTTGCGGAACACCGTCAGGTTAGTCATGCCGTTGTCAGCAAACCAGCGATCGCCCACAGCATTGCTGTCACGGCCATCCATTAACGCTGAAAGCTGCTCGTTAACACCGCGAATCTGGCTCATCTGCTGAATGAGTTCGTGATCGAGAAAGCGAATCGACATTTGGTCGAGGTGAAAGCTTCGCATAATACGGCGCGCGCCGGAGGAGAACATCGCCTGCCAGTTGGTATAGGTTTCAGTGAGGAAGTTTTTCGTCGGGATGCGTGACAACGTGTTATCCCAGTTACGCAGCGTAATGGTGTGCAGTGCAATATCAATCACTTCGCCGCTAATGCCTTTATCCGGCATCTCAATCCAGTCACCAAGTTGCAGCACGTCGTTGGATGACACCTGAATATTCGCCACCAGCGACATTAAGGTGTGCTGGAACACCAACATCAATACCGCAGCAACCGCACCCAAACTCGAGATAATAATCACTGGCGATTTATTCGACATAATGGCCAGGATCATGATCGCCGAAATAATGTGCACCAGGATCTTGCCGACCTGAATATAGCCCTTTATCGAGTGATTCTTACGCTTTGATTTGCGGGAGTAGGAGTTGTTAACAATCTCCAGCACTTCTGTGAAGAACAGCGACAGATAAACAAAGAACAAAATGCCGCAGATTGTCTTAATAGCAATCAGCAGATGCTCGGGCAGATCTGGCATAAACTGCAGCAGGTAATAGACCGTGATCACCGGAATAAAATTAGAGAGCTTTTCAGAAAGCCGCACATCTTTATCGAGTGGAACCTGTTTTTTGTGTGTGCTAAAGAAGACCTTGCGCACCACCTTCACCACAAAGAATTTGCAGATCAGATGCGTCACCATCCCCGCAATCACCAGCAGCAGCAAGCTAAAAGTGGTGGATAGCAGGGTGTTACTCTCAATAAATTTCTGGATATCGCTTAAATAATTCATATTCACAACATGCCTGACAACGTTGGCGGGGATTCAATCACAATCCGTCTGCGGGCTATAAGCGACGCGTGCGCAATCTGCATAGTTCATCACGATTGGGACAATGCTTTGCGTGCCGCTTCAGCGAGGAAATGGCTGCGGCTGGTATAACGCGCATCATGACCCACAACACGATCAATTTTCTCAATTAACAGATGTGGCATGGTGATATTGATACGCTCAGATTTTCCAAGATAGCGAGTGATATCAATATCCACATACATCCAGATCCCCGGCTGACTCAGATTGTTCATCCAACGCTGCGAAGGCTCAGGGATCAGCAACCCTTTTTCGACCATCAATTCAAAGTGAGCATGTAATGCCTTGTGGGCATCGTGCAGTGTATGTTCCGGGGTGTTGCCAGCAAAATAGCAGCCTGTGACATCAGGAAAAAAACCACTGGCTGAGCCATCAGCATCGACTTCGATTAAGGCGGGAAACAGCATAGCTTCTCCTGAAAATTGAAAGGTGAGTTAGTGATGATGAAACAGGTTTGCATCCTTAAGAATCTGCATCAGCGTGCCTTTTTTTAAATCTTTCTTGGGATGCGGAACGGTGATGAGGTGGACAAATGCCGGGTGTGAAAACTGATGATGGCTGCCCTTAATTCTCTCCAGAATCCATCCATTGCGCTTTAGTAGCTTAATCAACTCTGCGCTTTTCATTGCTGTCCTCGAGGTGAGATTATACACACGATACACACTTATGCAATGCGATTGTTAGGGGTTGGAGTGTGACTGCGAGTAACTTAGCGAAGCTGACTTAAGGTATGCATGCCTTACAATGTCGTTTTGCGAGCTCTCTCCGCGAGAATCAACGGATTTGAACAATACATTTCGAAAAACTTTGAAACAGCTTGCATTCAGACGGCCTTCATCGTGCCTTTTCTGATTGAAACCGCTATCTTCAACGCTTCTGATTTGGAGGTGGTATGCAGGGTGTAATCAAATTCGTTAAAGGCTGGCTGCTGTTTTCTCTATTGTGGGGCATCTTCATGTGGTTTATGTCGTGGCAGGCGCAAGGCGAGGCGATCCCGATGGTAATAGTGAAAAGCTTATACGCCGGGTTGATTTATCAGGCGCTGATGACCATGGTCGCACGTTACAAAGCGCGTCGTTCACAAGCCTGATTGCTCACAACTGCCCAAACAGCTTTGCGCAGTGCTGACGCTAATTTGCACTCTCTCAGGCAATCTGAGCCGACTTAAATCAGTGTGGATGGGCGTAGGGATGGGGAAGAAGACAATCGCGGCGTGGTTTTTCCTGCTGGTTTCATTTTGCAGTTGTGCGCAGTTACCGGATCAGCCGCAGAACATGTCGATGCACCATGGTCGTCATCTGGATGTGAATAACAGCACGGCTGATGTGGCTGAGACGCCGGATGAACATATTCAGGAAAGGTTGGATGAGGCCGGTCATCATCAATAAGCGTTGGGGCCAGGAAGGCCCCCCATCGCAGCTTATTTCCTGCCCAGCAGGAAACCGACAATAATGCCGATGCTGGCTGCTACCGCCAGGCCAGTTGCCGGATTATCACGTACCGATTTGACCACACAGTCTGCCGCATCCTGCACAGCATAACTGGCTTGCGCGGGATAACGACGCGCGGCACCTTTAGCCTGATGTTTGCGAGAGCCGGTCCATTCCCCGATTTTTTCTTCAACTGCGCCCGCTGCTTCATTCAATTTTGCTTCCGCTTTATCAGTCATGATGACTCCCTGCTGGTTGTGAATATTACGATTCAGCGTAGTCACAGATTTTCAGACCAGCAACCCAACGAGCATTCAGGTTGTAACAGCTGTTTGCAGGAACAGAGAATTCTGTCCAGGCTTGAAGATGGCAGGGGGCGTGATGCATCTTGCCGAACTAGCTCAACGGCAGCGGGAGGAAATATGAAACGTGATGTGCTGAACGACGACGATTACGATGAAGTATGCCGGGTAATTGGCGATGCGGTGATCGTCCTTTCCGAATGTGGCCATGAAACGAAAAGAGCAGAGATTACCGAATTACTGCAGCGAACCCGCCACCATCGCTCGCATGATGAACGCGACGAGCAGCGGATGCTGGAGCATGCGATTCGTCTGGTCAAACCCTAAGCCCGATAGGGTGTCACGAGACGCCCTCAGGGATTGCCGCGGTAAGCCGGATACCAGGTCACTAAAAAATGGCGTAGATGATCGAAACACCACTCGGCATCGTCGGCTTGCTGACAATAATAGCGAATGGTGACTTTCTCATAGCGCATATGACGCTGATGCAAAGGTGACCAGCCCCAATCCATCACGGCGCGGGCGTAATTGACCAGGGTGCCGCTCTGCATGTTGTGCTGCTTCTCTTGTCGGCTCAGATAGAGTTCAAATGCCTGATCCAGACTTTGCGTCTCTTCACTGCTGCCACTCGATAGCGCCGGGCGTAAAGCCACATCGATAAATCCGCACACGCCGTCATCACGCTGCTGCCAGTCACAGGCTAAGGTCATAAATACTCCCTCCTGCAAATTCACCTCTTCGAGTAAACGCCGTAAATTTTCGGAATGTTTACCCGCTGAGATCTCGTCGATGCGATCGGTCTCCAGCGTGAGGTCAAATCCACAAGGATTCACCGAACCATCTGCGTTGGTGGAAGCGGGGAAGGGAAAGTCGATGTAGCCGTTATTGTCCAGACTCTTTTCCATAGTACAGGTCCGCAGCGTGAGGAAGCCTGACAATAAACCATCTTTCCCGGCTAAGCACGTTTAAGGGCACGTCCAGGTAATCATGGTGTTCTGATAAGGGTTGATCAGACGGAATTGCTTATCTGACAGCCGCTGAGCGGTGAAGCCCTCAGGCGTCACGGCAGAAGGGACATACTGGAAACGATCGCTGGAGTGCAGTGTGCCGCTTTTCACCGCCACGCCATCACGCGTAACCGTAAAGGCATTCACCAAATCGAAAATGCGCGCCTGAGTCTGCCCAATTGATTGTCCATAAATGGTCGCGACTTCGCCCGGGCAGTCGACACCTTTGGGCGTGGAGCTGCAACCAGCCAATAATAAGAGGGTGAGTACTACCGTGATTCGCAACATGATCCTGTCCTGGTTCGATTCCTTGTTTGCAGTGGCCCGTCAATGCCCACTGATATGCTGATCATAGCAGGTCTGGCACCGCTTCCCATTTGTCATTTGCTTAATCGTTAAGCGGTAAGAATGTAAAGGGGTGACTTTGGTAGCAGATAAACGTTATTCTTGCCAGCGTTGCGCATCAGGTAAGCAAAACAAGGGCAAATCTATGAAAGAAGAAGAAGCCAGTTTAATGATTCTTCAGCACGCGATTGATAAATTAGAAGCCGACAAAAAAAAGCAGATTATGAACTGTGTAGCGGCCATACAAGAAGTGATGCAAGGCTTCGATCCGGAAGATGCGGGTCTGGCGTTAATGTTAGTCGCTGCACAGGTTGCAGCAGAGTAATCCCTTTCGGTCATTCCTTCCCCATCCGTTGCGATGGAAATCCATGCAATATAGCTGCTGCTCAGTCGATACCGGCTGATGCGCAGCGATTGTTCTGCACAGATTAATCTTTCTCCTGGTTCACATGACTCCGCGCTGTGCTAAACCTGACAGTGAATCCAAAAGGAGGATGAGATGAAAAAGACATTGTTTTTAATCGGTACTTTTAGCCTTGGCCTACTGCTGGCGGGCTGTGCATCCGATCACGTCCTGCACACCACCGATGGACAAACCATTGTGGTGCAAGGTAAACCTAAAGTGGATGAAGATACCGGCATGATTACTTACAAAGATATTGATGGTAAAGAACAGCAGATAAACCGTAATCAAATCAAAGATATGAACTCGGTTAGCTAAGGTTTTCTTTACCCTTCTATCCTTGCAGGCCCGTACTCAACGGGCCATTATTCGTCTTCTCGCTTTTTTCTATGTTACGCTTCTCTGCATAAAACCCAACTAAATCATCATCTAACCTCAGCGGAGATCCCAATGAAGGCGATAGCTATTGCCGTTGGCTTAATGGCGTGCCAAATCGCGCCGGCCTGGAGCGAAACCGAATTTCAAATTACCTGTCCGGGGCGCCCGACCATGACGGTATCGCGTGCGGAATACGGTTTAAGCACGCTGATGTGGCCAACACGTCATTTTCAAATTGCAGCAGGGCAACAGCGCACGCGTTTGCAAGGCGGGGATAAAGTGGCGATCACGCGTTTTCGTAATGGCGATCAGCTGATTGTGAACAAAAATAATGACGATACGTTCTTTGTCTATGCCGATAGCGATAAACTGATTCCCTGCAATCGCACCGAAAAACGCGATGCGGAAATTCTTTCGCTGGAACGTTACGACGATAGCCAGCGCCCCAATTCATAGTGGCCAGTCAAAGGAGAAGACGATGCAATTAAGCGTAACCGACACCGTTACCGCACAGGATCTGGATGATGTTCGTCTCGGCCTCACCGAATATAACAGCCGCTTTATCGATCCCAGTGAGATGCAGGCGATTGGCGTCTTCATTAAGGATGCTTCTGGCCGCAAGCTGGCCGGGTTGACCGGTTCCACCTTTGGTAACTGGCTGCGCATCGACCTGCTATGGGTCGGCGATGCGTTACGCGGGCAGGGGGCTGGCACACAGTTGATTCAGGCCGCCGAAACAGAAGCCCGCGCCCGTGGTTGCCTTTATGCGCAGGTTGATACGGCCAGTTTCCAGGCGCGCCCGTTCTATGAAAAGATGGGCTACACCTTACGCTTCAGCCTCGATAATTATCCGCGTTTGCATCAGCGTCATTACCTCAGTAAATCGCTGTAATCAGATCAGTGGCTGCTGGCGCAAATCCAGCGGCGATTGCTCTGCCTCATCGATCGCCGCCAGCCAACTCTGCAAATCGACTTTCGCCCATGACAGGTGACCACGCGTGGTGCTCATTAGCACCACGTCCGGGCGCAGTGCGCGATACAGTTCCAGCGACTGCTGCAACTCCAGCGGATTACTCTCCGGTACTAACACGCTGATCCAGCGGTTGTAGTCACAGGTCAAGGTATCGCCAACAAACAGATAGGTCTGGCCCAGCGGGGAGTGATAAAGGTAACTGCAACTGCCGGGTGTGTGGCCGGGTGTGGGCAGCAGATGGAAGTCACCAAAGTGGCTTTCCTGCTGAATGAAGGTCTCATCGGGTTCGACAATCAGACTGACGGGCCCCAGTGAACGGCTGTGACAGTAGAGCGCACTGTTAAAACGCTGCTGGATCGCCACGGCGCCTGGGGCGGCTTCATGCCAGTGGGTGAGGTAGTGACGAATCACGCCGCCCGCATCATTGAGAAACTCATGATCGAGCGGATGTTCGACACGGCCGATGACCAGATTGCCGCGCGGATGGCGCAGCATAAAGCCATGCATCATTAAATCTTGCGCCGTTTCTTCGGCGGGAAATTCCGGGGTGGAGATCCACAAATCTTCGTACAGTGGCTTCAATGTCGGTCTCCTGCGGCAAAACGTTAGCGCAATGTCGGGTGGCCGGTGAAGGCAAGCTGTGCTTCGCCCTGTTCAAGCTGTAAGGTGGCGCTGGCGCCCAGCGGCAGCGTGACGGTGTCGGCATCGTGGCCAAACGCCAGTTCGCTGATCACCGGTAGCTGATATTCATCGCGGATGCGTTGCCATACGCTGGCAAAATCGAAACCATTGTCATAAGCAGACAGTGATGTGCTGGTAAAACTGCCGGTGATGATCGCCCGCTGGCGCGCCAGAATGCCGCTCTGTTGCAGTTGAATCAGCATGCGCTCTATGCGGAAAGGATGCTCATTCACATCCTCGATCACCAAAATGCCGTTTTCAATTTGCGGCATCCACGGTGTGCCGATCAGAGAGCAGATCATCGCCAGATTGCCGCCCCACAAGGTCCCTTGCCAGCGTCCCGCATCCGGGCTGTGGGTCTGCCAGCCTATATTGACTGTAGGAGAAGAGAGCGTCTGCCAAAAGTGTGACAAGGTAAATTCGGATAATGCCTCTGCGCCGAAGTTGCCGGCCAGCATCGGGCCGCTGAAGGACACCAGCCCGGTTTGCGCCAGTAACGCCAGTTGAATCGCGGTGAAATCACTGTGTCCACAAAGCGCGATAGGTTGATTGAGCAGCCGACGCTGCAGACCGACATAATCAATCTGATCCAGCAAGCGCGAGGCACCGTAGCCACCGCGCACCGCCAGCACAATATCGGGCAGCGTGCTCAGTGTTGCCAGCTGGTTCACATCATTCAACCGTTCCCCGTCCTCGCCCGCAAAACGCTGGAAGCGGCGTGTAATCGCTGATAAGTTGTCCAACTGATGTCCCTGAGCCTGTAAACGACTCACTGCACGTTGGGCCGCATCCTGATTATGGCAGTAGCCGGAGGGGGCGATCAGACGAATGGAGCGGGGGGAAAGCATAGCGTTCATCCTGATTTAGAGTGGCCTGCCGATGATGGCGAAATCCGTTACCGATGTCACGGCAGCACAAGGTTTTTTACGTATTTAGGATAAACGGTAATTTTGCATTGCGCTGCGCCAGGTATCATAGCTTGCGCCAACTCTATTGCGGAACCAAAAATCAGTGAAAATTCGACTACTTATGCTATCTGCGCTGTTGCTCGCGGGCTGTGCCAGTGAGCCAGAAAAAACGGTCGTGCCAGAGAAAAATACGCCATTAACCCAGGCACCCCCGTCGAAAGTGAATGATGCATGGTCAATGTTTACCGAAGATGCCGCCAGTCATTATGGCGTTGATGAGAAGTTAATCAGCGCCATTATTAGTGTCGAATCCGGGGGCAATCCCACCGTTACCAGCCGCTCAAACGCGGTAGGGTTGATGCAGATTAAAGCCTCAACGGCGGGGCGTGCGGTGTATCGCACTCAGGGACGTCACGGTCAGCCGACGTCTTCGGAATTGCGCGATCCAGCGAGAAATATCGATATCGGCGCGGCATATCTCAAGCTGCTGCAGGATTCTGAGTTGGCCGGTATTCGAAATCCACTGACGCTGCGCTATGCCACCATCGTTTCTTACGCCAACGGTGCCGGTGCGTTGCTGCGCACCTTCTCACGAAATCGCGATCGGGCGATTGCGATGATCAACTCGATGACGCCGGACGAATTCTATCAGCATGTGCAGGATAAACATCCGGCGGCACAGGCACCACGTTATTTGTGGAAGGTCACGACAGCATACCGAACCATCGGTTAAGTCGTCCTGGCGAAGCGCGGCTCGTCAGGGCCGCGCCTTAAAGCACACTGTTAATTCGTTCATTCCATCAGCAATCGTGCGGTGGGATAGTCCACAATCAGCACTTTCACATATCCACCGCGCAACGCTCCGCGAATCGCCTGGGCTTTCTCTTTGCCGCCTGCCAGCGCTACCACTTGCGCGCACTGTTTAACCTGCGCCAGCTCCATGCCAATCACCGGATCTTCCTCGGCGTTCAACACCGGTTTTCCGGCAGCATCAAAATAATGCAAACAGATATCGCCCACCGCACCGCGCTCGGCCAGCGTGCGCAGCATCTCGCCGTCATAGTAGTTGCCGGAATTGCGTAGCAGCGCAGAAGGCTCAAGATCGCCAATGCCGACAATCGCCAGATCCACTTGATCAAACTTTTCCAGCACCACGGCCACGTCTGGGTTGACTGATAAGCGTTGACGATCCTGCACTGAATGCTCAATCGACTGCGACGGCAGCAACCAGGCCGGGCAATCCAGCAGCGCCGCCAGATTCTGCGTCAGGATGGTGGCCTGCACGTTGCCGTTCGCGCCCACCCCGCCGAGCAACTGGATCACGCCTTTGCAGGGCGCACTCAGCGGATGCAACGCGTCCACCATCGCGCGAATGGTGCCACTCCATGATGAAATGCCGATCAATTCATCGGCGCGCAGGCGGGTTTCCAGATAGTGCGCCGCCGCTGAGCCAATCGCCTGTTTAATTTGCAGCGCGGAAGCCTGATCCGGCACATCGACCACAATCACCTGTGGCAGCTGATACTGCTGCTCAATCGCCTTCTCCAGTTCGGGAAAGACATTGGCGGGTGGCACCACGCTGATCTTTACCACGCCTTCTTTCACGCTGCGATTGAGAATGCGTGACACAAAGGATTGCGACAGCTTCAGCAGCTGCGCAATGTCGGACTGCTTCATGCCTTCCACATAATAAAGCGTGGCGATTTTCACCATCAGCCGCTGTTCGTCCTGTTTTGCCATGGTTTTTTCTCTCTCTTAACCTGCCTGGTATTGTTAATCAGGCTGTCATAAATAACAACGCAGAACATTTTGTGATCGTTTTCGCTTTTTCAGGATCGCGCGATGGACGAGTTCAGGAAGCCAGCGCATAGTCATTATGCATATAAAATCGCAATTGAATATATATTCAAGCGGAGAAAAATTAATGAAAGCTTCTGTCCTCAAAATGACCCTACTGGCTTCACTGATGTTGGCCTCAGCGGCAACGCTGGCGGCAGAGAAAGGCTTGATTGCTATTATCACGCCTTCTCACGATAACCCGTTCTTTAAAGCCGAAGCCGATGGCGCGCAAGAGAAAGCCAAAGCGCTCGGTTACACCACGCTGGTGGCCTCGCACGATGATGACGTGAACAAACAGAACCAGCTGATCGAAACCGCCATCGCGCGTAAAGCCAAAGCGATCATTCTGGATAACGCCGGTGCTGACGCCACTGTCGGCCCGGTGCAAAAAGCCAAAGATGCCGGCATCCCCACCTTCCTGATTGACCGTGAGATCAACAAAACCGGCGTCGCCGTGGCGCAGATTGTCTCCAACAACTATCAGGGCGCGCAGTTGGGCGCAGAGAAGTTCGCTAAGTTGTTGAACGGCAAAGGCGACTACGTTGAGCTACTGGGCAAAGAGTCGGATACCAACGCGGGCGTGCGCTCACAGGGCTATCACGATGTGCTGGATGACTATCCCGATATGAAGATGGTGGCGCAGCAGAGTGCCAACTGGAGCCAGACCGAAGCCTTCAGTCGCATGGAAACCATTCTGCAGAAAAATCCCAACATCGTCGGGGTGATTTCCGGAAATGACACCATGGCGCTGGGTGCGGAAGCCGCGCTGAAAGCCGCCGGTAAAACCAACGTGATCGTGGTCGGCTTTGATGGCAGCGACTACACGCGTGACTCCATTATCAATAAAGGCAACATCAAAGCCACGGTGCTGCAGCCAGGCTGGGATCAGGCACAAATGGCGGTTGAGCAGGTGGATTACTACCTGAAAAACGGCAAAGCGCAAAAAGAAGAGAAGCAGCTGATGGATTGCGTGCTGATCGACGACAGCAACGCCGCGAAGCTGAAAAACTTCAACCTAGCGAAATAAGACGGAGGTCGGCATGAAGGGAAAAGCAGCAGCCGGGCTGATGGTTGGGCTCTTATCGCTGATATTGACCGCCTGCACCGTGGTGGATCTCGATGCAAACGGCAATCCCATCATGCCGAAAGATCCGAATGCCAAACCCGGCTACAGCAACCAGACGCCACAGCAGATTGCCGAATCGAGCTGGGCCAGCCGGGTGCAGCAACCGGCTGAGAAGCAGGCGCTGAGCTGGGCGGATATGGAAACCAAAAGTCATACCGTTAAGGCAGGGGGCAGCGAAAGCGTGTTTGTGCGTGCCGGAGGAACCGTCACCGCCTTTGATAACAGCAACGAGCGGGAACGCAGCCTGACCGTCACCATCAATGGCAAACCGGTCAAGGTGTTGATTGGGCCGGTACTGCGCAGTAATGCGATTCGTGATGCGGCGGGCTATCGCTTTGAAGAGTTCACCAATCAGGTGCAATACGCCCAGCTGACTAAAGCGTTGAACCGCCATGCCGTCCAGCAGCTACCGCCGGTGGATGCCAGTTGGGTCGGCAAACCGGTGCAGGCGCTGTTGGCCGTCAGTATCGAGCCGAATCAGGTGGATGACGTGGTGGCGATTCAGTTGCAGCAGGGGAATCCATGATGAGCGATGAAATCATCCTGCAGGCCAAACAGATGTCGATGTTGTTTCCAGGCACCCTGGCGCTGGATCGTGTCGATTATCGCGTGTGGCGCGGCAAAGTGAACGTCATCATCGGCGAAAACGGGGCGGGGAAATCCACGCTGATGAAGATCCTCGCCGGGGTACAGCAGCCCACCAGCGGCGAAATGTTCCTTAACGGCGAAAAAGTGGTGTTGAGCAGTACGCGAGACGCCGCCCGTCACGGTATCGGCATGGTGCACCAGGAACTCAACCTGTTTGAAAACCTGAGCGTGGCGGAGAACATCTTTCTGGGACGGGAAATCCAGCGCGGCATCAGCCCGATTAACGAAGCAGAACAGAAGCGACGTACGGCTGCGTTATTGCAACGTCTCGACCAGCCAATTTCACCGGACGAGATAGTCGGTAACCTGAAAGTGGGTCAGCAGCAGTTGGTGGAAATTGCCAAAGCGCTGGCAGAAAACGCCGACATCTTAATTCTGGATGAGCCGACCTCGGCGTTGAGCAAAACCGAAGTGGAGATTCTGTTCCGCGTGATCCGCGAACTGACGCGGCAGGGGGTTTCCATCATTTATATCTCACATCGGCTGGAAGAGCTGATGGCGATTGGTGATGTGATTACCATCCTGCGTGACGGACGTTTTCAGGCGGAAGCGAAGGTCAGCGAAATCGATGTCCCCTGGATCGTGCGTGAAATGCTCGGCAGCGAACCGGTGAGTAACTTTCTGCCGCCTAATCGTCAGTTCGGGGCGGCGGTGCTGGAAGCCGAGCACATCACCTGTGTCAGTGCCCATGGCAATACGCTGGTGGACGATGTCAGTTTCAATGTACGCGCCGGGGAGATCGTCGGCATTTATGGCCTGATGGGCGCGGGGCGCACCGAGCTGTTTGAGTGCCTGCTCGGCAGCCAGCGCAACTATCTCGGCAAACTGTGGCTGGACAGCAAACCGTTACCCACACGCTTGCCAACCGCCGAACGTATTCGTATGGGCATGAGCCTGGTGCCGGAAGATCGTAAACGGGCCGGTATTTTCCCGGTCTCCTCTGTGGCCAGCAATCTCACCATTGCCAGCTTGTGGCGACGATTATCGCATCGCACCGTGATCTCCGAACAAGCTGAACGCGAAGCGGTAAACAGTACGGTAGGCAATCTGGCCATCAAAATCTCGTCGCCCGACGTGGCGATCAGTGCGCTGAGTGGCGGCAATCAGCAGAAAGTGGTGATTGGCCGTTCATTGCTCACCAATCCACGTTTACTGCTGCTGGATGAGCCCAGCCGGGGCATTGATGTGGGTGCCAAAGCGGAAGTGTTCCGCATGATGGTGAAACTGTCAGAGCAGGGCATTGCCGTGGTGTTCTCCACCTCCGATCTAAAAGAAATTATGGCCGTCGCCGATCGCATTCTTGTGATGTCTGGCGGCAAGTTGACAGCTGACCTGCCGCGCGCGGAAGCGGAAGAGGCGGCGCTGGTTAAAGCAAGTGCACAGGGGTTCTGAGCATGAAAAACAATGGCGCAATGGCGCTCGCTTCGCCAGGTAAGGTTTTCAACTCGCGTGAAGGCATGATTCTGCTGCTGTTAAAACTGCGCACCTTTATCGCGTTGTTCCTCATCGTCGGCTTCTTTGCGATTACCGTGCCGGATTTCCTCGCCGTGGGTAGCATGGTGATCATGGTCAAACACATCGCCATCAATGCGTTTCTGGCGCTCGGCATCACCTTTGTCATTATCACTGCGGGTATTGATCTCTCCATCGGCGCCACGCTGGGCCTGTGCGGCATGATTGCCGGCTGGTTGATTACCAAAGGCATTGTGTTGCCGATGTTTGGCATCGCCATCTTTCCCAGCGTTTGGGTGATTGTGCCCGTGGTGATAGTGGTAGGCGGACTGATTGGCGCGGTGAATGGCTGGATCATCACCAAATACAACGTGGCCCCGTTCATCTGCACGCTGGGCACCATGTACATCCTGCGCGGGGCGGCGATGCTGACCTCTGGCGGCGAAACCTTCCCCGGCTTGCAGGGCAATCCGCTGCTGGGTAACACCGGTTTCGACAAAATCGGTGCGGGGTATTTTCTCGGCTTACCGTGGGCCATCTGGATGATGGTGGTGCTGGCGTTGGTGATTGCCTATGTGGCGCGCCGCTTGCCGTTTGGCCGTCAGGTGTATGCGATTGGTGATAACGAGCGTGCGGCGGAACTCTCCGGCGTCAAAGTGAAGTCGGTGAAAATCTGGGTTTACACCCTTTCAGGTTTCTGTGCGGCGATTGCTGGCATTGTGGTGTCTTCGCAGCTGGTGGCCAGCCATCCGGCGAACGGTACCTCATTCGAGATGAACGCGATTGCGGCCGTGGTGCTCGGTGGTACTTCACTGGCTGGCGGACGCGGCACCATTCTCGGCACGCTGGTGGGGGCCTTTGTCATCGGTTTTCTGGCGGATGGCTTGATCATGATGGGCGTCAGTGAGTTCTGGCAAATGGTGATCAAAGGCATCGTGATTATCGTGGCGGTGATCATCGATCAGATGCAAAGCCGCATGCAGCAAAAAGCCGCCGTGGTGGCGCAGAAGGCATTGATTCAGGAAGGTGAGGCCAAAGGTTAATCATTACCCGTCATAAGCTGAGCCGCAGGTGCGTGGGTTGCACTTGCTCACCCCAGTCACTTACCTGAGTAGGCTCCTGGGGATTGACGAGTTGGCCGCCTTCCCGCAACTCAGCTTATTTAGGGTAAAAATCGAGGTAAATTTTTTTACCTGTTTTGAATATATATTCAATAACGCTTTAAAATGCAGAGGTGTCTATGAATCCTTTCAAATATTCGGTGGCGGACCTGGCAGCGAAAGCGCGCGCCGTACGTCGCCGCATCATCCAGCTCAATGCCGGTAGTCCGGCGGGTGGACACACCGGTGCCGATCTCTCTCAGGTCGAAATCCTGACGGCGCTCTATTTCCGCATCCTGAATTGTGCGCCGGATCGCACCAACGATCCGCAGCGTGACATCTACATCCAATCGAAAGGGCATGCGGTCGGCGGCTATTACTGTGTGCTGGCAGAGGCGGGTTATTTCCCAACCGAGTGGCTGCCCACTTACCAGCATTCGGATTCACATTTGCCGGGCCATCCGGTGCGGCAGAAAACGCCGGGCGTGGAACTCAACACTGGTGCACTGGGGCACGGCTTACCGGTGGCGGTGGGTATTGCGCTGGCGGCGAAGAAAGATAACAGCGACCGCCGCGTCTTCGTGGTAACCGGCGACGGTGAACTGGCCGAGGGCAGTAACTGGGAGGCTGCGCTGGTGGCGGCGCACTACAACCTCGATAACCTGGTGATCATCAACGACAAGAACAAACTGCAACTGGCAGGGCACACGCGCGACATCATGAACACCGATCCGCTGCCGGATAAATGGCGCGCCTTCGGTCTGGAGGTCACTGAGTGCAACGGTAATGATATGGCTTCCGTGGTGGAAACCATTGAAAACCTGCCGCGTAACGGCAAACCGCAGGTGATTGTGGCGCATACCGAGAAAGGCTTTGGCATCTCCTTTATTCAGGGCAAACCAGAGTGGCATCACCGTGTGCCGAAAGGGGAAGAGATCGAACTGGCACTGGAGGAATTAAAAGATGAGTAATGCAAAACACCTGGCCACGGTGATGGTGGAAGCCTTTATTGACGCGGTCAATCGCGGTGTGGATCTGGTGCCAGTGGTGGCGGATTCCACCTCAACGGCAAAAATATCACCTTTCATTAAGGCGTTCCCGGATCGCCTGATCAACGTCGGTATTGCGGAACAAACGCTGGTGGGCACAGCAGCTGGTCTGGCAATCGGTGGAAAAGTGGCGGTGACCTGTAATGCCGCACCGTTCCTGATTTCCCGCGCCAACGAGCAGGTAAAAGTGGATGTCTGCTACAACAACACCAACGTCAAACTGTTTGGCCTGAATGCCGGTGCCAGTTACGGCCCTCTGGCCAGCACCCACCACAGCATTGATGACATTGCGGTGATGCGTGGCTTCGGCAATATCGAGATTTACGCGCCATCCTGCCCGCTGGAGTGCCGCCAGATCATCGATTATGCCCTTGCGCATGTGGGGCCGGTTTACATCCGTCTGGATGGCAAGGACCTGCCTCAGCTGCACGACGAAAACTACCAGTTCCGTCCCGGTCAAATCGACGTCATGCGTGAAGGCAACGACATCGTGCTGGTGGCGATGGGTTCCACCGTGCATGAGGCGGTGAGCGCGGCTGAGCAATTGCATGCACAGGGAATCAGCGCAGGTGTGATCGCCATTCCATCAATTCGTCCCTGCGATACCCAACAGCTGCAAGAGCTGTTAAAGCATTATCCGGCGGTGATCACCGTAGAGGAGCACAATGTTAACGGCGGCGTCGGCAGCCTGGTGGCCGAAGTGCTGGCTGAAGGTGGCTGCGGCATTCCGCTGTTACGTCTGGGCATCCCCGATGGTCAATACGCGATTGCTGGCGACCGTGCCTCCACGCGCGCGCATCATGGTATTGACGCCGCCAGCGTGGTGAAGAGTGCAGTGCGCATGTGTGCAGGAGCGTAAACATGGCGGGTCCATTAATACTGGCAATTGATGAAGGTACCACGAACGCGAAAGCCATAGCGGTGGACCGCGCAGGCAAGGTGGTGGCGCGCGGCAGCCAGCCTCTGACGCTAGCCCATCCGCAGCCTGGATTGGCCGAACAGGATCCGCTGGCGATCTGGCAGGCGGTGAAACAGGCGATTGAAAGCTGTCTGGCGCAGTGCGGCGGGGCAGAGGTGGCCGCCGTCGCGATCAGCAATCAGCGCGAGTCGGTGCTGATCTGGCAGCGCCGCGACGGGCAGCCGCTGACGCCGCTGGTGAGCTGGCAGGATCGTCGCTCAGAAGCGTTTTGTCGTGATTTACGCATGGCGGGTAAAGCGCCACGCATCACCGGCTTAACCGGTTTGGCGGTCGATCCGATGTTTCCCGCAGGCAAACTCACCGGGATGCTGGCGGCGATACCGGATGGCCAGGCGCGTGCGCAGGCCGGTGAACTCTGCATTGGCACTGTGGATAGCTGGCTCAGCTGGCAACTCAGCGGCGGCGAGAGTTTTATTACCGATCACGCGAATGCGGCCCGCACCCAACTCTATAATTTGCACAGCGGTGACTGGGATGAGGAACTGCTGACGCTGTTCCATATTCCGCGCACGGCGCTGCCACATATTGTGCCCTCCGCCAGTGCGCAGGGTGTTGTCACGGTACAGGACATCGCCGGACTGAAAGCGGGTACACCCATTTTGTCGCGCATTGGCGATTCCCATGCGGCACTGCAGGCGCAACGCAGTGCGGGTGAAGAGGTGGTGAAAGCCACTTACGGCACTGGTTCATCGCTGATGATGTCAATGGCCACACCTTTGCTGACCGAAAACGGCCTCAGTACCACGGTGGCGTGGCACGATGGCACGCTGCGATTTGCCTTTGAAGGCAACATCACCCATACCGGTTCAGGCGCGGCCTGGCTGGGACGCATGCTGGGCATCAGCGATCCGCGTGAACTGACGGCAATGGCGCAGCGCAGCGAACATAATCAGGGCATCTATTTCGTGCCTGCCTTGTCAGGCCTGGGCGCGCCCTGGTGGGATTTGAAGGCGCGCGGCATGGTATGTGGCCTTACCGATGCAGCCACGCCAGAGGTGCTGGCGCGCGTGGCGCTGGAATCTATCACCTTCCAGATTGCCGATGTGTTCTTCGCGATGGAGCAGGCCAGTGGTGTGCAGTTGCCCGCGCTCTGTGTGGATGGCACGGCGACCGAAAACAGTTGGCTGATGCAGTTACAGGCAGACGTGTTGCAGCGGCCGTTGAAACGTGCCCCCACCGCTGAAGTCTCCGCCCTTGGTGCCGCGCTGCTGGCGGGGCGCTCATTAGGCTGGTGGCAGCAGGGCAGTGATATGCAGGCGTTGCAGGGTGGCAGCGTGATGGAGCCGCGCAGCGATCGCGCGACCATTTTGCAGGAGAATTATCGCGGCTGGCTGGAAGCGGTGGCGCGTTGTCGCTATCAACCGCACCATTAATCTTTATCGTCTCAAAGACAACGTATCGCACGAGGGCGAGTCACACCGCGCCCGCCCAGGCGTGATAAATCATGTCGAAGAGAAATCTGCGGGGTTCACTCTGATCCCCGCATGTTACTCAATTACTGGAAGCGATTCGCTTTGTCGCGCGCCAGACGCTCCAGCGCAAAGATCACCTGCTGTAGCTGGCGTTCCTGCACCGGCTCAATGGCGGTAAAGCGGAAGCTGAGACGGGGGGTTGTGCGGGTTTCATTCTTGCTGGTGACGGTGCTGCGCTCGCCAATATGCAGCAGCTGTGCGGTGACCTCAAAATGACCGTATTCGCCCAATTCCACACGCAGGTTCTTAAAGGTATCACCCCGATTCAGGCCTTCAGGCAAGCTGTCATCCAGCAATACGCCCGCGCCACCGAGAGAGAGATCCTGTAAACGAAAACGCGCTTTGCTACCATCCGGCCACTGCGTATGGCAGTAAAACACCGGTTCCATCGGGGCGGAAACACGGAAAAATTCACGACGCTGAATCTGCCACAGCAGCTCAGGCAGTGGGGCAGTGAAAGCGGGTAAGCCTTCAAACTCGGTGCGCTCAAGTTTGATCAAGCCAAACTCTACTTTTGCCCCCTGGGTTTCTGCCGCGATATTCACTTCACCGCCCTGCAGCGCTAAATCGTTATCCAGCGCATTGCTGCCGAGATCGAAAATGACGCGATCTTCATCCGCATCCAGCATGCGGCTAATAAATTGACCGCGCGAAAAACTGACCATTAAAGGGGTCTGGAAACGCAACAAATCCTTCATTACGTTTAAAACAGCAAGGGTGCCTCGTTTGAGATATTGTTCGTTATCGGCGTCTTTCACATCCTGCTCCACTTATCCGATTGTTATTATCACGGGTGACACGGCTATCGAACTGTTATCGACGTTTTAACAAAAAGCTTTAGCCTGCTAACTCTCTATCTACTGTGATGTTCCTCAAGCAGATTAAAAATTTCCGACTATACTAATCGCAGTGAACACCTTGATTCATAACGTAAGGAGCAGTAAATGGGTATTCTTTCATGGATTATTTTTGGTTTGATTGCCGGGATCATCGCTAAATGGATCATGCCAGGTAAAGATGGCGGCGGATTCATCATCACTGTGGTACTAGGGATCGTCGGCGCGGTGGTTGGCGGCTGGATCAGTACCCTGTTTGGCTTCGGCAAAGTTGACGGTTTCAACTTTGGCAGCTTCGTGGTGGCGGTAATTGGTGCCATCGTGGTGCTGTGGATCTATCGTAAAGTTCGAACCTAGTAGCGCACTCTGATTTTATGAAATCCGCATCCCCAACGGGATGCGGATTTTTTTATGGCGGTTAGAAATCGTAACCCACGGTGGCGGTAATGGTCCGCTCCGCACCGCGATAGCAGTATCCGGTGCCATAACAGGCGGCGAGATACTTTTTGTCGGTCAGGTTATTGGCATTCACCTGCAGCCATGCCCCTTTCAACTGTGAATCCCACGCACCGAGATCGGCACGAACGGAAGCATCAAACAGCGTCACTGACGGCAAACGAGTGGTGTTTTCATTATCAGCCCACTGCTTACCGATGTAACGCACACCCGCACCGGCGCTCAGCCCGTAATCAAACTGATAGTGACCCCAGAATGACGCCATGCTGTTCGGCGTGACGTAAGGCGTATGGCCATCATTTCCGTCAACGGAATCTTTGAAACGCAGATGGTTCAGCGTGTAACCGGCAATGGTGCTGAGTCGCGGCGTCAGTTGATTACGTGCTTCCAGCTCAATGCCCTGCGAATGCACTTTGCCGGAAGGGCTGTAGGTGCTGTCCACCACGTTACGGTTCGCCACATCGTTTTGCGTCAAATCGTATAGCGCGATGGAGTACATATCGCGTGTGCCCACAGGCTGGTATTTCACACCGGCTTCATACTGCTCGGAAGTGGTTGGCTTCAGCTGATTGCCGTCTGGGTCGGTCAACGAAGCCGGGGTAATCGCCTGGCTCCAGCTGACGTAAGGTGAGATGCCGCTGTCGAACGCATACAGCAGCGCAGCACGGCCGCTGACGTGGTCATCCTGGCGACGGCTGGTGCCATTATTGGAGACGATGCGATCGTAGCGGCCAGAGAGATCCAGATGCCAGCGGTCGAGTTGCATTTCATCCTGCAAATAGAGCCCGGTCTGATAATAGCGACGCGTTTGTTCGGTCCAGCTGTAATCCGGCATGCTGCCGAACGCTTCGCCCGTCCAGGGGTTTAATGAACTCGCATAGCCACTGGCTTTACTCAAATCGTTCTTATAACGGTGGTATTCGGCACCGAGGATCACCCGATGCTGCAGCGCGCCGGTGGCAAAATCGGCCTGCAGACGGTTGTCGTTGGCCCATGCGCTAAGCGAAGAACGTTCACCGGAGTAGTAGCGGGTCAGCAGGTCCGGGTTAGCGGCGTCCCAGCCAATCTGATACACCTGATCAAGATCGACATTAGAGTGGCTATAGCTGGCGGTAGAGTAGACAGACCACACTTCATTGAAGCGGTGCGAGAAGTCATAGCTGTAAATCTGTTCGTGGCGTTTGAACTGATCCAGCGCGCTGTCGCCCTCATAGAATCCATCACTCAGCTTGCGGCCATTATGGCTGTAAAGCGTGCCTTCAACCGGTACGGAACCGTGATAACCGCCGGATGGATCTTTTTGCAGATAGGCACGCAGCACCAGACTGGTGTCTTCGCTGGGTTGCCACAGCAGCTGTGGCGAAATCGCATATTTCTCTTCACGGGTGTGATCGTATTGCGTGTCGCTGTTACGCGTGATGCCGGTGAGACGGAAGGCCCACTGATCGTTAATCGCATTGGTGTAGTCAAAGGCGGCGCTGTTGGTGGCGTTGGTGCCGGTCGACAGGCGGAAATGGCCCTCTTCAGCAAACTGCGGCCGTTTGCTCACCTGATTGACTAATCCGCCTGGCACGGTCTGGCCGTAAAGTGCGGAGGAGGGGCCTTTGATCACATCAACGCGATCGAGGAACCAGTTATCCACCTGCAAGATGTTGAAGCTGCCGCCATCACTCATGATGCGCAAGCCATCCAGGAAGGTGTTGTCGACATCGCCGCCATGGAAACCACGTAGCGCGATGGTGTCATAACGGGTGGCGGCGCCGCCGAAGTTGGTGAATACGCCCGGCGTATAGTTCAGTACCTGATTGAGATCCTGCGCACCCTGATCTTCCATCTGCTGACGTGTTACCACCGAGATGGACTGCGGCGTGGTGATCAGCGGTTGATCGGTTTTACTGCTGCCGCTGCTGCGGGTGGCGAGATAGCCTTGTGTCGGTGAGCTGGCGCTCTCCTGCGGTTGCGCGGTGACCACGATGGACTCTTCTGCGAAGGTTGCAGCAGGAAGGGCCAGAGCCAGCGCACAAAGCACGCGGGCACGATTAAGGGGAAAAAGCGTCATCGGAAATCCTTTAACGGGAAACAGAACAAAAGCAGCACTCAACCAGCACTGCAGTAAATTGAGAATGCGATTAAAATTAAGAGTGAGAATTATTATCTTTTAGTGAGGTATGTTTCAAGTTGTGAATGTGAGTGAAAGAGATTGTGAGGAAATGAACGGGAAGGGTGGCGTAGCGAGTACGGCTTTAAGTGAGAACAGGTTTCATGATTCAGTCATATAATCTGTCGCGGTGCGCGAGGGTGTGGAAACCTGAGGTGATGACTTCACTGCGTTAAGTGGTGACATCGCATGCCTGAGGGGATGGTATTAAGCCCCCTTGGCTTTGACAGCGCGAACCGATTGCGCTGCTACCGTTTGACAAACAAAGCAGTAGCAGCGGTTTTATTTAAGAGAGTAAGAGGGTTATTTCCCCGCATTCAGTGCGGGCATATTCGGGATATCGCTCGCGTTATTACAGGTGTTATCTTTCGGGCAGTATTTATCCAGTAGTTTGAGCGTCACGCCATTGGTCCAGCCGAAGCCGTCCTGCAACGGATATTCACCGCCACCACCCCCACCCAGTTGCGCGCCTTCCACCACATACTTCTCAACCAGCTTGTGCTCTTTGTCGTAAGTGGCCTGCACGTTCTGCAGGAAGCGCTGACCAATTTCCTGCGCCAGCTTGGGTTGCTTGTAATGTTCCAGACCTTCCACCGCCACCCATTGCAGCGGCGCCCAGCCATTTGGTGCATCCCATTGCTGACCATTATTAACGGTTGTCGTCACCAAACCTCCCGGTTTCAACAGCTGTTTCTCAACCGCTTTGGCGGTGCGGTCCGCCTGTTTTTCACTCGCCACCTGCATATACAGCGGGAACAGGGTAGCGGCGGTTAACTGCGGATGAACGTGTTTTTTCTGCCAGTCATAGTCGGCGTACCAGCCTTGCTTCTCATCCCACAGATAACGATTAATCGCTGCCTGACGTTTTTCAGCATCGGCCGCGAACTGTTTGGCTTTGTCATCCTGCTGTGCCAGTTTCGAGGCTTTGGACAACACCTGCTCCAGATGGAACATCAGGCTGTTAAGATCGACCGGTGCCAGCTGGGTGGTGCGGATCGAGGCCAAATTGTGGGCATCGGTAAACCAGCGAGAGCTGAAATCCCAACCGGAGGCCGCACCGGCACGCAGATCGCGATACACCTGCTGTTTATTGCGATCTGGCGCTTTGTTGGCGGTATTCACATCGTCGAGCCAGGACTCGGTGCGTGGAGCATCGCGGTCATCCCAGTAACGGTTAAGCAGCGTGCCGTCACCCAGTTTAATCACGCGCTTGCTGGCTTCTCCGGCCGCGACTTTATCGCTGTCCGCCATCCAGTAGTCATACTCTTTCTGCAACTGCGGCAGATACTGGCGGTAAACATCATCACCTTTGTGCGTCGCCAGCAGATCCACCATCAGGCTAAAGAACGGTGGCTGTGAACGGCTGAGATAATAGCTGCGATTGCCGTTCGGGATGTGGCCGTATTTATCCAGTTCGGTGGCGAAGTTATCCACCATATCCTGCACGCGATCCCAGTGCCCGCTCTCGGCGAGGCCCAGCATGGTGAAGTAGCTGTCCCAGTAATATACTTCGCGGAAACGGCCGCCGGGGACCACATAGGGTTTCGGTAGCGGCAACAGGGAATCATACTGGCTGGCGGTCGGTGTCGATCGTGTCAGCACCGGCCACAGGCCGTTGATATGTTCACGCAGGCTTTGTCCGGCAGGCGGCACGTATTTGTCCTGCTCTTTAGGCAGGGTGAAATTAGCGTCCACGAAATGCTTGAGGTCGAAGTTGCGCTGGCTCTTTTGCATCTGCCAGTCCGCCAGTATCGAAGAAGGATTGTACTTCGGAACCGCATCGGCAAAGGTTTTCTGATCCGGATAAAATTTTGCCTGCTGTACTGCATTAAACAGAGGCCCAAGGCGGATATCGGGCGGCTGTGGCTGGCTGCTTAGCATTCGGCTGGTATCTTCCGCCTGCGCAACAGAGGCGCCGGCCAGCAGCGCCGCGCTCAGTAACAACGTCAGTGGCGCGGGCGTGAATTTGACATTTTTTATCATCGGTTTTTCTCCTTGTCCGAAAAGGTGGTGTGCTAACACATTGACCACCCGAACAACTTTAGTCGTTAACGCGCCGCTTAGCCGCCTCAAGCCATGGAAATGTGAAGCCGTGGGAATTAATCACGCAAGAAATTGCATTAACAGTGAGGTTTTTGCTTGCCCTTCACCGCTATTTGCCTGAGGCTGAAGGAAAAAAGGAGAGCTGTATGGAGATTATCTGGTATCACCCGTCGCAAGCCCCCGATCGCTGGCTTGCGGGACTGCGTCAGCGTTTACCGCAAGCCAACGTGCGCTACTGGCACCCGGGCGACACGGCTCCGGCGGATTATGCCATCGTGCGTTCGCCCCCCATCGAGATGCTGGCTGGCCGTCCGTTAAAAGGCGTGTTTGCCATGGGCGCGGGCGTCGACGAAATTCTTAAGCAACTGCGCGCTCATCCTGAAATGCTAGCCGATGACGTACCGCTGTTCCGCCTCGAAGATACCGGTATGGCGCGTCAGATGCAGGAGTATGCGAACTGGTGCGTGCTGGGCTGGTACCGCCGCTTCGCCGACTATCGTCAGCAGCAGCAACAGGCGCACTGGCAACCACTCGACACAGCGGATCGCGCCGACTTCACCATCGGCGTGCTCGGTGCGGGAGTGCTGGGCAGTAGCGTGCTTGAAAGCTTACGTCAGTGGGGTTTCCCGCTGCGTTGCTGGAGCCGCTCGGCTAAGCAGATTGATGGCGTGCAAACCTTCCACGGTCGCGATCAGCTGGATGCGTTTCTCGATGGCACTCAGGTGCTGATCGACCTGTTGCCCACCACGCCGGAAACCACCAACCTGATCGATGAAAAGTTTCTGCGCGTGTTACCGCAGGGTGCCTTTTTCCTCAATCTGGCGCGCGGCGCGCACGTGGTGGAAGCCGATCTGCTGGCCGCATTGAACAGCGGTCAACTGGCGGGTGCGGCGCTGGACGTGTTCCAGACCGAGCCACTGGCGGCGGATCACCCGCTCTGGTCTCATCCACATGTCACATTGACGCCACATACTGCGGCTATTACGTTGCCCGGCGAGGCGATGGATTTCATTGCTGGTGCCATACTTGCTCTGGAGCAAGGGGATCAACCGGGTGGTTTAGTCGATCGTCAGCGCGGTTATTAATTCACATTGAGTCAGGAGAAGAGGATGTATCCCGTCGATTTGCATATGCACACCGTTGCCAGTACCCACGCCTACAGCACACTGCATGACTATGTGGTGCAGGCGAAGCAGAATGGCCTGAAGCTGTTTGCCATCACCGATCACGGCCCGGATATGGCGGATGCGCCGCACTACTGGCACTTCGTTAATATGCGTATCTGGCCACGCGTGATTGATGGCGTAGGCGTGTTGCGTGGTATTGAAGCCAACATCAAAAATCAGCAGGGTGAAATTGACTGCAGCGGCCCGATGCTGGATGCGCTGGATCTGATTGTGGCGGGTTTCCATGAGCCGGTGTATGCACCGCGTGATAAAGCGCATCACACGGAAGCGATGATTGCCGCCATGGCCGGTGGGCTGGTGCACATTATTTCGCACCCGGGCAACCCGAAATTCCCGGTGGATATCCGCGCCATTGCCGAAGCGGCCGCGCATTATGATGTGGCGCTGGAGATCAACAACTCTTCCTTTACTCACTCACGTCCGGGCAGCGAACCGAACTGTCGCGCCATTGCTGAAGCGGTGCGTGATGCCGGCGGGCGTCTGGCGTTTGGGTCGGATTCGCACACCGCATTTACCCTTGGTCATTTCGAACACTGCATCCGCATTACGCGCGAAGTGGATTTTCCCGAGGATCGCGTGTTAAATGTCACGCCGCGCCGCCTGCTCGACTTCCTCGAACAGCGAACCGGTAAGCACATTGCTGAATTTGCGGACTTTTAACTTTTAGCCTCAAGGAATTCTGTTGCATGAATGAGTTTTCCATTCTCTGCCGCGTCATCGGCTCGCTGTTCAACCGCCAGCCACAAGATCCATTGCTGGTGCCGCTCTTCACCATGCTGCGTGAAGGCAAACTGAAGGCTCAGTGGCCGCTGGAGCAGGATGAACTGTTAACCCGTCTGCAGCAGAATAGCGATCCGCAGGCCCTGGCGGCGGATTACAACGCACTGTTCGTCGGCAGCGAATGCAGCGTACCGCCTTACGCTTCGCAGTGGCCAAACGGTCCGCAGGAAGCGGATGTCCGTGCCTTCCTCGCCTCACGTGGCATGCCGTTAAGCGATGCGCCTGCCGATCATTTTGGCGTGCTGCTGCTGGCGGCCTCGTGGCTGGAAGATCAGTCAGCGGAAGATGAGTTCGCCGCGCAGCTGGCGCTGTTTGACGACTACCTGCTGCCATGGTGCGGTGCGTTCCTGGGCAAAGTGGAAGCGCACGCAACCAGCGCCTTCTACCGCACGCTGGCTGCGCTGAGCCGTGAAGCCATTCAGGCGATGTACGATGAACTGAACGAAGGCAACGGCGAAGAAGCCTAATCACCAGCTGGCTACGCTGCTGCCGAGCTTAACGCCCGGCGTGGCGCAGATCATCGGCGTGCCGGGCAGATACGCAGCGGCACGCAATCTTTCGGCAATCCCCCACGCGTTGATCTCTACTGTCGGCAGGGCATCGCCGTGCTGTGCCGCAATGCCATGCTGCGGCTGTGGCGGGGACGCGCCAAACTGTTGCAACAGTCTTGCGGTGCGCGCCAGTGATAAGCGTGCCTGCCAGCCAACGTGATTTTCCCGACGCTGTCTCATCCCTTCCAGTACGGCGGCGGCCATCATATAGCCGGTGGCGTGATCGAGTGCCTGCACTGGCAGCGGCGTCGGTTGGACGTTACCACGCCAGATCATGCCCTGTTCAGCGATGCCGCATCCCATCTGCACCAGGCTGTCAAAGCCGCGCCGATTACGCCATGGCCCGCTCCAGCCCCACGCATTCAGGCTAACATCCACCAATCCGGGCGACAGTTTGCGGCGTGATTCTGCATCCAGCCCCAGCTTTTCCAGCGCATCCGCGCGATAGCCATGCACCAGCACATCAGCGTGTTTGATCAGATCGCGCAGCTGCTCAACGCCCGCTCTGGATTTGAGATCGAGTCGTGCGCAGCGTTTGCCGCAGGTGATCTCCTCTTCCAGTGTTGGCTCTTCCCAGCCGTAAGGATCGATACGTAAAACCTGCGCGCCAAGGCTGGCGAGAAAACGCGTGGCGACCGGCCCGGCGATAATGCGCGTCAGATCCAGCACGCGTACGCCCAGCAGCGGACGGGCAAGCGGCAGTTGCCAGCCAGGCGTGGGTGCATCTCCGGTGGCCTGTTGGGCGATCAGCGCTTCACTGCTGACGGCCATCCCTTGTGGGTGTTGCAACCACTGTTGCTCACTGCGCATCTGCGCAGCACAGCCGCCAGCCTCGATCACGGCCTGCTCCAGCGCGGCCGCTTGCCACTGAGACACCCGTTGCGCTAATGCGGCGCGGTCGGCTTGTTGGCCCAGCACCTGCTCCATCGCGGCACGATGATGCGGGGCGTTGGTGTGCAGACGGATCCAGCCATCGGTGGTGGCATAGTCGCCAGCAAAAGGGTCCCAAAGTGCGGCAGGAGGACGATTTAACGGCGTGAGGCTGTGCTGAAACCAGCGAGAGGCGAGCCGCACATTGACGCTAACCGGGGTCGATTGCCCGAGCAAGTCGCTCACTGCCTGGCTTGCGAGCCCAATGCTGGTGGCGGCCAGTTCACTGACGGCAAACGCAGAGGAAAAGGTATCGGGCTGGAGAAAGCTAAGCGCGGGAAGGGGTTCCGCGCCACGCAATCCTTGCCACAGTTGCTGCCATAATGCGGCAGCAGATTGAGTATCCATATTGAGTCTCCGGAAAACGCGCGAGACTCAAGCATAGCAGAGGGGATCTAACGGCGGTGTAAACGCGGAAAACGCGCGTGCATGCGCAGATTGCGCAGGTTGATCACCGCAATGGCCGTGCCGAGCACCACCAGAGACGCGCCGAGGATCTTGAAGCTGTTCATGCTGTCGCCCAGCACGAATACGCCCATCAAAACCGCCAGCACAGGCGTGAGCAGCGAGTAAGGCATGATTAAGTTGACGTTGTACTTTTTCAGTAACCAATACCACAAGGTATAAGCCACGATCGAGGAAGCCAGCGCGCTGTAAAGAATACCAAACCAGCCGCGCCAGCCCGCGTGGCTTAATGCGTAAAACTGATGCGATTCGGTAAGCCAGGAAGCGGCACCGACAATCGGCACGGCAAGGAATGAGATCCAGCCGGTGAGCGTCAGCGGTTTTATCGGCGGCGATTTCTTCACGATCATATTGCTGATGGCCCAGCCAAAGGCGCTGCACAGCAAAATACACAACACCCACCACGCAGGAATGGTTGGGCTGCCAGAGAGCACCGCCACCCCACTTAACGAGACCGCGATGCCGAATAACTGCACCAGGCGCAGCTTCTCTTTCAACACCAGCATCGCCAGCAGCATGGCAATCGGCGTGCCGAGCTGCACCACAATCGCGCCGGTTCCGGCATCGGTGTAGCGCATGCCGACAAACAGCAGCGAGAAATGCATAAAGCCAAAGGTGAAGGCGAGGGTAAGCAGCCACGGCAGCTGTTCACGCGTGATGCGGCAGAACGGCACCAGCACAATCGCCACCACCACGAAACGCATCCAGGTGAGGAACAGCGGCGGAAGTTCCAGCAATCCCCACTTCACCGCCACGTTGTTGAAAGCCCAAATGGAAACCACCATCAGAACCATAAAGAAATGCCGCACTGCCACAATGTCATCCTTCACATGAAAGGGGGTATCACCGGCTAATCATGGCACGAAGCCGTGCATTTCTGTGACATTGTGCAAAAATTTTTTTCATTAAGGTATGAGCTTATGCAGGAAAAAAATAAGACAGGTCACTGATTTCCTGTCAAAGTGGATGTCCGAAAGCTGACTCCGTGAAGGAATGAATTCGGAATGACACACACCCGCGCGTTACCCCTTGCTCTGATTCAACTCGAAGTGCCGCCACCGCAGGTTGTGGCGCAAATTGGTGAACAACCCGTCTGGTTTATTGATGCGCTGCAACTGCAGCCTGATGACTATGTGATTGTCCGCCCGCATCTTGGCGAAGAGCTGCCGGCGTTTGATCGCGTCAGCGGCGCCATTCTCAGCGGCTCCTGGGCAATGGTCACCGACCACGCCGACTGGAGCGAGCGCACGGCCGCATGGATCCGTGGTGCCATGGAAGCCGAGCTGCCACTGCTGGGCGTCTGTTACGGCCATCAGCTGATGGCGTATGCGTTGGGCGGAAAAGTGGGCGATAACCCGAACGGATGGGAACGTGGATTGAAAACCCTGACGCAGCAGGCGCAGCGCGATCCGTGGCTGGCAACGCTGCCCGGCGAGTTTCAGGCATGGCTTTCGCATCGCCAGTCGGTGATTAGTCCCCCGCAGCACGCCGTAGTACTGGCGCAATCTGAGCTGGATGGTTGCCAGATTTTACGCTATTCCCCGCAGGCGCTGTCGGTACAGTTCCACCCGGAGTTTACCCGCGACATCATGACCGCTTGTTTACCGGCGGGCGTGTGTGATGATGGTGCGCAGGTCGCAGGTGAGGATTGGTCACGCGAGTTGTTGCGTCGTTTCTGGTTGCAAACGCGGCCACAGCCGCGCGTGCAGGCTCAGGGCGCGTAATGCCGAGTGCAGCGATAAACCCAGGCGGGCGGCATATTTTTCAGCACCCGCTGGCGCTGCCACGTGAAGTAGCGTGACAGGGTAGGTTGGGTCAATGAGGTGTATTGAAACTGGATAAATACACCGCGCGGGCCCAGCACATCGTGGACGGCACTCAGAATCGCTTCACGCGTTTCCGGCGGCAGCGACAGCAGCGGCAGGCCGGAAAAGATCACATCGTATTCACCAGACAGGTATTCGGCCGAGCAGGCACGTACCTGCATGCGCGGATCGGTCCATTCGCGCAAGCTCTCGACTAAATCCGGGCTGATCTCAAACACATCCAACTGCGCTTGCGGCGACATTCTGTCCAGAATATGCCGGGTTAACACCCCGTCTCCGGCACCCAGTTCGGCGATACGCAGGCTGTGATCCCAGCTGGCGGCATCACACATGGTGCGACACAGCGCAGCAGAGGAGGGCGTGATGCTGCCCATCTTGCGCGGGTTTCGAATAAATTGCTGAACAAAGTTCGCTTTGGCGCGCATTAACGTCAGGGCTGAAGCCAACATCTCTTTCTCCTGATGAGTATCCTGTTTCATATTGACCAAATTCATTGCGTTTGTTTCGCTTTTCGCTGCATATGCGGCAAAACTCGGAATTTTCCGCAACGAAGCGGGAGGTTGACGCGTATTTGTGATGTGCATAAATGTGCACCCTACGAAAATCGTGCATGAGGACGGTAGGGTTGCCATTTATGGCGACCGAAAACCCTGCACGATGTTCAAAGGGTTGGCATTTCTGGCGACTAAAAATCCTGCACGATGTTCGTAGGGTTGGCATTTCTGGCGACCGAAAACCCTGCGCGATGTTCGTAGGGTTGGCATTTCTGGCGACTAAAAATCCTGCACGATAGTCGAAGGATTGCCATTTCTGGCGACCGAAAATTGTTGTGACAGAGGCTTTTTCTTTAGTCGCAACCCTGGTTTAGCGCCTGTGCAAAATCTCAAATCAACAATCCCGGAATTTTCCTTCGGTGCGGTCACAGTTTCCCGCTCTGCGATCTGACAGGTTGACATTGATCGATCAATGTTAATAACAGGTTTCTTAGTTGTTATTCGCCACTCTGTCCCGCAAGGAGAAACACCATGCGTTACGCTGCTCCGGGAGAACAAGGTTCTCTCATCACTCTGCAACCGCGTTATGGCAACTTTATCAACGGCGAATTCGTTGCGCCGGTGAACGGCCATTACTTCGTCAACACGACCCCGATTAACGGTTCCACCATCGGCGAGTTCCCGCGCTCGGACAGGGCCGATGTCGATAACGCAGTCGCGGCAGCACAGGCCGCTGCGGATGCCTGGGGCAAAACTTCCCCGCAGGCGCGTTCGCTGGTGTTGCTGAAAATCGCCGATCGACTGGAAGAGAAACTGGAATATATCGCAGTCAACGAAACCTGGGATAACGGCAAGCCGGTGCGTGAAACCCTGGCTGCCGATTTGCCGCTGGCGGTAGACCACTTCCGCTACTTCGCGGGCTGCGTGCGCGCACAGGAAGGCACCGCAGCGGAAATCGACGAATTCACCGCCGCTTACCACTTCCATGAACCGCTGGGCGTGGTCGGGCAAATCATCCCGTGGAACTTCCCGCTGTTAATGGCGGCGTGGAAACTGGCCCCTGCGCTGGGTGCGGGTAACTGCGTGGTGTTAAAACCGGCTGAGCAAACGCCTTTGTCGATCACCCTGTTTATGGAAGTGATTAAAGACCTGGTGCCACCGGGGGTCATTAACGTGGTACACGGTTACGGTAAAGAAGCCGGTGAAGCGCTGGCATCACATCCGGGTATCGCCAAGATCGCCTTTACCGGGTCTACCGCCACCGGCGGGCATATTCTCGAACTGGCGGCGAAAAGCCTGATTCCGTCTACTGTTGAGCTGGGCGGTAAATCACCGAACATCTTCTTTGAAGACATCATGGATGCGGAAGAGAGCTTTATCGAGAAAGCAGCAGAAGGCGTGGTGCTTGGCTTCCTGAATCAGGGGGAAGTTTGTACCTGTCCGTCGCGTGCGCTGGTACAGGAGTCGATCTTTGAGCCGTTTATGGCAGCTGTCATGAAACGTATCAAAACTATCAAACGCGGCGATCCGCTGGATACCGAAACCATGATTGGCGCGCAGGCGTCGCAGCAGCAGTTCGATAAAATCCTCTCTTATCTGGAAATCGCCCAGCAAGAGGGCGCTCAGGTGCTGCACGGTGGTGGCGTGGAGAAAATCGGTGAAGCATTTGATAGCGGCTACTACATCCAGCCCACGCTGCTGAAAGGCGACAACAGCATGCGCGTCTTCCAGGAGGAGATCTTCGGGCCGGTGGTCGGTGTGCTGACCTTCAAAGATGAGGCAGAAGCCCTCGCCATCGCCAATGACTCGATTTATGGGCTGGGTGCTGGCGTCTGGACCCGTGACATCAACCGCGCGTATCGCATGGGACGAGCGATTAAAGCGGGTCGTGTCTGGACCAACTGTTATCACCTCTATCCGGCACATGCCGCATTTGGCGGCTACAAAAAATCCGGGATTGGCCGTGAAACCCATAAAATGATGCTCGATCACTACCAGCAAACCAAAAACCTGCTGGTGAGCTACAGCACGCAACCGCTGGGCTTCTTCTAAGCACTCAGGCAGCGGGTCATGCCGCTGCCTTTTCTCCCACATGCCTCATTCGGACTAATCCTGCCGCCATTCGCATCTACCCTATAAGGGCGTTTTCTTTCTCCCTTATTCAGGATGGTGAATCATGCGTATTGCGGCAACGCTCTCTGTCTGCCTGCTTTCTCTCTCTTTCACGGTCTCGGCGATTCCGAGTGCCATTCCCACCGGCGTCACCTATTACGATCCCGCGCGAGCCTGGAACGGTTATGTGGTGATCCCCGGCAGCGATAACCAAACACACTTAATTGATATGACCGGGCAAGAAGTGCATCGCTGGGCGTACGAAGGGTTCCCGAGCTGGCCGATACCCACTGATCGCGTCAACGGCCAGCGTGGTCATCTGCTGGTACAGCTGGAGCGTCAGAAAGATCTCGACAAAGAAGCCAGCCCCGGCAACGGCATGGTGAATGCCAGCGTGGCGGAGGTGGACTGGAACGGTGCGGTGCAGTGGCAATACGGCAGTCAGCAGCAGCCGGTGCATCAGCACCATGAAATCCAGCGGCTGGCAGACGGGAATACGCTGGTGCTGGGTGCGGCACTGCGCCAGTTGCCCGGCTACAACTATCGCATCATCGATAATACGCTGGAGGAGGTGTCGCCGCAGGGAGAGAAGCTGTGGAGCTGGTCAGTGGCCGATCACCTCAATGAGCTGGGTTTTTCTGACGCGCAGCTGGCGATGATTCGTGACAGTCAGGACGCCGACTTTTTGCATATGAATACGGCGGCACCGTTGGGGCCAAATCCGTGGTTTGATAAAGGCGACCCGCGTTTTGCCCCTGACAACATCCTGTTTAACTCGCGCAACGGCAATGTCGCGGTGATTGTTGATCGACAGACGGGAAAAGTAGTGTGGCGCATCGGGCCCGATTATCCGGCGCTCAAGCTGGATACGCCTTTGCCACGTCCGCTGGATCAACTGATTGGCGAGCACGATGTGCACATGATCGGACCGGGGTTGCCGGGTGCTGGCAATATTCTGATTTTTGATAATCAGGGCAACGCCGGATTCCCGCCCTCACGGCAAGGATTCTTCTCTGCTTCACGCGTCATTGAAGTGAACCCGCAAACTCAACAAATCGTCTGGGAATACACCGGTGAGAAGTCGGGACAGGCGATCTCCACCTTTTACAGCGCCTATATCAGCAACGCGCAGCGCCTGCCGAATGGCAACACGTTGATTAACGAAGGGCAGAGCGGCCGCCTGTTCCAGGTCACGCCGCAAGGTGAGATTGTCTGGGAGTACGTCAGCCCGTTTTACGGCAAAGCGATGCCGCGTGACCACTACCGCGGTAATACGGTGTATCGCGCTTATATGGTGGATTACCGCTGGGCACCAGAAGGGACAGCGCACAGTGAGAAAGCGGTGACGGCGGATTGCAGCCGTTATCCGGCGTTACCGGGGTGTCCGGCGCTCACCTCTGCACCGTAAGAAATGTGCGTTACTTCTTTAATCTGACTGTCATTTGGCCGTGCCAGAGTGCCTGCATCACGAATACAGACAATTCCGCTACATTTAAGCCGTGTCTTGACGATATTAAGCAGTAGGGAATCTAAGATAGTGCGCCATTTTAAGGAGATAACATGAACACACTGCATAAATTTCAGCAGCAGCATGATGAAGTGCTGGATGCCGACGATCAGCACATCATCACGGTGAATCTGCCGGGCCGTCAGGCGATTTACGTGATTGGTCAAAACGATGATGATGCCGATATGCTGCTCGACGTACAAATCGGTGCGATGTAAGCGCCGCGTAGTGCTCACCCCATAAAAAAATCCGCAGCCCTTAAGCCGCGGATTTTTTGTTTAGCACGGCTTAAAGCCTTACTTCACACAGGCAGAACACTGGTTGTGGATCTGCTGGAAGAAGTCGTTGCCTTTGTCATCCACCAGGATAAACGCCGGGAAGTTCTCGACTTCAATCTTCCAGATGGCTTCCATTCCCAGTTCCGCGTACTCCACGCACTCCAGACTCTTAATACTCTGCTGCGCCAGCACCGCTGCCGGGCCGCCGATGCTGCCGAGGTAGAAGCCGCCGTGTTTATGACAGGCATCGGTCACCTGTTTGCTGCGGTTGCCTTTTGCCAGCATCACCATGCTGCCGCCATTTTCCTGCAGCAGATCAACGTAAGAGTCCATACGACCCGCGGTGGTTGGGCCAAGTGAACCAGAGGCATAACCTTCCGGGGTTTTCGCCGGGCCTGCGTAATACACCGGATGATCTTTGATGTACTGCGGCAGACCTTCGCCGTTGTCGATGCGCTCTTTCAGCTTGGCGTGGGCAATATCACGCGCCACGATAATGGTGCCGTTCAGCGACAGGCGAGTTGCCACGGGATAGGATGACAGCTGCGCCAGAATGTCACTCATCGGGCGGTTAAGATCGACATTTACCACTTCGCCTTCGCCCTGCTGACGCAGTTCTTCCGGGATATAGCGGCCTGGGTTATCTTCCAGTTTCTCGATCCAGATGCCTTCACGGTTGATTTTGGCTTTGATATTACGGTCAGCCGAGCAGGACACACCCATGCCGACGGGACAGGACGCGCCATGACGTGGCAGACGCACCACGCGAATATCGTGGGCGAAGTATTTACCGCCAAACTGTGCGCCAAGGCCCAACTCTTGTGAGGCTTTCAGCAGCTCCTGCTCCAGCGCGACATCACGGAACGCCTGACCGTGTTCGTTACCTTCGGTCGGCAGCGAATCGTAGTAGTGGGTCGATGCCAGCTTCACGGTTTTCAGCGTGCTTTCTGCTGAGGTGCCGCCAATCACAAACGCGATATGGTACGGCGGACAGGCTGCGGTGCCGAGCGACATCATCTTATCGACCAGATAATTCTTCAGCTTGGCCGGGGTAATCAGCGCTTTGGTTTCCTGATACAGGTAAGTTTTGTTGGCAGAACCGCCGCCTTTGGCAATGCACAGGAATTTGTACTCGTCGCCATCCACGCTGTAGAGGTCGATCTGCGCCGGCAGGTTAGTGCCCGTATTGACCTCTTTGTACATATCCAGCGCCGCGTTCTGTGAGTAACGCAGGTTGTCTTCGATAAAGGTGTTATAGACGCCTTGTGACAGTGCGGCTTCGTCGCCACCGCCAGTCCAGACGCGCTGACCTTTTTTGCCCATGATGATTGCCGTGCCGGTGTCCTGGCAGGTCGGCAACACGCCTTTGGCGGCGATTTCCGAGTTACGCAGGAACTGCAGGGCAACGTATTTGTCATTCTTGCTGGCTTCGTCATCCGCCAGAATCGCGGCAACTTGCGCCTGATGCGAGGCGCGCAGCATGAATGAAGCATCATGGAATGCCTGCTTCGCCAGCAGCGTCAGGGCTTTAGGATCGACTTTCAGCACCTCTTCGCCATCGAAGTTGGCTACTGAGACGTAATCGCGGCTCAGCAGATAGTATTCGGTATCATCTTTGGCGAGAGGAAAGGGATTCTGATAATAGAAGGGTTTGTTCGACATGTTGGCTCACTTAGCTTCGTGTCGCCTGTCAGAGTGGCAGGTGACAAATTAGGCGATTTGTTTTTTGATTTTCTCTCACCAGCCCTCCGCAAGGACTGACTGGCGAGCATCATAACACTTTCACGGCTCTGCGCGGCTCCGATTTTAACATCGGAGCAACATCATCAGAACATCATCACCATCCATGGGTAGGCAATAACCATCAGAGCAATCAGGAAGATAGCGCCAAAGATGGTACCGAGACGCCAGTAATCTTTGGTTGGCAGGTAGCCGCTACCGTAGTAAATCGGGCTTGGGCCGGTGCCGTACGGGGTGATAATACCCATCACACCTAAGGATACACACATCATCAAACAGAACACTGGCATGTTGATGCCCGGAATCGAGGCGGCGATTGTCAGCATCGCCGGCAACAGCGCAGTGGTGTGCGCCGTGGTGCTGGCGAACAGGTAGTGCAGTAAGTAGAAGGCAACCAGCAACACCACCGCCGAGACTTGTGGGTCATAACCTTGCAGCAGTTGCGCACCTTCTTTACCCAGCCAGGCGATAAAGCCCACACGCGCCAGACCATCCGCCAGAGCGACCAGGGTGGCGAACCAGGCAAAGGTATTCCATGCCGCTTTGTTGCTGGTGATATCGTTCCAGTTGAGTACACCGGTCCACAGCATCAACACGATAACCAGCAGGGCAGCCATCGCCGGTTCAATCCATGCTGCAGCGAAGATCCACATCATCAATGCTGAGACCACAAACACCAGCAGCAGGATTTCGTTGCGTGACAGCTTGCCGAGCTTCGCCAGTTCAGCTGTCGCCCAACGTGGCACTTCGTCATTGACCTTCACTTCTGGCGGATAGAGCCAGTAAGCCAGCAGCGGCATGGTGAGAATCAACAGCACGCCCAGTGGCAGGAAGGCGAGGAACCACATGCCCCAGGAGATTTCGAAGCCTACCACGCTTTTCACCAGCGCCAGTGCCAGCAGGTTAGGTGCCAGCGCAGAGAGGAACATCGAACTGGTGATACAGGCAGCGGTGATGGCAACCCACATCAGGTAAGAACCAATCTTACGTGCGCTCGGGTCATTTGGTTTTGAACCGTACAGCGGCGGCAGGTTGGCGATAATTGGGTAGATGGTACCGCCACTGCGCGCGGTGTTAGACGGCGTAAACGGTGCCAGTAACAGGTCAGCGAAGGTGATGGCGTAACCGAGCGTCAGGCTGCGACGGCCGAGATACTTCACCAGAATCAGCGCCAGGCGGCGTCCGAACTGGGTTTTATCGTAGCCGGCGGCAAACATGAAGGCACCGAAGATCAGCCAGACGGTGGAGTTGCCGAAGCCACTCACTGCCCATTTGAACGACTGCGCCGCCGTTTTAAACTTGGGGTCCGCCAGTTCGGCCGGGCTAAACAGCACCCACTGGCTGAACAGCGCTATCACCACCACGCCGGTCAGGCCGATAACCGCACCTGGCAGCGGCTCAAAGATCAGCCCGACAATCACGCCAACGAAGATAGCAAAGAAGTGCCATGCGTAAGGTTCCAGCCCGGCAGGGGTAGGAACCAGCAGCAACAGCACCGCCACAATGATCGGCAGGCACAACATAATCAGGCGATTCTTTTTCCCCGGCGCCGCAGGAGGCACTACGGGGGAGGCACTCTGGGTTGTTTGTGTGTTCATAGTTTTGTCTGCAAGTTAGGAAGAATGCGATTGATTGTCACGAACACACTGTTCTTTATGCGTGCAGCAGATGAGTCGTGACAATTTAAATTTTGTGCTTTGATGAAACTTTGCTTTGCAAATTCGATACGCGAATTATCAATTGAATGCAGCTAAGATGCGATTAATTAAAATATCTCTTTTGATCTAGATCAATAAAAAATATGCACTGTTTTTTAATTTTTATCTTTTGCTTTTTATTTAACTTTCTGTCTGCTGTGGATTAAACGCTACAAACTATCGAAACGCGAAAAATCGAGCAAAATGAGGCGGGTTGGAGGCTTTTATCTTTATGATAGTACTGCATTTGTTTTAAATGTAAGGAAAAAGTTGATTTTTGTCAAGTCTTGGTTAAAACTTAGCGGAGCGCCTATTCTGGCAATGAACATCAAATATCATTTCCAAACGTAAAACTTATATAACTAACATTCTGGGTTATGTAACTAAATAAAATGGTATATTTACGCCATGAAATCGGACCACTTAAATAATTATAAAGCCGCGCCGAACCGCCAAAGAATTGAATACACAATTTCTTAATTCTGGAGTTGCTCATTATGAATAAGCTCACCCCAATCCTTAACCCGCTAACGCTGCCGAAAGGTGCGGTGCTGAAAAACCGTCTGGTGATGGCCCCGATGACCACCTGTACCGGCTATTTTGACGGCGGTGTCACCAGCGATCTGGTCGAGTATTACCGCGTACGTGCGGGCAGTATCGGTACGGTGATTGTTGAATGCTGCTTTATTGATAATCGTGGCCCTGCTTTCCCTGGCGCGTTGGGTATCGACAGCGACAACAAAATTGCCGGGCTGGCGAAAATCGCCCATGCGATCAAATCTGAAGGTTCAAAAGCCATTCTGCAGATTTACCACGGTGGCCGCATGGTGGAACCGGCGTTGATTGGCGGTAAAACCCCTGTTGCACCGAGCGCTATTGCTGCACCGCGTGACGGTGCCACCAAACCGCAAGCGCTGACCGCCGAAGAGGTCGATGTGATGATCACCAAGTTTGGTGATGCGGTAAACCGCGCGATTAAAGCCGGTTTTGACGGTGTTGAGATCCACGGCGCAAACACCTATCTGATCCAGCAGTTCTACTCCCCTAACTCCAACCAGCGCGACGACAAATGGGGCGGCAGCCGCGATAACCGCGCACGCTTCCCAATGGAAGTGCTGGAGATCACCCATAAAATGGCCGATCGCTTTGCGGCGGCAGATTTCATCATCGGTTATCGTTTCTCACCCGAAGAGCTGGAAGTCCCCGGTATCCGTTGGGATGACACGATGTATCTGCTGGAAAAACTGGCGGCGCGCGGTCTCGATTACGTGCACTTCTCCGTCGGCCAGCTGCTGCGTCCATCCATTGTCGATACCAAAGATCCAACGCCACTGATCACCAAATATCTGGCCGAGCGCTCTGCCACGCTGGCGAAAGTGCCGGTGATTGGTGTGGGCGGAGTGGTGAATAAAGAAGATGCCGAGAACGCGCTGGAGCACGGGTTTGATCTGGTGGCGGTCGGTAAAGCCTGCATCGCCTATCCGGACTGGGCGGATCGCATCATCAAAAATGAACACATGGAACTCTACATCGACAGCACCAAGCGTGAGGCGCTGACGATTCCAGAACCGCTGTGGCGCTTCTCGCTGGTGGATGCGATGATCCGCGACGTCAGCGACGGCCATCGCAAATACAAAGCCGGGGTTTACCAGGCGAAAGTCGAAGCCGAAGCGCTGAAACTGAAAATCAACGTGACGCTCGACACGGACCGTATCACCGATATCTCACTGGTGCCGGACCCCAGTCTGGATGTCGATTTCACCAGCACCTTCGAAAGCCTGCGTGAACGCATTTTGGTGGCGAACAGCCCGCACGTCGATGCCATCACCGGCGCCACTACGCAGAGTGAGGCGCTGAAAAAAGCGGTATCCCGCGCACTGACCACCTCCAGTAAAGAGTATGTGATTGAAGAGGGCGGTAACCCGAACGCACCGGTCAATTATGACGTGGTAGTGGTGGGCACGGGCGGTGCCGGTCTGGCGGCGGCGATTCAGGCGCACGATGACGGCGCACGCGTGGTGATCATCGAGAAGATGCCGACCATTGGCGGTAACACCATCAAAGCCTCGGTGGGCATGAACGCCGCTGAAACCCGCTATCAGAAACTGAAAGGCATCGAAGACAGCAAAGAGCTGTTCTACGAAGAGACGCTGAAGGGCGGTAAATTCAAAAACAACCCGGTGCTGTTGCGCGAGTTTGTTGAGCAGGCGCCAGAAGCAATTGAGTGGCTGGCCGCGAAAAATATCGAGCTGTGCGACATCACCATTACCGGTGGCATGAGCATTGACCGCACGCACCGCCCGGAAGACCGTTCTGCCGTCGGTGGTTTCCTGATCAGCGGTCTGGTGAAAAACGTCAACCAGCGTGAAATCGAAGTGCTGCTGGAGACCTCCGTTTCAGAAATCCTGGTGGAAAACGGTGTCGTCACCGGCGTCAAAGTGGTGGATGAGTACAACGACAGCCGCATTCTCAATGCGAAGAGCGTGATCGTTGCCACCGGCGGTTTCAGTGCCAACCGCGAGATGGTGGTGAAATATCGCCCTGAACTGGATGGCTTCGTCACCACCAACCACAAAGGTGCCACCGGTAGCGGTATCGCCATGCTGCAGAAAATTGGCGCGGACACCGTGGACATGGGCGAGATCCAGATTCACCCAACGGTTGAACAGACCACTTCTTATCTGATCTCTGAAGCGATGCGCGGCGGCGGGGCGATTTTGGTCAGCCAGGCCGGTAAGCGTTTCTACAATGAGATGGAAACCCGTGACAAAGTCTCTGCTGAGATCATCGCACTGCCAGAGAAAAGTGCATGGATCGTGTTTGATGAGCAAGTCCGCGCCAACAACAAAGCAGCCGACGAATATATCGCCAAAGGCTTTGTGATTAGCGCACCGACGCCGCACGAACTGGCGGTGAAACTCAACATGGATCAGGAAGCGCTGCAAACCACACTCGGCCGTTACAACGAGTTTGTGGCGAAGCAGGATGATGAAGACTTCGGTCGTAAGACGGCGCTGCGTCACCCGCTGAACAAAGGCCCGTACTTCGCCATCCGCATCGCCCCGGGCGTGCACCACACCATGGGCGGTGTCACCATCAACACCGATACCGCGGTGCTGGATGCACAGAAACAGGTGATTCCAGGTGCCTGGGCAGCCGGTGAAGTGGTGGGCGGTATCCACGGTGCTAACCGTATCGGTGGTAACGCGGTGGCGGATATCATCATCTTCGGTATCAAGGCCGGCCACAATGCGGCTAAACTGGCGTTAGGAAACTAATTAACGTTAATTACCCCAAATATTGCGTACCAGAGTAAGGCGTTAAAGTGTGAATTCCGGTGACTGACAAGCGTCGGTCACCGGGTGACATGCACAAGGCACTGGCGCGCAATATGGCGGGTAAACGAGGCTCTATGACCGAAGGCGTCTACTCTTACTCCGCTGTTCTGATGGGTTCTCCCATTCTGCTTAAACTGTTCGACGATAACCCCACCTTAGCCCGTCAGGTCTTTCAACTTATCAAGCAGCAAGAAAACCTGTTCACCGTTAATCGTGCTGAATCCGAAGTGATGTCAATCAACCAGGCGGCGGGTCGCCATGCGGTGCGCGTCAGTGAGGCCGTGTTTCGGCTAATCAGCGTGGCGCATGCCGTCAGTGTGTCGCCCGGCAGCGCGTTTAACTTCACTATCGGCCCGGTGGTGAAACGCTGGAAGATTGGTTTTCAGGGCCATGCCGTCCCTCCCGCTGATGAAATAGCCGCACTGCTGCCATTGACCGATCCGCACCAGGTGATCCTCAATGAGGAAGATCGTTCTGTGTTCCTGCAACAGCCGGGCATGGAGATCGATCTCGGGGCCATCGCCAAAGGTTATATCGCTGATGTGGTGCAGGCATTTTTACGCCAGCAGGGCGTGCCGCAGGCGTTGATCAATCTCGGGGGCAACGTGCAGACGCTCGGTGCACCGCCGCATGAGCCACAAGGCTGGAGCATCGGCCTGAAAAAGCCGTTTGGACGCGAGGATGAACTGCTGGGTGTATTGCAGGTGCAGGGTAAATCGGTGGTGACATCGGGGATTTACGAGCGCTATTTCGAACTGGACGGCAAGTGCTGGCACCATATCTTCGATCCCCACACCGGCTATCCGCTGGATAACGAGTTGCTGAGCGTGACGGTGATTTCCGATCGTTCTCTGGATGGTGACATCTACACGACGTTGCTGTACGGCATGGGCGTGGAGCAGGGGCTGGCCTATCTGGCCGACCAGCCCGATCTGGATGCGGTGTTTGTGACGCGCGATCGACAGATCATCTGCTCTTCACCGCGCCACTTCCAGTTCCAGCAGCGCGATTTCGCCTGGCAGCTGCGTTACTGACAGTATTGCTGCAACAGCGAATGGTATTCCGGCTGTAAACGATAGCGATACACCGGACGGCCCGTTGCACCGTAGTGAATGCTGGTGAACAGAATATTAATCTGCGCCAGCCAGATCAGATATTTACGGCATGACACGCGCGAAATATTCACTTCTGCCGCCAGCTCATCGGTGGAGAACTCATGGCCGGGATGGGCATCAATCCACTGACACAAGGTACGCAGCGTTTGCGGCGTTAAGCCTTTCGGCAGGCGCTTGTTGTCATGCTGCGTTGCCGGGTTGCCATGGATCAACAGATCGACATCAGACTGCTGATAATAGTGCTGATTATCCATTAACGACTTCTTCTGCTGCCAGCTGGTCAGCGCCTCTTCAAAACGCGGGAACTGGAACGGCTTGATCAGATAATCCACCACGCCATAGTGCAGCGAGGTTTTGATGTTCTCGGCATCGGCAGCGGATGAAATGATGATCACCTCGACCGAACTCTGGGCTTTGCGCAGTTCCGGCAGCAGATCGAGGCCATTCTCTTGCTGCATATAGATATCCAGCAGCACCAAGTCGATCGGGGTGTCGCTGTTGAACAGAATCTCTTTGGCTTGCTTCAGGGTCGAAGCGGTTCCACAGCAGTGGAAGCCCTGAACCTGGCCGATAAACGAGCGGTTCAGTTCAGCGACCATGGCGTCATCATCGACCACTAACACATTGATCATGCGGATTGGTTTCCTCCATCCCAGGGAAGTTGTACTAAAAATTGGGTAAAGACGCCGGGTTCTGACTCAACGGTCACGCCGCCACCGAGGTTTTCCGTCTGCTGTTTCAGCAGGAACAGGCCCACGCCACGGTTCTCTCCTTTGGTGGAGAACCCTTTATCAAAAATTGTCGCGAGATTGGCAGGCTCAATGCCGGGACCATCATCACTCACTTCACACGCCAGCCAGCCATTTTGATAGTGCAGCATCACATGGATCTCGCCTTCGGTCTGCTCGCTGAGCGCATCAATGGCGTTCTCCACCAGATTACCAACCACGGTGATCAGGGCCGCCATCTGGTCTTCGTTGCCGCTGTCTGGCACAAAGCTGGCATCGCTGATGGTCAGGCGATGACCGCAATCCGAGGCGCGATTGATCTTGCTTAGCAGGAAACCGGCAATCACTGGTGACTTGATGCGATCCAGCAAATAGCCAATCTCAGTCTGGTAATTATTGGCGGTTTTCAAAATATACGCTTCCACCTGCGTATAGTTTTTCATGTGCAGCAGGCCGAGGATCACGTGCAGTTTGTTCATGAACTCGTGCGAGCGCTCCCGCAGCGCATCGACGTAGTTTACCATGCCCGTCAGTCGCTGCATCAGTCGGCTGATTTCGGTCTTGTCCCTGAAAGTACAGACCGCGCCAATAATACGTCCCTGGCTGCGCACCGGCACTGTATTGCACAACAGCAACCGTCCATTCACATTCAGCTCTTCATCACGACGCGCACGGCCGCTGTGTAGCACATCTCGCAGGTGTTGGTTGATGACCGAGGCATCATCAATTCCCTCATTATCGATCATGCCGCTAGACGACGGCTCATTGAGCAGGGTACGCGCGGCCTGATTCACCAGCGTTACCTGCGCCTGATCGTCCATCGCCACCACGCCCTCTTTGACTGAGTTGAGAATCGCCTGACGCTGCTCAAACAGAGTGGAAATCTCGTAGGGTTCGAGGCCGAATAAGATGCGTTTCAGCACGCGCACCAGCACAAAGGTGCCAATCGCGCCCGCCAGCGTACCAATCAGGATGGTCCAGATAATGCTCCAGCGGCTTTCGTTGATCTGATCGGTGACGGCATCGAGGGAGATACCAATCGCCACTACACCGATTTGCCGATCCTCCGCGTTATACACCGGCGTGAAGACGCGCAGCGCTTTTGCCAGCGAACCTTTGTTCACCGAGACGTTTTCATGGCCGCGCAGGGCAGGCCCGATGTCCTCGCCGATAAAGTGCTTACCGACCAGTTCCGGATTGCGATGAGAATAGCGGATACCGTCCATATTGGTGACGGTAATAAACAGCAGATTGTTGCTCTCTTCCACGGCTTTCGCGATGGGCTGAATATTGGCATTGGCCACCGGCTGCGTCAGCGCCTGCTGAATCTCCGGCGATCTTGCCAGCGTGCGGGCCACCGCCATGGCCTTATCTTCCAGCTGGGCGCGGGTTGAGGCACCAATCTGGAAGAAATAGAACATGTGCACACTTAGCAGCACCAGCACGATCACCGCGCTGAGCATCAGCGTCACCAGCGTGTTGAGTTTCATCGGCCGCTTGCGCGCGGGGATTGCGGGTTGAGGCGTGGTCATCATCGCTCCCTGAAGAGAAGAGGGCGCTATTATGACGGTTAAATGCAAAAAGGTCGTCATAAATGACGACCTTTGATGGCGATGGATGCGGTGTTTAACAGCCGCATCTCAAGGGCAGAATCAGCCCTGTTTCACGCGATTGGCAAAGCTCTTACGCAGCTTCTGCAGTTTCGGTGGGATCACCGCCATGCAGTAACCGTTACGCTGACCGGCGCCATCCCAGTAATCCTGATGATAATCTTCCGCCGGATACCACTCTTTCAGCGGCTCGATGGTGGTGACCACCGGCACGTTGAGATCGGCTTGCGCACGCGCAATTGCGGCAATCGCTTCGGCTTCCTGCTCTGGGGTCGCCGGGAAGATCGCTGAACGATACTGAGTACCGACATCGTTGCCCTGACGGTTCAGCTGTGTTGGATCGTGCGTCGCAAAGCTGATGTCCAGCAGATCGCCGTATTTCACCTGCTCGGGATCGAAGCCGACGCGGATCGCTTCAGCATGGCCGGTGGCACCGCTGCACACCTGCTCATAGGTTGGGTTCGGGCGCTCCCCGCCGGTATACCCACTTTCGACTGACTCCACGCCAATCACATCTTTGAACACTGCTTCGGTACACCAGAAACAGCCACCGGCGATCACCGCATATTCGGTTGCCATTGTTATTACTCCTGTCAGGTCGAAAGCGTTACTGTGAGGGCGCTCGAAGGCGAATTCAAGCCGCTTAAATTAACATTTCTGGCTTAAAATCATGGTGCTTGTCGAGCACGCTATGACTCATAACGGTAAAACGTCCTTCGCCAGTGTAGTGCAGCGTCGGCGGAAATTCCGGTTTATCGGCCACGTGCGCTTTGACGATTTCGAAAATAAAGAAGCTGTAGTTATTCACCATCGAATCGTCATACAGCTGGCACTCAAAGCTGGCGAAGCACTCATCGATCAGTGGCGCATTCACCACTTTTGCCGGTTCTGGCGTGAGGTGAAAGGCATCGAACTTATCGAGGCGATCGCCATGGCAGTTACCAATCGCCACCACGCTATCCACCCAATCCGCCGAGGGGATGTTCATCACGCACTGTCCGCTTTGCCGAATCAGCTCATGGCTGTAGTTGCCGTTGGCGATCATGCAGCCCACCAGTGACGGCGAGAACTCCAGAATGGTGTGCCAGCCGAGCGTCATGATGTCGTGGTGATCTTCAAATTGCGAACTCAACAACACCACCGGACCAGGTTCCAGATACTTCCGCGCCTTGCTGACCGGAAAGTCGATTTTATGCAGGCGTTGACTCATCATGCGTCTCCTTATTTTTGCAGAGATAGCGTAAGTGTAGATGCCAGGCTTTACTGGACCGGCATTTAACGGCATGGTAGAGCGTCATTTTATCTGGAGCTGGTCAATGGAATCTGCGTCTGTGTCCACATCTCGTCCTGTTTTGCATCTGCTGTGCGGCAAAATCGCTGCCGGAAAATCAACGCTGGCACATCAACTGGCCCAACAGACCGGTGCGGTGATTATCAGCGAAGACGCCTGGCTGGCGCATCTGTTCGCCGAAGAGATGCAGGATGTTGCGGACTACGTGCGTTGTGCGGGCAAGTTGCGTAATGCGATGACGCCACACCTGATCGCCCTGCTACAGCGCGGCGTGTCAGTGGTGCTGGATTTCCCGGCGAACACCGTCGGCCAACGTCAGTGGATGAAGGCGGTGATCCAGAGCGCACAGGCGGAGCATCAACTGCACTTTATCGATGTGCCCGATGCGCTGTGCAAGAGCCGTTTGCATGCGCGTAATGCAGAAGGTGAGCATGACTTCGCGGCGACCGATGCGCAGTTCGAGGTGATCAGCAGCTACTTCGTCGCACCGCATGCGGATGAAGGGTTTAATGTGGTGATGCACGGTTAAGACTGACGATGACTGGCTGGGTATTTGCGCCAGTCAGCTTGTAACGTCCCTGCAAAATCTCCGGCTATTTATTGAGTTGATTGATGATTCTTTTGAGGGTGTTGTAGGGGCCTTCCAGCGTGACCTCGTTGTCATCGTTGCGTATATAAATGCGCTGGGATTTGAATCTTCGGTATTTCGCTATTTTAAGCTCATAATCACCTTGCTCAGTTTGCTGGTAATGGTACTTCTTCAGAACTGAATCCAGGTCGCTCAAGCGAATGGGTGACTTAATCCTCAGCGACGCAATATTGGTAAACCAAAAGCTTGCTGCAAGCCCGCATAACATACCGGTAAAGCCGCCGGTGATATTGCCATGAGTTAATTGGGGCAATAGCCATTTAATCACGGCTGAAAAGAATAGCCCGGTGAGAATGAAAAAAACGATCCTGAAACTGTCTTTTTGCCATTGCTTTATCAGGCTAAGGCGATGAAGTGAATAGTGAAGTTTCAATTTTTGATTCCTTTCAAAATGTGCATCCATTCTTGATTGTAGCGTTATCCGTTGCTTACTGACGAATCGTTATGCCGCCTTTTCCAATATCTGTTTTGCCTGCGTATATTCCCAGGACGTGATTTCAATCTTGTTGCCACTGAGATCGCTGAAGTAAAGGGACATAGAGACATCGTGGTCACTCGCGGTATAAGCGATTTTTTTCGACTTGAGGATAGGTATGAGTTCGAGAAACGCTGACGCCTCCACGGCGAAAGCCATGGTGTGGCCTGGGTGCTGGGATTTTCTCAGGAAGAGGGAAAGCGATGCGCCATCATTCCTGATAACCAGCGGCCCTCCTTGTTCAAACCAGAAGTACAGCGAGCTATCGCGGGTGAAGCCAAGGATTTCCTGATACCAGCGTTCGGCTTTTTCGATATCGTCGACGTAGACGTGGATATGGTCGATTTTGGTTATGTTCATATAGCTCGATCCTTATTTGTGCTTTGGCGATGTTTGCTGAAGAATTTGCGAGATACAACTATCTGAGCACAGCACAACACGGGATTTACCATAATGTTTTGGGGCGTATTTATGTTGGTAAGGTGGCGGCTGGCTTGGTGGTGAAGGTCCGCTGTGAGCGAGAGTCAGACCAAAGTTGTTAATATTAGAACTTGCAGTTGCACAGTGGTAAAGCCTGAAGTCAGATGCTTACAGGCGCTCCGCATTTGGCAGCCTGTCTTTCTCCACTAGTTTCAGGTCTGATATTAGGAAACCGACCGGTTCATTTGGCGGAATATCTTGGCGAGTGGCCCTGCATGGGTCTGTGCCCTCAGTTTTTAGGCTGCATGAACGTTTATTGCATTCATAGGGAATGGAGGAAATCTGGATGTTAAATTTCGCATCTGATGATCTGTGTTAAAGCTGCTATAGCCCTGTTTGTACTAATGTAATATTGACTATTTATCACACAGGTGGTAATCATTTGTTACATTCATAATATAACAGGCAGTTTATGACTCTTCTGGTGACAGCTGAATGTGTTGACGATCTATTAAACGATGTACATCAGGCGATCCTGACTGACGGACTCTGGAATACTCCCACTAAAGGAGCAAATATTGAGATTCTGGGAGCCTACCTGATTCTCACCGATCCTCGCCGCAGAATAAGCAGGACAGAATCCCGCGGTAAAATTGTCAGCTGTCTTGGGGAATTGCTGTGGTACCTCTCAGCCCAGAACGATCTCGATTTCATCCGGCACTTCATACCTCGTTACGTAAAATACGCTGAATCCGATGGCAGAATACACGGGGGATATGGTCCGAGGTTATTTAAGATGCACGGGCTGTATAATCAGCTGGAAAATGTTATCAGTCTACTGCATAAAAAAAGAAGTACTCGACGCGCACTTATACAACTATTTGATGCCTCAGATCTTGTTACAGATAATCCAGAACAGACAGAATATGCCGATATTCCGTGCACGATATCGTTGCAATTTATTGTCAGACAAGACGCACTGCATCTTTTTGTCAGTATGCGCTCGAACGATGCCTTTATGGGCTTACCCCATGATGTGTTTGCCTTCACGATGATGCAGGAACTGGTCGCCCGCCTCACCGGGTGCAAACTGGGGCATTATCATCACTTCGTCTCAAGCCTCCATATATATGAAGAACATTTTGAACAAGTAAAAGCGCTACAGCGAGAAGGCTTTATGAGTACCTTTCCGGTGATGGGTGATATGCCTGAAATTAAATCCTTAAAAGACATTACAGTTATCCTTGAAGCAGAAAAGGCTCTGCGGGAAAACAAGGAATTTGATATTGATACTATGCCCCTGAATGACTACTGGAAGGATCTGCTGCGCGTGATAAAGACCCATTTTTTGTTGCGTTCACATACGTCGGCACACGATGAGTTGGCCCGCCAGGAGCTGACTGCACTGAATAATCAGGAATACCGATTTATTTTTGACGGGAAAATTTAATGAATAGACACAGTCAGGCCAGCCAGCTTGTCGCCGCTCTTCGAAAATTCAGTCATGATGAACATGTCTTGAACGGACTGAGTTCTCCGGCTCACTATAATGTATTAGCCTGTCAAATTATCGACAGTATTCGCCGTATTCGCTATATGGCAACTCTGACATCACGAACCGATTATATGGATCCGCTAAGACAAGAGCCGAACTCAGATTTATTTGATCCTCTTCGTGCTGCGTGTCTGCACCTGCGTGACAATAATTATGACGAAGCCTGCTGGTTAGTTTTCCTGGCCACGCATTTTGGCCGGAGTAATAAAACTGGCTGGGTATTGTGCCGCGATATTTACAGTGGACTGGGTACCCAGACGTGGACATGGGATGCCATAACGGATGACTTTGATGCTTTTGAACAGTGGTTTGCCAGTGTTTCTGATGAGCTGACTTTAAAAAGCAGTATTAGGCAGTATGGTAACCATCGCAAATATGAAACGAAAAAATATCATTCACGTCGTTCTATACCTGTCGTTTTCCGTTCTTATCTCGGATTCATCGGAGCAACATACAGCCACGAGGCCCGTTTTGCAGAAGCAAGAAGCCTCGCGGCTACACCAGCTACTCTTTTCGAATTGCTGTATTCAGGCCTGAATGCGGTGGTTTCATTCGGACGAACCGCCCGATTTGATTACCTGACTATGCTAAGAAAAACCGGGCTTATCGAAGCAGAACCGGGGCATGCTTTTTTGAAGGGAGCTACCGGCCCTCTTCAGGGAAGCCGGCTGCTGTTTAGTAACAGCCGGAGCGCGGGTGACAGTCTAGATACTCTGAATGATAAACTGGCAGAGCTTGCCGAAATTATCCCTGCACCTTATCTCAGGATGCAGGTCATTGAAGACGCGCTGTGTAACTGGCAGAAGTCACCTGATCGCTACGTCTATTTTGGCGGCTGACTTATACAATATCTTCTTTACTGAATCTCACCTTAAGCCGGTTAAGGTGAGAAAAAGGAATGTTGCCCTCATGTTGTAAGTACCCGAGGACAATCCCTTTTGATACGCCCATTTTCCGGGCCGTGCGGACGATGTCTCTCCAGTGGCGAACACTATAGCGCCTGAGCTGCTGCCTATATTCTTCCGGAATGAGGACGTCTACCGCAAACGTATCGGCTTCTTTTTCCTCTTCTGTCGTCAGGCCTTCTTTACCTTCCGCACGGACCCGCACAGCCTCATGCAGAATGAGATGACCGATCTCATGAAACAGCGTAAACCAGAAATGGTCATCGGTGAGATAGCGGAAACTCATGACCAACGTGGCGCGGTCTGGAGTGAAAAAGCAGGTGGCACCACTGGCTCGGCATCCCCTAGGTGTTGGCAGCACGATCAGCGAAACCCCGGCAGTCGCGAGAAGCCTGCGAATATGGGGGATAAAAATGCCCATATCAGGTTCGTTTGTTGCTCTGCGAAGTTCAGGCAAAAGCGCCTTCAGCGCCTTTTTATTCCATTCTGCGCAGACCTGTTTTGCACTCAGCTGTTCTGCCCGGGTCAGCCATACCAGATCGGCGACAGGCTCAGTCGTCAGATTCAGTGATTTACGAAAGGCGACCAGTGGAGCATCAGAATGTATTTTGTGAAAAAACTCTCTCACGGAGTGTATACCGAAGAACGACAGGCAGTGCCGAAATTTACTTTCCCGCGTTGTGGTTCTCGGGATCCAGCCAAACTCCATCATGTCGCGCACGGGCAATGATTCCAGCCAGTCGCTGTTCACTTTTTGGATATGTTCTATTTGCTGGCGATAAGCATCTTCGCGCCTGATCCAGAAGTCCGTCGATACGCTGAACAGCTCTTCGAGTTTGTCGGCCAGGGACGGATTAAGTCGGAGTTTCCCTACAAGAAGTTGCTGGCCCCGATCAAGTGACAAGCCTATCTTCTTACTCAGCTCTTCATCAGAAATCCCGTGTTCATCCATCAGATCTATAATCGTATCACCAGGTGGAGATACCCAGTCAGGCTGGAAGTCCTGCGTTACCATCATTTCACATCACCTATGAACACTAACCGTATCCGGCTGACTTGGGACCAGTTGATCGTATTGTCTTGATTTTTGGGCTGAACAGTATTCCCGCAAACAAATCCCATTTTTTTATCGCCCAAAAGGGTGATTGTAATACACTCTTCCCCTTCCTCAAAGCATACCTCTGGCGAACCGACGGGCAACGACAATATGTTGTCCGCTACGATGATATCGGATAGGCGTGCGCGTAGCTTGGATGCCAGTTTTTCACCAAGGTTCTCATTTGCATTGTGCATACTCTCACAAAGAGCTCTTAACTTTTTGCTTTGAAAGGTAATGAACAAGGTTATCCACTTTTAATTTTTATCATTGTTACGTTTATAGCAAACTTACCTTTCAATCACAAAATACGATGCGCCATCGCAATGGACTCAACTTATATTTAATGTTAATGATAGCGCTTAAAATAAAGGATACGTAGCGGGAATAATGAAAGATAAACATCAAGAAACCGAAGCACTGAAAGATGTGTTGGCTGAAATGCAACGGCAGGATGCCAAATGGGGAGCAGACCGCAATCTTGATCCTTTCATTTGGGGTGCCATCCTTGGGGAGGAAGTGGGAGAGTTTAATCAGGCCGTACTCCATGATCGTTTTGGGGGAAAAGCAGCCGGTACCAGCAGAGAAGAAGCGGTGCAGATTGCTGCGGTTGCGCTGCAAATCATCGAATATTACGATCGCGTACAAACCCGCTGACCGAGGATCATCACCGACCATTGTCCTCCTGGCATCGCCTCCTCTTTTTTCTGCGCTCCTTGACCTCGAGGAATGAGTGTTATCTTCTTAAGACGAGTATGGACGTCATGCTCGGTCCATAGAACACTGCCCTGTGTTAAGCCAGCATGCCATCATATGGTCTGCAAGCCTTTGACGGGGCCCCGCCCCCAGTAAGATTTTCTTTTTTTCGGTCATTCAGCCCCAAGCATTCTCAATTTTCTGCAGACACTCATTGCACAAATCAGTCCGGGCCACACCGGGACCTATCCTGTTGACCAGGGATTAACTGTCGATCATAACTAAGTCATTAATTTTTTTTGAAGAAGGGCCTTCTTGTGTAAGGCTGTGAACAATAACCATTGCGAGCTCATCTTGCCTATAAAGTTTTCTAGGCCACTCATCGTATCAAATTACTGCTTTCTAGGTGGTCAGTCGGGACAACTGACTTCGTGCCACGACGTAGTAATGACCGTCACAACCATTACTCCGTCCAGCAGCGTGGGTCTTTAAATTAGCTTGCAAAGTTTTGGTCTCAGAGCATTTTTAAATGCAGCAACCCCCGCTTTTCTGCAAGATATATTCATTTGAATTTTATTTCACAAACAAAGACATAACTAAAATATTTATTTTATTTCCATGCCTCGCCCTAAAAAACATAAGAACATAGTGATGATCTCATGATGGATGTATCAATAGCAAGAAATTTAAAGCATTACAAATTACAAGTGTGGTTACTCTTTTTCTTTAAGGAATGTGAATTTATTAAATTCTGAAAAATAGTCTGTCTCTTTTTCCATTGTTTTTCGAAAGTGTTCATTTTTTAAATCGACCGATAACTCGTAGTTTGTCCCAGTCAGGAAAGACCGATAAAGTGGTGTGTCTGCCCTAACGATTGTTCCAATTTTAGTTAATGCTAAACCCGGTGGCATGGATTTTATCGCATTTTCTGCGTCGTTTTTAGACATAGAAAAGAGAATTCCCCAGTCACCTACAGTAAATGCAAAGTTTGATTTAGTAATTAGCAGTTCATTCGAAGCACGGATTGCTAATTGATGTAGTGGTAAGGAGTCGATATCAATTAAGGGGGCTAACCCATCCTTACTTAGCAACGATAATCCCTCGGAAATTCCATCACTTAGATCAACCGCTGCGGTTACTTTACCATTGGAGAAAAGATATCTCGCCTCATCCCAAGCGCATGTTGGAAGCGAGAGAGACTGTAAAATTTCTCTATTTTCAACTCCCAACTTGGACCGCAATAAATAAGCAGAAGCAAATCCTCCGAGCTGACCTGCAAGGATTATTGTATCGCCTTCTTCAGCATTTCTGCGGCTAATAATGGAGTCTTTGTTAATTGTACCAAACGCAGCGCCTACCACATTAGCCTCGCCTCCTTCCTTTGTATCTCCCCCTACAAACGCAACCCCTTTTTCTTTGCAAGCATTCTCAGCTCCGGCAATAATTGCTTCAACATCAGAGGATTTCCAGCAACCGGGCACGGTGATAGAGAGCATGAATGCCGAGGGCGTTGCTCCAACAGCGAGAATATCACTTAGGTTAGCTGTGACGGCTAATCGGCCCCACATCTGGAAGTCCGTCCATCCTTTGTAAGCTGCAATAGGTTTAGCTGCGCGATCAATTTTAAAGGCGATAGCTATATCGGGAAGACCAATATCTACAACACTCGCATCGTTTCCAAAATCATTCAGGAAACATTTTGATTTTTCAAGACGAGGAAGTATAGAACTTAAAAATAACTTTTCCCCAATATCATGCATTAGCATTTTTCTTTTCCCAGCAGAAAGCAAATTTTTTCGAGAACTCTGCTCATAGTAGCAGAATCTAAATTTTTTGCTGTACGTGATGAATCACCTGTGTGTGACTGCCTGCTATATACATTTATATTACGTTCATTGGGAGAGTTTTGGAGTACCAAAGTTATTGCATATTCTGAAAGTGGCTCAATACAATGCAAATCATCGAAGTTAACGTAATATACTTCGTTAGAATTTATCTGAAACTCGCCAGCTTGGGAAAGATTCGTTGCTTCTAAATTTTGTACATATGGCTTACAATTATGTCCTACAGCCGCAAAATTTTTATGGAAATACCTTTCACCGTCATCGTTTAAAATGAAATTTTTAGAAAGAATAGTTCCATGCAAGACTCGAGAGGAAAAAGATGCAATATGGTCATGCACATCCTCTTGCACTTCTCCATATTTCCAAAAGTGTAAACGCACTCGACGAGGGCATTTACCACCAATCTCGGAAATTACAAACTTGTAAAATCCAATCTGATGCTCGTACCCGTTAATATTCAAAGTGCTCTTATCTAACAACGACTTTATATACTCGTAAATTTCATCGTTATTTACAAGATGTGTAAGCATGTCAATAAGATCTTTATCACTAAGATCTTCATTACATCGTTGGTTAAGCTCGTTAATTAGTCGCTTCATTTTTAAAATCCAACAGATGTGTTAACGAAATACCAGGCCTGCCGTTGGCAAGAATCCGCTGCTCTACATGTTCAATAACATCAGCATTTCTCTCAAAAGTACTTTTGTCTTTTTTTAGCTCGCCGATAGTCTTCCATGAATATTGTCCTCCAGGAAGAGTTAGGTCCATTGTGATCATTTTTTTAGAAAAATCCTCTGAAAATTTCACAAAGAAAATATCGAAATAGTACGTGGTAATATTATTATTTTTATACGACATCTTTGTGCTAATTAAATCATCATCAATAGCTGAAATAGTGATGTCTTTGCTGCAAGCTCCCCATTTGTCTGCTAATGCACTACAAAGTTTGTTATGTGTATCAAGAGTCAAAGAACTACTCTTTCCAAAATTAGGTAGCAGCCAACATTCCCAGGTCTCAGAATGTTCTACCAGCAGCCTCAAAGATTGATCTTTGTCAGTCGCAAGGATCAAAAAGACAAACCGGCGTACCTGTCTAGTTAACGACTCATTAGTTAAAATTTGCAGAAATTTTTCGTAGCTTGGTGTGGTAATTATTTTATAAACAATATAAAGAAGCCATGTTATTAAAAATGAAAAAAAGAAAATAGAAGCTGCTATCCAAATGCTTTTATCAACACCCCATTTAGTACTTATATCAGATACAAGCATTGTGTATCCAATAGTTACAAGAATACTAATTTGAGATAATATGATTCCGATGTTGGCTGTTTTATTATCAAAGTATGGACGAAGAAAACTTTTTAGGTAACTGCGATCATATAGCAGTTTATCAGGGGATAACGGTTTTTCATTATCTTTAGAGATGGTTATTTTTATTTTCCAGAGATTAAATTCCAATTTATTTCTCCTTGTTGTTTATTTGGTTCTGTGAAAGTAGATTGACAAGGTGATTGTTTAACTTATCAGATAATTGATTGTTTTAAAATGTTTTTTTAAATTTAATGTGGTTGGGTCTTATCATTTAGCATATGGGGATGAGGACAGCGTAATAGCCCCCGTTTAAACCGTGCACTTCACCAGTAAGAGATAGTCATAGTGACCTGCTCCCATTTTACTAATACGCCGCGATTTTCAATTTAACTAATGTCTGCTTTTGGCACGGATCGGACATCTACAACAGCCAAGATCCACTGTGAGCGAACAGCAGACTTTATTGAATCTATTCGATAGATTTCATAATTCCTTATAGACACATCAGTAATGTACCAGCCCGCCGTCTACAGCATACTGACTGCCAGTAACATAGGATGCGTCATCGGACAGGAGGAAGAGTGCAACCGAAGCGGCTTCTTCTGCTGTGCCTGCGCGACCTAAAGGAACCTGGCTTACCACGAAATCTTCAAACTGCTGACGCGACTCCTCTGGCATAAAGTGCCTGAAGTTAGTTTCAATTGGACCTGGCACCAAAGTGTTGGCGCGAATGCCACGTTCGGCCAGCGCAGATGCCCAGCTTTTGACCATTGCGATAACGGCACCTTTCGTCGCTGCATACAGGCTTGTCATAGCCGCACCTTCGTAAGTTGAAGAGGACGAAGTAACCAGAACGGATGCACCTGAATTAAGTGATTTTGATAGGGCGGCAAGCTGTAGCATCGGGCCGCGCACATTTGCGCTCATCATGCGATTAAAAGAATCCGCCGTTACAGATTCCGGAGAGCTGACCTCCGCGAAGCCAGCATTGAGCCATAATCCATCAAGTGAACCCCAATCGCTAATAGCTTCCTTTAGCGCATTGATGTCAACTTCGCTCGCAGAGTCACTTTTCAAAATAAGCGATGTTTTAGGCAGCAGAGTACGGGCGCGTTCCAGTCTTTCTTCACTAAGCCCTGTAATAGCTACATCACCACCCTCAGCGATAATGCGCAGCGCGCCTGCCAGTCCCATGCCACTTGTACCACCAGTGATCAGTATACGTTTGCCCTGAAACCTGCCCATGCTTAGTCCTTTTTTTGGCTGAGGAATGAGCATTTACCTTACGTAAACAAAACACTGTTCGTCATCTATTTCATTACGCAACTAAGGCATTGCTGATTGAACTACAGCTTCTGGTACGGAATGGACCAACTGGCGAGATGTCAGGTCGGCTTTGAGCGTGAAGCAGATCTTGCCTTTCCGGCGCGAACAGCGTCGAAATTTGCAGGCGCCTAATATGACCTCACTAAATAAGGTGACAGAAAATCCTCCACTTCGTGTTTGCCGATACCTGGCGTATAGCTGATACCTGCATTCTTTAAAATATTGAGTGCTTCCCGTCTGTTTTCTGGATGTGGGGCTGCTGTAGCAACAATATCAATGATCGAGGATGTGTTTAGTCTTTATAAACACTTTTACCAGTTGAAGTATGCCCAACGTTCCTCTTCCCCGGGCGTCATCCCGACCACGATTTTTAATGCGTTGAGTAACAGATCGATTTGCACGGGATCAGAGGCCTTCTGCACTTCAGTGATCAATTGCAAAATCACGGCGCCGTTGGTGACTCTCATGCCACGTTGGGTGATTTCACGCGCGGCTGCTTCAATTACAACGGTTTCAGCAGTGGCTTTATCGCGAAGCGCATCTAAGTGCAGGAAAGACTTCGCGCTATTGGTTGACTGTTGTGTGCTCTGATACATGATTTTATCCCTTATGTCCGCTACTCAGGCGTCACTATGGTCATGCTGTAACATATAACAATCGCAATCTATTGGTAGAGTGCGGATTTTGTACAGGGTGGCATTTCGACTGATGTCGAAATCACATATGAAATAAATTTAGCGCACTTTGTCAAAATTGGGAGGGCGGAGATCACCAAACATAGTTCTGCCATCGTCTATAAATCTTAATAGACCAATTTATGCTCAAAGGCATCTTCGGTGTTTAGGGCTTTTTATGCGGGTATGCCTTGGGTTGAGTGTGCAACCAACTCATGCTTGATAACTCTGTTGCTTCGTCAGCGGAGTAGAGGAAGAAATATTCTGGCAAATCATTTTGAGAGTGTCGTCCCTGACAGTGTCTCCGGCCGGTGTACACTCACGTGTAACCGATGAGGTCATCCGCTTCGTCGTCTTCCGGCCGGAACCGGATTACGTCCTTTGGCTTCAGTTCATATATCGTTAATTCAGTTCATTGTTCAGGCCAACTAAGGTCTGCAAATAAGGTATTTGCTCCTCGGCGACTGAAGGTGACTCAAAGCTCATTAACCAGTTTCTGGCTTTAGCGATTTGAGTCAATCGGTCAATATTATTCTCTGATTTAGACATCAAACCAAGCTGTGAAAAAAGGTTTGCAACACTGATTTCCTTTCGACATAAAGCAAGGCTTAATGCGGCTTCACCAATGATAATATGGCTTTTTTCATGATCTTGAAATAACACTGAAAATCCTCCATCAGATCGAATTAATGACAACCTCCATTTAAACTTAGACGCTACTTTTAATATTGCATTGCGAATCATCTTAATAGCGTTGGGTGTGGCTTTTTATGATTAATAAAAGCGGAGTTTTTACATCATAATCTGTATTTTTCATCATACTGAATGGATGTTGTTTTTTTAATCTAGTGTGAAATACTGGTTTTAATGATTATATAAGAACGTACCATTAATATGATGAAAGTGCCTGTTCATCAAAAGGTTAACACACCCTTTCACAGGCTATTCGAATAATTCTCGTTCGCTTCAGCTAGCGAATCATTTAGCTATCCAATGACATCGGCTTTTCCCCACCCGGCGGCAAACCAAACATGCCTCGCACCCAATTAAGAAACGCGCCATAAGGCCTGCCCAAAAACAGCATCATCAACGCAGCACCTAGCGTACCGCGTACCAATCCACTGCCCGATGCACCGCTAAAAGCAATGATCGCCGCATAGATTGGCACCTGAAAACTCACCAGCGCGATACTGTCCCACAGCAGCTTCGAAACCCGGCCCGATCCTGCTCGCTGCATCACCCAATCACGCCACAAGCCGTAAGGGCGGGCAACCGGCACCATCAGAATTGCACCAATTAAACGGGCATGCAGCACCTGGTCCCACGCCATGCCGGCAATCCATCGTTCATTAATGATGCCCGTCGTGGTGAAAAATAAAATCAGTGCAGTGGTATCCGCAATAAAGGCCTTTCGGCGCATGTTTAGGTCTTGAGGTTGAGGCAAAATACATTTCCTATATGAAATCGTGAGACAAAAGCCGTTCAACTCAGCGGCGAACCCTCATTTCACCCTAGCCCAAAACCACCGCAGCACATCCATCTCACCGTTAAAACCAGCCAAAACTAAATCTCCTTTCCTGCCAACTGCTTTGCATCATCCCGAAGGATCCCGCTTGATCAAACAACCCGATCAGTAATACTGTATTTATATACAGTATTTTTTCGAAGGCCATCATCATGGTGTTTTATCAACCGGCGGAACTCCGTTCCATCCTCAGTTTGCCCTTGTTTATCAGTCGTGTGCCGTGTGGTTTTCCGTCACCGGCGCAGGACTACGTTGAGCAGCGTATTGACCTCAATGACCTCTGCGTCACACATCCCAGCGCCACTTACTTCATCAAAGTCAGCGGTGACTCAATGATCGAAGGCGGAATCAGCGACGGCGATATGCTGATCGTCGATAGTGCGGAGAAACCCGAGCAGGGTGATGTGGTGGTGGCGGCCATCTCGGGGGAGTTCACGGTGAAGCAGCTGATGCTGAAGCCCTGTCTGCACCTCAAACCGATGAATGCGGCGCACGCCATCATTCCCATTCCCGACCCGGATCAGTTTGAGATCTTCGGTGTCGTTAAACATGTCATCAAGACGCTGAGAAGGTGATGTTTGCGCTGGTGGATGTGAACTCATTCTATGCCTCATGCGAGACGGTGTTCAGGCCGGACCTCAAAGGTAAGCCGGTGATTGTGTTAAGCAACAACGATGGCTGTGTCATCGCACGTTCGGCCGAGGCTAAGAAGCTGAATATCGGCATGGGCGGCCCCTATTTCAAAATCAAAGATGTGTTGCGTCGCCATAACGTGCATGTGTTCAGCTCTAACTATGCGCTCTACGCCGACATGAGTCTGCGCGTGATGACGATACTGGAAGAGATTGCGCCCGCCGTTGAGATCTACTCCATCGATGAGGCGTTTATGAACCTCACGGGCGTGCGGAATTGCCGCGTGCTGGAAGAGTTCGGACGGGAAATCCAGCAGCGGGTGAAACGCGAAACGCATCTGGCGGTGGGGGTGGGGATCGCGCCCACCAAAACCCTGGCCAAGCTGGCCAACCATGCCGCTAAGAAATGGAGTAAAACCGGCGGCGTGCTGGATCTCTCCAACCTTGAGCGGCAAAAGAAGTTAATGGCGTTAGTCGATGTGGCCGATGTGTGGGGCGTAGGGCGTCGCATCAGCAAAAAGCTGAATGCTATGGGCATCAATACCGCGCTGGATTTGTCGGAGCAGAGCACCTGGGTGATCCGCAAGCACTTCAATGTGGTACTGGAGCGCACCGTGCGCGAGCTGCGCGGTGAGCCCTGTCTCGAACTGGAAGAGTTTGCGCCCGTGAAGCAGCAGATTGTCTGCTCACGCTCGTTTGCGGGACGTATCACGGAGTACGCCGACATGCGTGAGGCGGTGTGCAACTATGCCGTGCGCGCCGCCGAAAAATTGCGGGGCGAGCGGCAGTACTGTCGACAGATCGGCGTGTTTATTCGCACCAGCCCGCATGCGGAGGGGGAAATTTTTTACGGTAATCAGGCAATCATTAAAGTGCTGACGCCCACCAACGACAGCCGCGATATTATTCGTGTGGCCACCGAGGCGCTGGATCGCATCTGGCGGGAAGGGTGCCGCTATATGAAAGCAGGGGTGATGTTAGGTGACTTCTTCAGTCAGGGTGTGGCGCAACTCAATTTGTTTGATGACATCCAGCCGCAGGCGAATAGTGAAATGCTGATGCGGGTGATCGATGGCATAAATCAAAGCGGGAAAGGGAAGCTATGGTTCGCCGGGCAGGGAATCCAAAAATCCTGGGCGATGAAGCGTGAGATGTTGTCTCCAGCGTATACCACCCGATACGCAGATCTCCCGGTAGCGAAGTGAATAGGGGTTACGCATAACATGAGCCACCGCTTTTCACCGAGCGTTAGGAAATGGCTGAATATGCCCGTATACCTCTGAGATAAGCCGACAAAATGGCAATCCATGCCATACTTGCCAAGGCCGATTTTTCACGATGTCGCGGGGGAAAAGAGATGCGTTCAGTGGTGATTAGCGCAGTTGTCGCAGTAGCGGGTGGGGTATGCGGTGCCTTACTCAGCCAAAATGAAACCCTCTTTGCCGCGAAAGTGAGTGCCCCACCTTCCGATCCCGCCATCAACTGGACTACGCCAGCCATCGCCGGTTACGGCAAAGTGCACTATGACGCCAGCAGCGCATTCCAGCCCAGCAGTGCGCTGAGTAACAAAGTGGTCTTCAAAGTCAGCCGTGGTGCGGAAGAACGCAGTCAGGTTAATCCGGCGTTGGAGCATGTGGCACAAGTGGTGAATACCTATGTGGCGGCCGGTGTGCCGGCAAAGCAGTTAAAATTTGTCGTGGCGGTGAATGGCGAAGCGACGCCCGCGATGCTGGAAAACACTCGCTTTCGACAGCTATTTGGTGTGGATAATCCCAACCTTGCGCTGATATCGGCGCTGGAGCAGCAGGGCGTCAAAGTCACGGTGTGCGATCAGGCTCTGGCCTGGCATCATTACGAACCACAATGGATCGCAGACTCGGTGATCCATACGCTCACTACGATGACCACGCTGCAGAATCAGGGGTACGCCTTGCTCAGTATGTGATCGCACTTGTGGCTTTGCTGGCTCTTGCACCAACTTCAGCGCCATTATTGCTGCTCCTGCCACATCGGTTGCGCCAGCACCTGCTCACATAATGCCGTCAGTCGCTGAGCCAGCGGCGCATCCATCAATGTTTCGCCCGCCACCCAGGCACCGATCTCCTGTGCGGCGAGGTAATGTTGTGAATGTGCTGGCTGCTGGGTGACCACATGTTGTAAGTAGCGTAAGCACGTAATTGGCCCATCTTCATAGGTTGAAATGTCCGGTGTTGGCGCATCACTCAACATGGCGAGCAGCATCTGCGCACAGCCTAGCAGAAGTGCATCGTCGTGCTCGCTGGCCAGCGCATCCAGCAACTCGCCGTACACCGCACAGTTCACTGCGGTGTATTCAATCATCACGCTGTTGGCGTATCCCGTACGCAATAACCAACCGCGTTGTGCGGCGTTCAATGTGGCAGGCATTCGCTCCATCAGATGCACGCGACCCCAGCCATCGACGCGTTGCATCATGGCGAACCAAACTGCCGTGTACTCCTCTGGATCCAGCATGGTTCCCAGCGCGACTACCGCATAAAGCGTGAGTTCGTCATGCTGCGCCAGCACCTGCAATATCTTCACGGTGCGCTGCTGTGAGAACCATGCGGTCATTGCCATGGCAAACTTCACCACGTTCTGATCCGGGCTGGAGGTCACCAGCCAGATCACCAGCGGATAGAGCTGAACTGCGCTCAGGTTTGCCTGCGGAATCGCCTCCATCAATGCATCGATGTAGTACAACGGCGACTGCTGATTGATCAGCCGATACAGCGCGCGCATGTTTTTCTTGCCCGGCGCTGCCAGCACCCGTTGTAACGCAGCGAGGATGGCTGCGGCATCCTCTTCAGCCGGGTTGACGCCGATGTGGTAAATCAGCGTGCCTTCGCAGGCTCCCGGCGCCCAGCGTAACTCGGAGGCCTCTGCCAACGGCTGTGCTGGCAGCACTATGTTATCCCAGGGCAACGGCTGTGCAGTGTCATAGCTCGGTGCCAGAAGGGTATACAGGGCGCGCTGCCGGGTTTTCCATACCACGGGGAACGCAGAAACCAGTCCTAATGAATGCATCAGTGCGCGCATTATATCTCCTCCTTTACATTAAAATCGGCCATCACGGCGTCGAATAACAGGGCATCCAACAGCGCGCTGTCCCGCTTGCTGTGCGCCAGTGGCAGCGCCTCTGTCGGGCGATCCAGTTCGGCACGGATAAAGGCGTGCAGTATCGGGCGTCGCGGACCGTACTCCGCCTCCCCGGCACGCTGCTTCACCGACAGCAATTCAGCGATATCGCGCAGCAGTGGGCCATCCTGCACCGTGCCGTGCAGCAGTTGATCAAAACGCATGGGTGGCGCACCTTTCCCTGCCTCGATCCAGCGAACGGCCAGCAAGGGACGCAGCACGTAGAAGTACTTCTTTAGCCGAACCTCATCGTCCTGCAGATACTGGCGAAAGTTCTTTTGTGCCATGGACAGGTAATGCCAGCGCGCGCTTTCGGCAGAGAAGAAGCGCCCGCTCAGCGCATGCAGCTGCGCCATGATGCCGTCGTGCTGGCGATACACGATGGGCGAATCAAGCCAGTCGATCAGCGTTGGGTTGGCGCGTTTTAATAAGCCTAATGCTTTACGCCACTCCCAACCGCACACATCTAACTCGGCATCGATGGGTTTTTCGATCACATCGCGTGGCGGCTCCACCCGCAAATACCACGCGGGTTTATGGACATAGAGAAAACGCACATCGTAATCACTGTCGGGGGAGGCAAACCCCCAGCCACGACTCCCGGATTCGCAGGCGAAGAGAACACGGACTTCATGTTCAGCTTCTATCTGCTGTAACACACTACAGACACGCTCACGCATAACGGTATCAACGCCATGAACCCCTGTGGTCAGTTTCATCTCTTATTCCTTTTAAAATCTTGAGGTAATAAAGAGATAGCGAATAACGTGCCAAAAATCATAAAACGTCATATTTTCAATTAGCCGCATGATTTATAACAGTTAATTATTTTGGTGTGACATTTCTGATAGCCAGTAGAGGAGAAGTTTTTTATTCTTTAAGATAAGTTTTTATCTTGAGGGATAAAGTGTGAAGCGACGGGTAGTGATAGGTGTTTTAGGCACGCAACTCGACAAACGTGGCAAAAGGCAAAACCGCTGGAGTAAGTGGCGGCCCAGTGTGGCGCTGTGTCAGCATGCCGATTTGCCCGTGGACCGGTTTGAGGTACTGCATCAACCGCTGAATCGCGGCATGGTGGAACAACTGACTGAAGATATCGCGCGCATTTCTCCCCAGACTCAGGTGGTGCCTCATCAAATCAGTCTCGACGATCCCTGGGATTTTGAAGAGGTGTACGGTGCTTTTCTTGATTTTGCTCGCAACTATCCCTTCGATACCGAAAATGAAGAGTATCTGGTCCACATCACCACCGGCTCGCACGTTGCGCAAATATGCTGGTTCCTGTTAACCGAAGCACGCTTTCTGCCTGCTAGCCTGTTACAGACGGGACCGGGGCCGAAGGAGGAGAAATCCCCTCAGGGTGTTTACTCGATTATTGATTTGGACTTGAGCCGCTATACAACTCTGACCAGTCGTTTTCAGCACGAACAACAGAATTCCGTGTCGTTCCTTAAATCAGGCATTGAAACGCGCAGCGCCATTTTTAACGCACTGATTGAACAAATTGAGCGGGTGGCGCAGCGCTCTGATGCGCCAATGTTGCTGACCGGGCCGACGGGGGCGGGGAAATCCTTCCTCGCTGAGCGTATCTATCAATTGCGTCTCGCACGTCATCAGGTGAAGGGCAAGTTTGTCGCGGTCAATTGTGCGACGCTGCGTGGTGATAACGCCATGTCAACGCTGTTTGGCCATGTTAAAGGGGCCTTTACGGGGGCATTAACGGCACGCAGCGGCTTATTGCGTGAAGCGGATGGTGGCATTCTCTTTCTTGATGAAGTTGCTGAACTGGGTCTGGATGAACAGGCGATGTTATTACGCGCCATTGAAGAGAAACGTTTTTTCCCGTTTGGAGCCGACCGTGAAGTGAGCAGTGATTTCCAGCTTATTGCGGGCACGCACCGTGACATGCGCCAATGGGTAAAAGAGGGGCGCTTCAGGGAGGACCTTTACGCACGCATCAATATGTGGACTTTCCAGTTGCCGGGATTGGCAGAGCGTCGTGAGGATATCGAACCGAATATCGATTATGAATTGCAGCGATTTACGCGCACGCGTCAGCATCAGGTGCGGTTTGATAAAGAAGCGCGTCAGCATTATGTGGCTTTTGCCACCTCACCAGCAGCTGCATGGCACGGTAACTTTCGTGAACTGGGTGCCAGTGTTATGCGCATGGCAACACTGGCTGAAGACGGGCGTATTTCACTGATGCTGGTAGACGAGGAGATCGCGCGATTACGCGTAAACTGGCAGAGTGAGCGAGTGGCATCACCCCTACTGCCGAGGGTTGGCGATATTGATCTCTTCGAGCAAAGACAACTCGAGACGGTGCTGGAAGTCTGCCAGCACACCTCAACATTATCTGAAGCGGGACGACATTTATTTTCGGTCTCACGGCAGCATAAAAAGCAGCCGAATGATGCCGATCGCTTACGTAAATACCTCATGCGCTTCGGGCTGAATTGGGAAGATATCCAGAAAAAATGAATGCCGTTGTTTGCGCGGCTGAGAGGAAATTTCCTGTGGGGTAGCTTCACACAGCTGAAATGTTTAAATCTCGCTGCGCTTTTAATTGTCTCCAAACCTGAGGTGTTTTTTCCTGGTATTGACGTTAGGTTTAATTAAAACATTAATTAAATCAATGGCAATACGATCCAGGAATAGACTGTTTTTTCTTCCAGATACTGTAAATTACGCGGCAATTTTGCTTTAATTAACCGACGTAGCAAGATGAGAGGACAGCATGACAAAAGCCTATATAACAAAATATGCATTAACCCGGGGCATCTACATCGCAGAAGGTGAACTCAAAAATGATGGCGAGGTATTTGTACAGCGCCGCGATCGTGAGTACAACTTTGAGCAATTTTTTAAGAAAAAAGAGTTTCAGTTAACCGAAGAAGAAGCGCTGGCGCGTGCGGATAAAATGCGTGCGGTGCAACTTAAAAAGCTGGCGAAAGAGTATCAAAAACTCAGTGAGCTGGAGTTTACGATTAAAGAGTGATCCTGATTGGATAAAAATAATCTAATTCACTGATTCTAAAGGGTTGCGAAATTGATGTGGGTGTCCGAAAGAAATTCGTTAAGATTTCGCTAAAATAATGAAACCTCATTTCAATATTTGCTAGAAAGTGATGTGACACGCCGCCTGCGGGCGGTTTTTTATTGTCTGATAGGGTGAAGGTTGCCCATCAATCCTGACGAAAGAAATGCTGATAGGTAACAATAGCGAAGCGGCGAAAGGTATTGCCGATTATGTTAATTCACAGACTTAGGTTACTGTAATATTACGGACCAATAATAAGCAGAGGTTCGCGTGCGCGAGAACGAGATTGACATCCATTATTACGCCACCGAAATCCGGAAATTAGCAGCATCGCATCAGGCTGGAGAAACACTGAGTGACGTAAAAGCCAGAGTGGATAGCCTCATTCAGTTAATGAAAGAGTCACTCGGCAGTGACAAAGCCTGGCAGGCGAAGAATTGGGAGGCGCTGTTGGATCAGTTGAATGTTTATTTGACCAACAAGGTTGATCCGAAGTGGATGACGGTGATCTCTCATGCCAAATTCCGCATTAAAAGCCGCAGACAGACCGCCATCTATTCACGAAAACACTTCAAACAATAAGGTATTTGCCGCCCAGCCGGGCGGCAAATAAGTTATCCAAGCCAATGATGGATGGTGAGATTAATCGCGCCGCCACCCACAATCAGCCAGATAAACAACATCAACCCTAATAACAGCGGACGCAGACCGGCTCGCTTCAGTTGACTGATATGGGTGGTAAGACCCAGTGCGGCCATCGCCATGGCGAGCAGCACGTTATCCAGCTGATTAATGACCGCAATCGCCGAGGCGGGAATCAAATGCGCTGAGTTAAACAGCGCCACCAGAATGAACGCCAGTGCAAACCATGGGAAAGTAATACGCTGTTTTTCCCCGCTGGTGGCCGGTGCGCTGCGGCGTACCATCACGCCGATTACCACCAGGAACGGTGCCAGCATCATCACGCGCAGCATTTTGGCAATGACCGCCGCATTTTCTGTTTCCGGGCTGATAGCATGTCCGGCCGCCACGACCTGCGCCACTTCATGCATGGTCGAACCGGTGTAAATACCAAATTCACTCAGGCTCAGGCCCGGCAGTAAAGGCGAAACGCTATGCCAAATCAGCGGGTAAAGAAAAATCGCCAGTGTACCGAAGATCACCACAGTCGCGACCGCCACCGCCACTTTGGACGATTCGGCTTTAATCACCGGTTCAGTCGCCAGTACGGCGGCGGCACCGCAAATACTGCTACCTGCACCAATCAACCACGTGGTTTCACGATCCAGCTTCAGGATTTTACGTCCCAGCCAGCAGGCGAGGGTAAAGGTGCTGGTCAGCATCAGTACATCTATCACCACACCGCTGACGCCGACATCCAGCACCTGCTGGAAGGTGAGACGGAAGCCATAAAGGATAATGCCGAGACGCAGCAGTTTCTGTTTGGCAAACTGTACGCCCGCGTCGCAGTGGCCGTGCACCGTCGGGTAGAGCGTATTGCCGAGAATGATCCCGCCGATGATGGCCAGCGTCAGTGCGCCTAACCCCAGTTGTGCGACAGACGGTAGATTACCGAGCCATGCCGTTGCCAGCGCAATGGCCGCCGTAAGCAGCAAACCGGGCGCGAAATGCGCCATACCCTGTGAGTGTTTGTGTAGAGAGATATCAGCCATAACGCCTCCTGTGTTGCCGTTATGATGCGGAGAGATGGCTTGAAAGAAAAACTGATTATATCGTTATAACAAATCTGAATAAGTGGTAAAGACGGGGATGAACGCAGATAAAGGCGGAGAGGGCGCGGCGAAATCGGTGTTCGCGGCGCCCTGTCGGGTTAAATCACCATACCCAAAATTTGCAGCGTGCTGCGCTGCGAGGCGGTAACGAACGGGATGTCTTTGATGTGCTGCATGCCAAAGGCTTCCCAAAATTTACGTGCACGCACGTTTTCAGCCATCACTTCTAGCCACATGTAACCTTCCTGCTTCTCACGGGCTTCATTGATGATGCTTTGGAACATGATTTTGCCGAAGTTCTTACCGGTCTGATCGGGATTCAGGTAGAGCTTATTCAACATGGCGCCCGTCATGCCGGAATCAGGAACCGGTGTATTCCAGGTGACCTTGGCAAAACCTACTGGGTGATCGGTCTCGGCGATCAGCCAGCTCTCGTTTTCTGCCGCGAGGCTGCTCTGCAGCACCGTCAGGCCGTATTCTTTATCGATAAACGCATCCATTTCGTCGGTTGAAACCCACATATGTTTGAAATGCGCGCTGTAGGTCATGCGTCCCAGCTGATGAAGCAGTTCCGCGTCCTCGGCCCGAGCCTTGCGTATGGTGAAATTCATGTAAGATGTCCTGTTATCCGTCCCTGTTGATGGTCGTGCAGCCAAACGTTCCATCGCTGACTTTTCAGCAGGGTACTTTAACAGGGAGGCGCGGTATTCACGATCCTAACCGCAGGGTTTCGGCGCGCTTGGCGGTGTCATAAACGTATTGCAGCATCGGCTCCAGATCGGCATCCGGCCCGGAGCTGATGATTTTGCCACGCAACCACTCAATTTCGCTGGTGATGTCGGGGTGGAAAATGGTGTTGTTCTGCGCGTTACGCAGCCATTTCAGCAGAAAGTTATTCTTGCCGCGCACGCCGGCGGGTTTGCGCGTTTTTGCATTGATCTTCAGCGCCACCAAAATGCAGTAATAGAAATGCACGCGCTGGCTGTAGCTCTGGGGGATCATAGGCTGTTACCCGCCATGACATCGCTAAAGTGTGAACTTGATCGGATTTTCATCGTCCTGAATGCCTGCCTGAAAGCGCCATTTGGCGCAGATATGGGCCTTTTTTGGCCTTTTTTCCGCCTTGAATCGCGCGGTAACCGCACCATAAGCCAATCGGCGGCGCGGATGCAAGTGAGGAAAATCTGGTAAATGCGGCGTCATCAGGGAAAGAGGGCGGGCAAAAATTAAGGTCTTAAAAAAGCGAAGCGTTATAAAAGGAAAGGGGGCGATTTTTTGCCGTCGCAAAGACCTGAAACAGACACTTTTCTCATGCATTAACCCGCTGCGCCTGGCAAAACTGTGATCTCCGTCTAGACTTAATGCTGACGATGTTCGCAGTCAGGTTGCTGTGTTGGCAATAAAGTTGTGCGTTTGTGGAGAGTTACCTATCGCAGTCCCCCGTTTTTGGCTCAATCTCCTCGCCTCAGTCCAGACATCGGACTGAAAACACCCAGCCTGACTTCGAACATCCTGTTAAAGCCCAATGAACAGGAGGAGACGTGACCCCTGCGGTTAATCAGAACAGCACCTTGCCGTCACTCAGCGGCGGTCTTTATGCCTTCTTTTTTGATGTCGACGGCACGCTAGCGACCATTGAATCGCAACCCGAGTCGGTTTCCATCCCCGCATCGGTGCGCCAGCATCTGCAACAAATCTCCAATCTGAGTCATGGCGCCCTGGCGCTGGTATCGGGCCGTCCGATTGCGCAACTGGATGCGCTGGTTGCGCCACTGGAAGCGCCTGCTGCTGGCGTGCATGGTGCAGAACGCCGTGACGCCAGCGGGCACGTGCACCGGCATGCGTTGCCTGGCGATATTGCGCAAACGCTACAAACCGAACTGCAGCAAACGCTCGACCAATGGCCAGGCACCCTGCTGGAAGTGAAAGGCATGGCGTTCGCACTGCACTATCGCAACGCGCCCGAGTACGAGAAATCCATCATGCAACTGGCAGAGGACGCCGTGATGCGCTTTCCTGCGCTGGCGCTACAGCCGGGCAAGTGCGTGGTGGAATTGAAGCCGCAGGGCATCGATAAAGGTGCGGCGGTACGTGAATTCATGCAAGAAGCCCCCTTTATTGGCCGTATTCCGGTCTTCGTGGGTGACGATCTGACCGATGAAAAAGGATTTCTCGCCGTGAACGCCATGCAGGGCATTTCAGTCAAGGTCGGAGAAGGCGCCAGCCATGCGCGCTACCGTCTCGACAGCGTTGACGCGGTATGGCACTGGCTGGGGCAATTATTATTACAACTAGAACATGACATCGTCGGTAAGGAGTCAAGGTTATGAGTCGTTTAGTCGTGGTATCTAACCGTATCGCCATTCCGGATGGAGGCAAAGCCAGCGCAGGGGGTCTTGCGGTGGGCATTTTGGACGCGTTACGCACCACCGGAGGCTTGTGGTTTGGCTGGAACGGAGAGATCAGTGAATTTTCTGGCGAGGAAGATGAGCCTCTTTCGCAAGTCGAGCAGGATGGCATCACCTATGCTTCTCTGCCGCTCAATCAGAACGATTACGATCAGTATTACTGCCAGTTCTCCAATACCGTTATCTGGCCTGCCTTTCACTATCGTCTGGATTTAGTGCAGTATCAGCGTGAAGCCTGGGATGGCTATTGCCGCGTGAACACCTTGCTGGCGCAGCGCCTGAAACCGTTGCTGCAACCCGACGATGTGTTATGGATCCATGATTATCATCTGCTGCCGTTTGCGGCCGAGTTGCGCAAACTGGGTGTGAATAATCGCATCGGCTTCTTTTTACATATCCCGTTCCCGACGCCGGAGATCTTTAATGCGCTGCCACCGCATCAGACGCTGCTGGAGATGCTGTGCGATTATGACTTGCTGGGTTTCCAGACCGAATCCGATCGCGTGGCCTTCCTCGATAGCCTGAGCCAGTTGACGCAGTTGCAGAATAAAGGTGAGAAGAAACACCGTGCCTTTGGCAATACCTTTATGACGGAGGTGTATCCGATTGGTATCGAACCGGACAGCATAAAAGAGATGGCTGAGGGACATTTGCCACCGAAGATGGCGGCGATGAAACGTGAGTTGGGCGATGTGCAAAACATTATTGCCAGCGAGCGGCTCGATTATTCCAAAGGATTACCGGAGCGTTTTCTGGCTTATGAGGCACTGCTGGAGAATTTCCCGCAGCATCGCGGCAATATCCGTTATTCACAAATCGCGCCGACGTCTCGTGGCGATGTGCAGGCCTATCAGGATATTCGTCATCAATTAGAGACGGAAGCGGGGCGCATTAACGGTAAGTACGGTACGCTCGGCTGGACACCGCTCTATTATCTGAACCAGCACTTTGATCGTCGCCTGTTGATGAAAATCTTCCGCTTAACCGATGTGGGTCTGGTCACGCCGCTGCGTGACGGCATGAACCTGGTGGCGAAAGAATATGTGGCCGCGCAGGACCCGGACGATCCGGGCGTGCTGGTGCTGTCTCGCTTTGCGGGGGCGGCAAATGAGCTGACATCGGCATTGATCGTTAATCCTTACGATCGTGATGAAGTGGCCGCCGCACTCGACAGAGCGCTCACCATGCCGCGCACGGAGCGTATTTCGCGCTATAACGACATGATGGCGGTATTGCGTAAGCAGGATATTACGCAATGGCGTGAAAGCTTCCTGCGTGATTTAAATGCGTTACCTGCGCGCAGCGCCGATCATGGTATCGCCAATAAAGTCGCGACCTTCCCGAAACTCGCCTAAATCTGCTTTCCGGTGCGCAGTTCTGCGCACCGTTTTCACTGTCCATCCTAAACCTACGAAATCGTTTTCATTTTCTTAAGGGGTAACTGCCTGACACGGCAGCCAAAATCGCACGTTTTGTTTAAAAAGCGTGCAATTGAACGCGAAAAAAGTTTTTTTTTCATGTCAGCCCTAAAGGTTTGGTTGGTCAGGCCGATAGTTATCTCAGATCAATGCGTCAAATCCCCAATTCATTCATATCACTAATGTAACGCACTGTTACATCCACTGCCGTTCGCTAAACACTCCCTACAAAGCCCTAACAGTTCCCAGGCGCGCTGCGTCCAGTCTTCACGCTTATCTATCATCATGGTGGTAGTGCCTTTCGGCAATATTCCCTATAAGTGATTAATTTAGAAGCAAATAGTTTTTCCTGAAATCAGCATAATATGCTGCCTTTGTGATTTTAACTGGCTGCATATCGCCATTTAAACCAACTCAACAGATAAAAGATCGCGTTATCATGACAATCGACCACACAGGCTAAACGGGGGCTTTTTAGAGTGAAATATTAGCGAAACAATTCAAATTCGTTCAAAAAACGTACAACAGAAAAGCAATTCTGAAGCTTCCAGGAAAAAATTTGCCTTAAAAGTGTGACGCAGATCACACTTTATCTAAAATTTCGCTCCACTCACGTTGTATGTCGATATCAGACGATATAGATTTGCGTTGTTTTCGGATTAGTCTTAAAAAACTGTAAGCAGACGTCACGGAAGATGGTTACAACTCGATAAAAGAATGGCCTGGAGTTTTGACTACTACTGACCAATGCCCCGGTGGGGAATGAAACAGTTCAGTACACGTTGGCTTGTGCCTGATAATTTTTTGCCATCTTTAGATTTACCAACCAGCAACCCGAACCATAGAACTTTTAATTCTGTGGCCGTATATGTGTCGCGTCTATCAGGATGGAAAAAAATGGGTACATCAGAATTACTAAAACATATATATGACATCAATCTGTCATATTTGCTTCTTGCTCAGCGTTTAATTAACCAGGAAAAAGCTTCAGCAATGTTTCGTTTAGGCATCGATGAATCGATGGCAGATGCATTGTCGCAATTAACCTTGCCTGAGATGGTAAAATTAGCGGAAACCAATCAACTGGTTTGCCAGTTCCGCTTTACCGATCACAGCCATATTAATCGTTTGACTCAAGAATCACGCGTGGATGACCTGCAGCAAATCCACACCGGCATTTTATTATCCAGCCGTTTACTGCGGAACGCGTCAAAAGATGATGCTTCCGCGAAGAAGAGGGCGGTTTAATGACCGAAAAAAGTATTGTTCAGGAAGCGCGCGATATTCAGCTGGCCATGGAGCTGATTACGTTGGGCGCACGACTGCAAATGCTGGAGAGTGAAACTCAGCTGAGCCGTGGTCGCCTGATTAAACTGTATAAAGAGCTGCGTGGTGCACCACCACCGAAAGGCATGCTGCCATTCTCAACCGATTGGTTCATGACCTGGGAACAAAATATTCACTCATCCATGTTCTGTAATGCCTGGCAGTTCCTGTTGAAAACCGGGCTGAGCAATGGTGTTGAAGCGGTGATTAAAGCGTATCGCTTGTATCTTGAGCAGTGTCCGCAATCGGACGAGGGCCCGCTGTTGGCGCTAACGCGTGCATGGACCCTGGTGCGATTCGTTGAAAGCGGCATGCTGGAATTGTCTGACTGTAAATGCTGTGGCGGGAGCTTTATTAATCACGCTCATCAGCCTGTTGGCAGCTTTGTTTGCAGCCTGTGCCAGCCGCCATCACGTGCCGTAAAAAGACGTAAACTTTCTGCAGATTCTGCCGATACCTTTCCACAACTGCTGGATGAACAGGTTAAACGCGCCGTTTAAGTTTGTTCGCATCGTGGAAAACATCCAGCAGCGGCTTAGTCCGCTGCTTTTTTTTGCCCACGATTTACGAATAACACCTGCGGCTCTCTGGCTTAACTTCTACCAACACGTTACGGACGTAAGGATTTTTTGTGCTGATTATTCTGGGTTATATCGTGGTCGTCGGCTCCGTGTTGGGCGGCTATATGATGGTCGGTGGCCATCTGGGGGCGCTTTATCAGCCTGCCGAGCTGATTATTATCGGCGGTGCCGGTATTGGTGCCTTTTTAGTGGGCAACAATGGCAAGTCGATCAAGAAAACATTAAAAGCCTTGCCAATGTTAATGCGCGGCTCGAAATATAACAAAGCTGTATACATGGATTTAATGGCACTGCTGTATCGCCTGATGGCGAAATCACGTCAGCAAGGCATGCTGTCATTAGAACGTGACATTGAAGATCCCAGCCAGAGCGAAATTTTTGCTAACTATCCGCGTATTTTGTCCGATAAACAGTTGGTGGATTTTATTACCGACTATTTGCGATTGATGGTGAGCGGAAATATGAATGCGTTTGAAATTGAAGCGCTGATGGACGAAGAGATCGAGACCTACGAGCACGAGTGTGAAGTGCCGGCGCAAAGTATTTCGGCCATGGGCGATGGCTTACCTGCCTTCGGTATCGTGGCGGCGGTGATGGGCGTGGTACACGCACTGGCCTCAGCCGATCGCCCGGCAGCAGAGTTGGGCGCACTGGTAGCACACGCCATGGTGGGAACCTTCCTCGGCATCTTGCTGGCTTATGGCTTTATCTCGCCGCTGGCGTCAGTGCTGCGTCAGAAGTGTGCCGAAACCACCAAAATGATGCAGTGCGTCAAGGTGACCTTGCTCTCCAGTCTGAATGGTTACGCACCGCAAATCGCCGTGGAGTTTGGGCGTAAAACCCTGTATTCCGCTGAGCGTCCGTCGTTCTCCGAACTGGAAGAGCATGTGCGTAACGCGAAAAATCCTGCGAAACAAACCTCGGATCAGAACTCATGAAAGCAGGCAATCGCCCCATTGTGCTGGTTAAAAAGCGCAAACATAAAGGTCATCATGGCAGCCACGGCTCGTGGAAGATTGCCTATGCCGACTTTATGACGGCGATGATGGCGTTCTTTATGGTGATGTGGCTGCTCTCAATTTCCAGCCCGAAAGAGTTGATTCAGATTGCAGAATACTTTCGTACGCCGCTGAAAGTCGCGCTGACCGGTGGCCAGCGCAGCAGCGATAGCGAAAGCCCGATCCCCGGCGGCGGTGATGATCCAACGCGTAAAGACGGTGAAGTGAAGAAAGTGGTCGATATGGATGCGCAGAAGAAAAAGCTGGAAGAGATTCGTCTGAATCGTCTGCGCGAAAAGCTGGACCAGTTGATTGAAGCCGATCCGCGTCTGAAAGCACTGCGTCCGCATCTGATCATCAACATGGTGGAAGAGGGGCTGCGCATTCAGATCATTGATAGCCAGAACCGCCCAATGTTCAAAACCGGTAGCGCAGAAGTGGAGCCGTACATGCGTGACATCCTGCGCGCTATTGCGCCGGTGCTGAATGATATTCCGAACAAAATCAGTCTGGCTGGGCATACGGATGATTTTCAGTATGCGTCTGGCGACCGTGGCTACAGCAACTGGGAACTCTCAGCAGACCGCGCCAATGCTTCACGTCGTGAATTGGTGATTGGCGGGCTGGATGGGGGCAAAATGCTGCGCGTAGTGGGCATGGCTGACACCATGAAGTTAAAGAATCGTGGTTCGAACGATGCTGTAAACCGTCGTATCAGTCTGCTGGTGTTGAACCATGACACCCAGGCTGCGATTGAGAAAGAGAACTCTGAGAGCGATGCCGCGCAGATAACTGACCCGGCACAAATTATTCCCGACATTACCGCACCGACCGGTCCCGCTGCATCTGCTGCACCCGCAAGTTCTACCGCGACTCCGGCCTCGCCGGCCAGTGCGGTGGCACCTGCACCAGCAGCGCAGCCAGCGGCAGGCGCGGTGACACCAGACCAACCCTCACAGCCGAGGTGATCCCGTGAGCATGGACATCAGCGATTTTTACCAGACGTTTTTCGATGAAGCCGATGAGCTGTTAGCGGATATGGAGCAACACCTGTTGGGATTGGATCCCCAGGAGCCCGATTCCGAGCAGTTGAATGCCATTTTCCGCGCCGCCCACTCTATTAAGGGCGGAGCCGGTACGTTTGGCTTTACGGTTTTACAGGAAACCACCCACATCCTGGAAAACATTCTGGATGGTGCGCGCCGCGGCGAAATGCAGCTCAGCACCGACATCATCAACCTGTTTTTGGAAACCAAAGATATTATGCAAGAACAGCTCGATGCCTATAAAACGGCGCAGGAACCCAACGCAGAAAACTTCAAATATATCTGCGAAGCACTGCGTCAGCTGGCGCTGGAAGCCAAAGGAATCGCACCCGAACCGGCGAAAGTGGCCGACGTGGTGGAGATCGCCGCGGCCCCGACAGCAGCAGCGGGTTTACGCCTGCAACTGATCGATTTGAAAGAGAAAGAGCCGGAACTGATGCTGGAGGAACTGGGTAACCTCGGCACCGTCTCCAACGTGGTGAAAGGCACCCACTCGTTAGAAGTGACCATTGATGGCGTCGGTAAAGACGACATCGTTGCGGTACTCTGTTTTGTTATTGATGAAGCGCAGATTCATTTCCCGGAAGGCGCGGCCGCCGTCGCAGCAGCACCTGCCGAAGCCGTTGCGGTGGAAGCCCCTGCACCGGTGCAAACCGCCACCGTAACTGACATCACCCCGCCAGCCAAACGTGAAGCGAAACGTGCGGCAGCGCCGGCCAAAACCAGCGAATCCAGCAGTATTCGTGTAGCGGTTGAGAAGGTGGATCAGCTGATCAACCTGGTTGGCGAGCTGGTGATTACCCAATCGATGCTGGCACAACGTTCTGGCGAACTGGATCCTGTGGCGCACGGCGACCTGCTGAACAGCATGGGCCAGCTTGAGCGTAACGCGCGGGACCTGCAAGAGTCGGTGATGTCGATTCGTATGATGCCGATGGAGTATGTGTTTAGCCGCTTCCCACGTCTGGTGCGCGATCTGGCCAGCAAGCTGGGCAAAGAAGTGGAGCTGACGCTGCTGGGTAGCTCAACTGAACTGGATAAGAGCCTGATCGAGCGCATTATCGATCCGTTAACGCACCTGGTGCGTAACAGTCTTGACCACGGTATCGAAACGCCAGAGAAGCGTCTGGCCTCCAGCAAAACGGCGGTGGGCAATCTGACGCTGTCAGCAGAACATCAGGGCGGCAATATCTGCATCGAAGTGATCGATGACGGCGCCGGTCTGAACCGTGAACGTATTCTGGCGAAAGCCCTGTCCTCTGGCCTGCCGGTCAGCGACAGCATGAGCGATGAAGAAGTCGGCATGCTGATCTTCGCACCGGGCTTCTCAACGGCGGAGCAGGTGACTGACGTGTCCGGCCGTGGTGTGGGCATGGACGTGGTGAAACGAAACATTCAGGAGATGGGCGGTCACGTCGAAATCTCCTCGAAGCAGGGCAAAGGCACCACCATTCGCATCCTGCTGCCACTGACGCTGGCTATCCTGGATGGCATGTCAGTGCGCGTGGCGGATGAAGTGTTCATTCTGCCGCTGAACGCGGTGATGGAATCCCTGCAGCCAACGGCTGAAGAGCTGAAACCGCTGGCGGGTGGCGAGCGCGTGCTGGAGGTGCGTGGCGAATACCTGCCGCTGGTTGAGCTGTGGAATGTGTTTGATGTGCAGAATGCCAAAACCGATGCGACCCAGGGTATCGTGGTGATTCTGCAGAGCGCAGGCCGTCGTTATGCACTGCTGGTGGATCAGCTGATTGGCCAGCATCAGGTGGTGGTGAAGAATCTGGAAAGCAACTACCGCAAAGTGCCGGGCATTTCTGCCGCCACCATCCTCGGCGATGGTAGCGTGGCGCTGATTGTGGATGTTTCTGCACTGCAATCGTTGAACCGTGAAAAGCGTGTGGCCGGTGCCGCAGCGTAATAGATAAATAAAGGGCAAAAAAATGACTGACATGGCAACCGTGACCAAAATCGCTGGCGAAACCGTGGGCCAGGAATTCTTAGTTTTCACCCTGGGTGACGAAGAGTACGGCATCGACATTCTCAAAGTGCAGGAGATTCGGGGTTACGATCAGGTAACGCGCATTGCTAACACCCCTGAGTTCATCAAGGGTGTGACTAACCTGCGTGGCGTGATCGTGCCAATCATCGACCTGCGCGTGAAGTTCGCGCAGCAGGATGTGGAATACAACGAAAACACCGTGGTGATCGTGCTGAATCTTGAGCACCGCGTGGTGGGTATCGTGGTGGATGGCGTGTCTGACGTGCTGTCTCTGATGCAAGAACAGATTCGTCCGGCACCGGAATTCGCTGTAACCATGTCTACCGAGTACCTGACCGGCCTCGGCGCACTGGGCGAGCGTATGCTGATTCTGGTCGACATCGAGAAGCTGCTGAGCAGCGAAGAGATGGCGCTGGTGGATACGCTGCGTAGCGCGTAATCATCGACAATCACGGGCTGGCAGCATCGGCCCGTGATAATTCCGCATTGAAATAATTTCTATAAAAATCAGATAATAACAATATTTATTCACACAACTTTCATTAAACTCCCTGCCTCGCCCGCCGATAAATACTGCGTTCCATTTACTTACTTTTCCCAGGGCTATCTATGTTAAAAAAAATTCGCGTCGTCACCAGTCTGCTGGTGGTGCTACTGATGTTTGGCCTGCTGCAGGTCATATCCGGATCAATATTTCTCAAAGCATTAAACGACGACAAATCCAGCTTCAATGTGTCGCAGCTAGCGAGCCAAAACCTTTCGGCGCTGAATGATGCTTATATGAGCCTCAACCAAAGCCGTGTTGTATTGACGCGCATCCAGTTGCGTATCGCCACCAGTAAACTGGCCAACAAAGAGCCGGATATTGAGGGACTGTTCAACGACAGCAAGCAGTTCCAGCAAAAAGCAGCGGATAATTTCAAACTTTATAAAGCGATTCCGGACGCACCGGGACAAAATGCTGAACTCACAGAGCAACTGGATGAGGGCTATGCGGCTTACGCCACGGCATTGGGACAGATGCAGGATGCGCTGGTTGCTAACGATTTATCAAAAGCGGGCAGCGTGCCAGTGGCACCGAGCCAGAGCAAATTCCTGAAAACTTACACCGACTGGCGTGCGGATGTGGCGAAGCTGACAGTACAAGGCCAGGAAAAAAATGCCGATGCATTCAGCCGCATGAGCTGGATTCTGGGCGCTATCATGGTGGTGGTATTAGTGGTGATTGGATTGTGCTGGGTGAACCTGCGCCGCATTCTGATTAATCCATTGAACACTAACATTGCCCACATTCAGTCGATCGCGCAGGGTGATCTGACCCAGAGTATTACCGTTGAAGGCCGCAATGAGATGAGCCAACTGGCGAGCAGCCTGCATGACATGCAGCAGTCGCTGGTGCGTACTGTCAGTAACGTGCGTGACGGCTCTGATGCGATCTTCACCGGCGCGAGTGAAATCTCGGCGGGTAACAACGATCTCTCAGCCCGTACGGAAGAGCAGGCCGCCTCGCTGGAACAGACCGCAGCCAGCATGGAACAGTTGACCGCCACAGTGAAACAGAACGCCGAAAACGCCCGTCAGGCGTCACAGCTGGCGTTGAGTGCCTCTGAAACCGCACAGAAGGGCGGCAACGTGGTGGAAGGCGTAGTGCGCACCATGAGCGATATCGCCGGGAGTTCGAAGAAGATCGCTGATATCACCAGCGTGATTGACGGTATCGCTTTCCAGACCAACATCCTTGCGCTAAACGCAGCGGTGGAAGCGGCGCGCGCTGGCGAGCAGGGGCGTGGCTTTGCGGTGGTGGCAGGTGAAGTACGCAACCTGGCACAGCGCAGCGCCCAGGCGGCGAAAGAGATTAAGGGTCTGATTGAAGATTCTGTCAATCGCGTCAACAGCGGTTCGCAGCTGGTGGGTACCGCCGGTGAAACCATGAGTGAAATCGTCAATGCGGTCACCCGCGTGACCGATATAATGGGCGAAATCGCCTCAGCCTCTGATGAACAGAGTCGCGGTATCGATCAGGTCGGTCAGGCAGTGACGGAAATGGATCGCGTGACCCAGCAGAACGCCTCGCTGGTCGAAGAGTCTGCTGCGGCAGCGGCTTCGCTGGAAGAGCAGGCCAGCCGTCTGAGCCAGTCTGTGGCGGTGTTCCGTGTGCCGCGTGCCGAACAGCCTGGCATGGCCAGTGCCGTGGTGCGCCATCCGCAGATCGCGCCGCCGGTGTTGAGTACACCCTGTAAAGCCGTAACGGCGTCGGTCAGCGACAGTAACTGGGAAACGTTTTAATCGCTTGCAGTGGCGTGCGCTGGCGCACCCACTGCCGCAATATCCTTTTATTCCAACAACATCAATGCGCTTTTATCGTTTATTCGGTAAAGGCGCATTTTTTTTAATGACAATTTCTTTAGTTATAAAACACTTTAAAGAAAGTTATTGGCAGAATTATATTTCGTAAAATCCATTAAAGCCCCTCAAAATTTAACAACTGCGGTCGATAACAGCGGGAGCCGAAATGCCTCACTCTTTGGAGAACCCATGTTAAAACGAATCAATGTTGTCACCAGTCTGATCGCGGTGTTACTGGTCTTTGGTGCTTTGCAGTTACTGTCGGGTGGATTGTTCTGGTCTGCCTTACAAAAAGATAAAGAAGCTTTTGCCGTGGCACAAACGTCGACCAACAACGTCGGCGCGATGTCCGATGCCTGGATTGAACTCAACCAGACCCGTACCGTATTAAACCGCGCGATGTTGCGCATGCAAGGCAGCATGGCCGCACAGTCCAACGGCGGCCAGCTTCAGGCGCTGATTGCACAGACTGAAAAGCAGCTGGATGTGGCTGCCGGGCACTACCAGCGTTACTACGATCTGCCGGGTACGCCAGGCTTGCCGGACGCACTGCGCGATCGGCTGGAAACGGACTACGCCGCCTTCAACGATGGCTTGAAAGCGATGCTGGAACGTTTGAAAGCTAACGATCTGCAAGGCATGTTTGCGCAGAACATTGAAGCCAAACAGGTGAAGATGAAAGCCACCTATGCAGAGTGGCGCACGGCGCAGAGCGCGCTGGCGGCGGAAGGCGTGGCGCAAAACCAGCAAGCGTTCCACATGATGATGTGGCTGCTGGTGATGGTGGCGCTGGTGGTGGTGTTCGTGATTGTCGGCTGCTGGTTTGGTCTGCGTACCGTGCTGATCCAACCGTTGCATCAGCTGCTGGGCCATATCCGCCAAATCGCATCTGGCGATCTGACGCAGCATATTGCCGTGGAAGGACGTAACGAAATGAGCCAACTGGCGGCCAGTCTGCATGAGATGCAGCAGTCCCTTGTGCGTACCGTCAGTCATGTGCGTGATGGCTCGGATGCCATTTTTACCGGCGCAAGCGAAATCTCGGCGGGCAACAACGATCTCTCCGCCCGTACGGAAGAGCAGGCGGCTTCGCTGGAACAGACGGCGGCCAGCATGGAGCAGCTGACGGCGACCGTGAAGCAGAATGCGGAGAACGCCCGTCAGGCATCTCAGCTGGCGCTCAGTGCTTCTGATACCGCACGCAAAGGCGGCGAAGTGGTGGATGGCGTGGTGCGTACCATGAGTGATATTGCCGGCAGTTCGAAGAAAATCGCCGATATCATCAGCGTGATCGATGGCATTGCCTTCCAGACCAATATTCTGGCACTGAATGCGGCGGTTGAAGCCGCTCGCGCCGGTGAGCAGGGTCGTGGCTTTGCGGTGGTCGCCGGTGAAGTGCGCAATCTGGCACAGCGCAGCGCGCAGGCGGCGAAGGAGATTAAAGGTTTAATTGAAGATTCGGTGAATCGGGTTAACAGCGGTTCGCAGCTGGTCGGCACCGCCGGTGAAACCATGAATGATATCGTCGGCGCGGTGACGCGTGTCACCGATATCATGGGCGAAATCGCCTCCGCGTCGGATGAGCAGAGCCGCGGTATCGATCAGGTCGGCCAGGCGGTCACGGAGATGGACCGCGTGACCCAGCAGAATGCCTCGCTGGTGGAAGAATCCGCCGCTGCTGCGGCGTCGCTGGAAGAGCAGGCCAGTCGTTTGAGCCAGTCAGTGGCGGTATTCCGCGTGCCGCGTGCCTCGCAGGCCACTGCGGTGGTGCGCGCGTCACCGAGCGTGCAGCCGGTGCTGAGTACACCGCGCAAAGCTGTCACCGCGCCAGTGAGTGACAGCAACTGGGAGACATTTTAAACGTTTTTAACCGGGCGCACGCAGGTGCGTCCGTTCACCTGTCGGCACACGTTAATTTATCCCAGATCCTCCTTAATTCCCGCTGGTCCAACCCGTTGCAGACAACATAAAGATCCCCCTGTGAACGCCGATAACAGGAGCGATCCGCCAACCAATGAGGTGTTTATGTTTAGTCGTATTCGTGTCGTTTCCGGGCTGTTATGTGTGCTGGTACTGTTTGCCTTGCTGCAGCTGTTTTCCGGAGGGATGTTTTTTACCACGGTGAAAGCCGATAAAGAGAATTTTGCCTACAACCAGCGTCTCAGTACGCTGCAACGGGCGATGGGCACCTCTTGGGTATCGCTGGTTCAGGCGCGTAACACGCTGAACCGTGCAGGGATCCGCTATTTGCTGGACAGCCAGCAGGCTGGCTCAGGCGCAACCGTGAAAGATCTGGTCGCGCTGGCAAGTGAGGAGTTGAAAACCGCTGACCAGGCCTTTGCGGAGTTCAACGCGAATTTGTCTGAGAAGGGCAAAAGCGCAGAGAACGTCAAGACGCTGCAGGCCAACTACAACGCATTTCGCGGCGGACTCGCCGAGCTGATTGACTTCCTGGGTAACGGGAATTTCAAAGGCTTTGTCGATCAGCCTACGCAAAGTATGCAGGATAAATTCGAAAAGGATTACACCGCATGGCTGAACTACAACATCGTGCTGGCTAAGCAGGGTATTGATGCCAATGAGAGCGCTTATCAGCACTCCATCATGCTGGTGATCGGCACCTTGCTGGTGACCCTGCTGGTGATTGCGCTGGTGTGGAGCGGCATGCGCAACGTGCTGATTCGTCCGCTGAAACAGAGCATCGACCATATCCGTCATATCGCACGTGGCGATCTGACGCAGCATATCGATGTCAGTATGCGCAACGAGATGGGCGAACTGCTGACATCACTGCAGCACATGCAGCAGGAGCTGGCGAATACCGTGCGTACCGTGCGTGATGGTTCAGACGCTATTTACACCGGTGCCAGCGAAATCGCCATGGGTAACAACGATCTCTCTTCACGTACTGAACAGCAGGCCGCTTCTCTGGAAGAGACGGCTGCCAGCATGGAGCAGTTGACCGCGACCGTGAAGCAGAACGCCGAAAACGCCCGTCAGGCTTCACAGCTGGCGCTGACTGCCTCTGAAACCGCGCAGCACGGCGGCAAAGTGGTGGATGGCGTGGTCACCACCATGAAAGAGATCACCGGCAGCTCGAAGAAAATCGCCGATATCATCAGTGTGATTGATGGCATCGCGTTCCAGACCAACATTCTGGCACTCAACGCGGCGGTGGAAGCGGCACGTGCGGGTGAGCAGGGACGTGGCTTTGCGGTGGTGGCGGGCGAGGTGCGTAGTCTGGCACAGCGTAGCGCCCAGGCAGCGAAAGAGATCAAAGGCCTGATCGAAGACTCGGTGAGTCGCGTCAACACCGGTTCGGTGCTGGTGGAGAGCGCAGGCGAAACCATGACCAACATCGTCAACGCCGTCACTCGCGTCACCGACATCATGGGCGAAATCGCCTCGGCGTCGGATGAACAGAGTCGCGGAATCGACCAGGTGGGTCTGGCCGTGAACGAGATGGACCGCGTGACACAGCAGAACGCCGCGCTGGTTGAAGAGTCAGCCACGGCGGCTGCCGCACTGGAAGATCAGGCCAGTCGACTGAAACAGTCAGTTGCGGTGTTCAATATTGGTAAAGAATTTGTCGCTCAGGCCGTTAACGTATCTACAGCGCCAAAAATGTTGCGTCCAGCCGCAGTCAAAGCGCTGGCTCAACCCGCAGGTGCACGTAGCGCGGACGATAACTGGGAAACCTTTTAATCCGTGTGGCCGCCGCAAGGCGGCCCAACTGGCAGCGCAGCAGTAATCGCAGTATCACAATTTAATCAGTTTGTTGCCGGGTGACCTGACATGAAGAAATCGACGTTATTGGATCAAAGTGAAGCGACAACGCTGCTCTCGCAAATGGTGCAGCGCCTGCCGCTCTCAGATACGCATTTTCGTCGTATCAGCCAGCTGATCTATCAACGCGCAGGCATCGTGCTGGCCGATCATAAGCGGGAGATGGTTTACAACCGCTTAGTGCGCCGTTTGCGCACGCTGAACATTGATGATTTTGGTCGCTATCTGGCGTTGCTGGAGCAAGACCAGAACAGTGCAGAGTGGCAGGCGTTTATTAACGCACTGACCACCAATCTGACCTCATTTTTCCGCGAGGCGCACCATTTCCCGATCCTCGCGGATCATGCGCGTAAGCGCAGTGGCAGTTATAGCGTGTGGAGTACCGCCGCCTCAACCGGCGAAGAGCCGTACTCCATCGCCATGACGTTGGCCGAAACGCTGGGCACCGGACCGGGCAAATTCCAGGTCCACGCCAGCGATATTGATACGCAGGTACTGGAAAAAGCCGTGGCGGGGGTGTATCGCCAGGAAGAGCTGCGCACCTTATCGCAATCGCAGCTGCAACGCTTTTTCCTGCGTGGTACTGGCCCGCATGAAGGCATGGTACGCGTACGCTCCGATCTCGCCAGCATGGTGAACTATTCACAGCTGAATTTACTGGCCAACGACTGGGCGTTGCCGGGTCCGTTCGACGCAATTTTCTGTCGCAACGTGATGATCTATTTCGATAAAGAGACGCAGGAAAAAATTCTGCGCCGTTTCGTTCCCCTGCTGAAGCCCGGCGGTGTGCTGTTCGCTGGACACTCAGAGAACTTCAGCCAGATCAGTAAAGAGTTCTGGCTGCGTGGACAGACAGTCTATGGATTGACCAAGGAAAGACGATGAGCAAAATCACCGTGATGTGCGTGGATGACTCCGCGCTAATGCGACAGTTGATGACGGAGATCATCAACAGCCACGCCGATATGGAGATGGTCGCCACCGCGCCCGATCCGTTGGTGGCGCGGGATTTAATCAAGCAGTACAACCCACAGGTGCTGACGCTGGATGTCGAAATGCCGCGTATGGATGGCCTCGACTTCCTGGAGAAGCTGATGCGCCTGCGTCCGATGCCGGTGGTGATGGTGTCATCGCTGACCGGTAAAGGATCGGAAGTGACGCTGCGCGCGCTGGAGCTGGGCGCGGTGGATTTCGTTACCAAGCCGCAGTTGGGGATTCGCGAAGGGATGCTGGCTTACAGCCAGATGATCGCCGATAAAATTCGTGCAGCGGCCCGGGCGAAATTGCATGCGCGCCCTGCGACGCTGGCCCCGGTGACGCTGAAAGCCGGTCCGCTGCTCAGTAGTGAGAAGCTGATTGCGATTGGTTCTTCTACCGGCGGCACGGAGGCGATTCGCCATGTGCTGCAACCGCTGCCCGCGACCAGCCCGGCGCTGCTGATCACTCAGCATATGCCGCCAGGTTTTACCCGCTCGTTTGCCGAGCGCCTGAACAAGCTGTGCCAGATTACCGTGAAAGAAGCGGAAGATGGCGAACGTATTTTGCCCGGCCATGCCTATATCGCGCCGGGTGCCATGCACATGGAGTTGGGCCGTAGCGGCGCTAACTACGTGGTGAAACTGAATGATGGACCGCCAGTGAACCGCCATAAGCCGTCGGTTGACGTGCTGTTCCGGTCCGTGGCGACACACGCAGGACGAAATGCCGTGGGTGTCATCCTCACCGGGATGGGTAACGACGGTGCCGCCGGGATGCTGGAAATGCATCGTGCCGGTGCCTGGACCATCGCGCAGGATGAAGCCAGCTGCGTCGTCTTTGGTATGCCGCGCGAAGCGATTGCGATGGGCGGTGCCAGTGAAGTAGTCGATTTAGGACACATCAGTCAGCACATGCTGGCAAAAATTAGCGCCGGACAGGCATTGCGAATTTAACGAGCCCGTCCTGCCGGACGAGACAACACAGGAGTAGATATGGCTGATAAAAACATGCGCTTTTTGGTGGTGGATGACTTCAATACGATGCGTCGTATCGTCCGCAACCTGCTGAAAGAGCTGGGGTTCAACAACGTTGAAGAAGCAGAGGATGGTGTTGATGCACTGACCAAACTGCGTGCGGGTGGGTTTGATTTCGTGGTATCCGACTGGAACATGCCCAACATGGACGGTCTGGAACTGCTGCAGACTATTCGTGCGGATGCGGCATTGAGCAAACTGCCCGTGCTGATGGTCACCGCCGAAGCGAAAAAAGAGAACATCATTGCAGCCGCCCAGGCCGGTGCCAGCGGTTACGTAGTGAAGCCGTTCACCGCAGCCACGCTGGAAGAAAAGCTGGGTAAAATTTTTGAAAAACTGGGTATGTAAGGAGATGTGATGAGCGACCTTCCGAAACCAACCGAAGAAGCCTCGGCACACGACATTATTACCCGTATCGGCTCGCTGACGCGCATGTTGCGCGACAGCCTGCGCGAATTGGGGTTAGACCAGGCGATTGCCGAAGCGGCGGAAGCGATTCCGGACGCACGTGACCGTCTGGATTACGTGGTGCAGATGACGGCGCAAGCGGCAGAACGCGCACTAAACTGCGTTGAAGCCGCGCAGCCACACCAGGACAAAATGGAAGCCAACGCCAACCAGCTGAAAGGCCGTTGGGATGCGTGGTTTGAAAACCCGATTGAGCTGGCGGATGCACGCGAGTTGGTTTCGGATACGCGCGAATTTCTCAGTGATGTGCCGTCGCATACCTCGTACACCAACAAGCAGCTGCTCGAGATCATGATGGCGCAGGATTTCCAGGACCTGACTGGTCAGGTGATCAAGCGCATGATGGATGTGATCCAGGAGATCGAGCGTCAGTTGCTGATGGTGCTGCTGGAGAATATGCCTGAAGCCAACGCTGCCGCGCGCAAAGACGCCAGCAGCCTGTTGAATGGACCGCAGATCCATGCCAATGCACCAGGCGTGGTCGCGAACCAGGATCAGGTGGATGATTTGCTGGATAGCTTAGGTTTCTAATCAGCATTGAGGGGGCGGCGAGTTGGCCGCCCCTGAATGAATGCTCAAAATACCGCACGTTTTTTTGCCTCTTCAATACCTGCCACCAACACCTGTACACCTAACGCTTCAAACGCCGCAATCTGCGCCGATGTAATCCCGCGATCGGTAATCAAATAATGGATTTTGCTCCAGTCACAGGGCAGGGCAAACATCGACACCTTATCGATTTTGCTGGAGTCTGCCACCACAAACACCGTACTGGCGGAGTTGATCATCGCCATCTTCACTTTGATATCCGTCTCGCTGGGGAAGCTCAACCCGAGGCGCGGCGATATACAGGCGGTGGCGAGAAACAGCTTTTCGGCCAGCACGTTCTCAAAGAAAGAAGCCGCTTTTTCACCGGACGTCGAGAGTGTCGGAAATTTGAAGGTACCGCCCGTCAGCAGGATATTAATCCCCGGTTCCCCCCCCAGCTTCAGCGCAATATTCACCGCCGTGGTGATCACCGATAAACGACGGATATGCCCAATCGCCTCGGCAATGGCGGTGGTCGTGGTGCCGGAATCGAAAATCACCGTATCCCCATTTTCCACATACTGCGCGGCCAGCCGGCCAATGGCTTCTTTCTCATCAAGGTGAGTTTGACGCTCAAGCAGCAGTGCGCCGGTGTTCTGCTTACCGGTCATCAGCGTGGCGCCACCGTGATAACGCTGCACATGCCCGGCTTTTTGCAGCATACGCAAATCGGTGCGGATGGTTGCCTCGGTCAGGCCAAAGGTATCGGTAAGCGCTTTAACCGTGACTGTGCCGTCCTCGCGGATCATCTCCAGGATCTTCTCACGACGCTGCTGCATGTCAGCCAGCTGCTCAGTTTTGCTTTTCAATCGAAATGCTCCCTCTTTCCAATCACGGTCTGGTTTTGGCAATAAGAAAACCCGTGATGATTTTACTCTGCGTGCCAGGGATTTGCGAGGCGGCTCGCACAAAGATGCATTTTCGAATGAAAATAAGATAAAGCCATGCAATTGATTTCACATACACCTGCCAGCCGTTATTTCTATATCAAAAAACGCGTCATTTGGTTATTTACTTAAAATACAGAGGGATAAAAATAGTTTGAATCATTTGTATGAAATTTGATCTCACCCACAAACCATTGCGAAACGATAGCTTATATTTTTGTTCGAAAATCAATGTTACTGCGAACCTATCCGGCCAGAGATAACCAGAGCCGCTGAATATGCACACAGGAGAGAAAGGATGAGTGGGGAATACGATGTCAACCTGCGCTACGGCGTGAATACCGATCTGGACCTCACCGGCAAGGTGGCGGTGGTGACCGGTGGCCTCGGTGGTATTGCCATGGCCAGTAACGCCATGCTGTTAGAAAAAGGTGCGCGACTGGCCCTGCTTTACCCTCCATTCGAAAGCGATCGCGTCGCAGCTGTACAGGAACAATTCTCCGCTGACCGCGTGCTGCTGGTGTGCTGTGACGTGACCGATGCTGATTCGGTGGAGGCGGCGTTCGATCACGTCGAACAGTATTACGGGCACATCGATATCCTGGTGAACTGCGCGGGTTATGTGATGTTACAGCCGGTACTGGAAACCGACTTTGCCGAGTGGCAAAAGCAGATCGCCGTTAATCTCACGGGTCCTTTTCTCTGCTCACAAGCGGCGGGCAAACGCATGGTGCGCGCCGGTAAGGGCGGCAAGATCATCAATATCGCTTCACAGGCCGCTTCCATCGCCATTGATAACCACGTGGCCTATACCTCTGCCAAAGCGGGTCTGCTCGGTATGACCAAAGTCATGGCCAAAGAGTTCGCACCACACCGTATCAACGTGAATACCTTGTCACCCACCGTGGTGCTGACGCCGATGGGCGAAAAGGCCTGGCGCGGTGAGAAAGGCGAACAGATGAAAAAACTGATCCCGTTAGGGCGTTTTGCTTACACCGATGAAATTGCCGCTGCCGTGCTGTTCTTCGCCAGCAACGGCAGCGACATGATCACCGGCGCAGATTTAATGATCGATGGCGGCTTCACCATCTGGTAATGCCGCGCCAGCACCAGTACGGCCTCAACCCTGCAATAACAACAAAACAATGAGAGAGCACGAACATGAAAAAACGCACCCTGTTATTCACTGCCATTGCCAGTTGCCTGATCGCCCAATCCAGTTTCGCTGCCGACAAAGGCACCATCATGATTCTGGTGAACTCACTGGATAACCCCTATTACGCTTCCGAAGCCAAAGGCGCCAACTTGAAAGCGCAAGAGCTGGGCTATAAAACCAGCGTGCTGTCGCACGGTGAAGACGTTAAGAAGCAGAGCGAGCTGATCGATGCTGCCATCGGTAAAAAAGTGCAGGGCATAGTGCTGGATAACGCCGACTCCACCGCCAGCGTCGCGGCAATCAAAAAAGCCAAAGATGCGGGTATTCCCGTGGTGCTGATCAACCGTGAGATTCCGGTAGACGATGTGGCGCTGGCGCAGATCACCCACAACAACTTCCAGGCGGGTTCTGATGTGGCCAACGTGTTTGTAGAGAAAATGGGTGAGAAGGGCAGCTATGCCGAATTGACCTGTAACCTCGCTGACAACAACTGCGTCACCCGCTCGAAATCCTTCCACCAGGTGCTGGATCAGTATCCGGATATGAAATCTGTCGCGCGTCAGGATGCGAAAGGCACCCTGATCGATGGCAAACGCATCATGGACAGCATCCTGCAGGCTCATCCTGATGTCAAAGGCGTGATCTGCGGTAACGGCCCAGTGGCGCTGGGTGCAATTGCGGCACTTAAAGCCGCAGGCCGCACCGATGTCACCGTGGTGGGTATCGACGGCAGCAACGACGAGCGTGATGCGGTTGAAAAAGGCGACCTGAAAGCCACGGTGATGTTGCAGGCACAGGCTATTGCTGCGCAGGGCGTGACCGACCTCGACAACTTCATCCAGAAAGGGGTGAAGCCAGAGAAGCAGCGCGTGATGTTCCGCGGCATTCTGATCACCCCGGACAATGCTAAAGGTGTGCAGGACTTTAACTACAAGTCGTAATCAATAATCGGTGCGCCTGCACAGCAGGCGCCCAGGAGAATGTGATGCACAAACGACTCTGGTTACTGCTTCCTATCGTGATCCTTAGCGGTTGCCGCATTGTGTCGCAGCAGGAGCTGGCCGACCTGAAAAATCCCCCCAATCCCAAAATGGCCAATATTGCTCAGACCTGGCAGCAGAAACTGGTGCCGCAGATTCAGCACGATGCGAAGCCAGTGGCTGAACTGCTGAATGCGTTGAAGTCCGCCAAAGATTTTGACAGCGCCTGTCAAACCTACGGCTACCGCTCACAGGAAGAGAACCCCTGCGTCTTCAGCGTCAAGGTCAGTGGTGAAATCACGGCGGTGAATACCACTTCACGTAATGGCCGCATGACGGTGAAAGATGTATCAGGCGATAACGTGACGGTGCAGGTCGGTCCGATTTTCCCAGGCACGGTGCTGCGTGATGCCTATAAAGGGGCCAGCTATCAGGACTTCAACGATCAGGTGCTGTTTGGCGACTACAGCCGCGCTATTAATCAGCAGGCAGCCAACATGATGAGCGCCTTCAAGCCCAAAGTCGGCGACAAGGTGCAAATTTCCGGCGTGTTTAGCAGCTTCGATACACCTGAACAGGTGCCGAATGTCACACCTGCTGCCATCGTGCGGCAGTAAGGAGCAGGTATGCAAAATCCTCAAAGTGACGTGATCATCGAAACCCGTAATGTGTCACGCATTTACCCCGGCGTGACCGCACTCGATCAGGTGAATTACCGCGTCTATCGCAACAAAGTGAACGTGCTGATTGGCGAAAACGGTGCCGGTAAATCCACCATGATGAAAATGCTGGCAGGCGTGGAAACCCCTTCCTCTGGTGAGATTCTGCTGGACGGCCAAGTGGTGTCGCTCAGTTCCACCCACCAGGCGGAAAAGCACGGCATCAGCATCATCTTTCAGGAACTCAACCTGTTCCCCAACATGAATGTGATGGACAACATCTTTATCGCCAACGAGTTTTTCCAGCGCGGCGTGATCAACGAAAAATATCAGTATGCGCTGGCGAAATCATTGCTGGAGCGACTGGAACTGGATGTTGACCCTTATGCGCAGCTGGGGGAATTGGGCATCGGCCATCAGCAGCTGGTCGAAATCGCCCGGGCGTTGTCCAAAGATACGCGTGTGCTGATCATGGATGAACCCACCAGTGCGCTGAGCCAGTCTGAAGTGAAAGTGCTGTTCAACGTCATTGACCAGCTGAAGCGGCGTGGCGTGACCATCATCTATATCTCACACCGGCTGGAAGAGCTGATGGAAATTGGCGATCACATCACCATTTTTCGTGACGGTCGCTTTATCAGCGAGCGAGAAGTGCGTGACGCTTCGGTTCCCTGGATCATCGAACAGATGGTCGGCGACAAGAAAAAACACTTCGACTATCAGCCCGCGGCTCAGGGCGAAACCGTTTTGCACGTCAACGGCCTGACGGCACTGCATCAGAATGGTGGCTATAAGCTCAATGATGTGTCGTTTTCACTGCGCAAGGGTGAAGTGATCGGCATTTACGGTTTGCTGGGCGCGGGACGCACGGAGTTGTTTAAAGGGCTGATTGGCATGATGCACTGCCAGTCTGGCAGCGTCAGCCTGAATGGCGAAGTACTGGATAAACGCAATTTCCAGCAGCGGTTAAAGAAAGGCATTGCGCTGGTACCGGAAGATCGACAAACCGAAGGCGTGGTGCAGTTGATGTCCATCACCGCCAACATGACGTTAAGCGATCTCAGCTTGCGCGGTTTTCGCCGTGCGCTGCGCTTACTCAATCCCCACAAAGAGCAGCGTCGCGTCGATGAAATGATTGGTCATCTCGCCATCAAAGTGAGCGATCCGGAACTGCCGATTACCTCACTCAGCGGCGGCAACCAGCAGAAAGTGGTGCTGGGAAAAGCGCTGATGACGGGCCCTCAAGTGGTGTTGCTGGATGAACCCACGCGCGGGATCGATGTGGGGGCCAAAACGGACGTGTACCACCTGATTGGCAATCTCGCACAGCAAGGTCTGGCGGTGATGTTCTCCTCTTCTGAACTGGACGAGGTGATGGCACTGGCCGATCGCATTCTGGTGATGGCCGATGGCCGTATTACCGCCGACTTACCGCGCAGCGCGGCAACGCGAGAAGCGCTGATTAGCGCCTCAACACCGCATGATTAAGCCCGCAGGAGATCAATAAATGAACCAGAAATACCTGCTTTATATGTACTTGCTGAAAGCGCGAACCTTTATCGCGTTACTGATCGTGGTCGGCTTTTTCAGCTTTATGGTGCCTAATTTCCTGACCACCTCAAACTTACTGATCATGACGCAGCATGTGGCCATCACCGGGCTGCTGGCCATTGGCATGACGTTGGTGATCCTGACCGGTGGCATCGATCTGTCGGTCGGTGCGGTGGCGGGCATCTGCGGCATGGTGGCGGGGGCTTTGCTCACCAATGGTGTGCCGCTGTGGGGCGGCAACACGCTGTTCTTTAACGTGCCGGAAGTGATTCTGGTGGTGGCGCTGTTTGGCATTGTGCTGGGGTTGATCAACGGCACCGTTGTGACGCGTCTGGGCGTGGCACCCTTTATCTGCACCCTCGGCATGATGTATGTGGCTCGCGGGGCCGCGCTGCTGTTCAACGATGGCAGCACTTACGCCAATCTGGTGGGGATGCCAGCATTGGGCAATACCGGTTTCGCGTTTTTGGGATCGGGCAGTGTGCTTGGTGTCTACATCCCTATCTGGTTGATGATCGGCTTCCTGCTGCTCGGCCTCTATCTGACACGTAAAACCCCGCTGGGGCGTTACATCTATGCCACCGGCGGCAATGAATCTGCGGCACGCCTGGCCGGTGTACCGATCATCAAGGTCAAAGTATTTGTTTATGCCTTCTCCGGTTTATGCGCTGCGCTGGTGGGATTGATCGTGGCATCTCAGCTGCAAACTGCGCACCCGATGACCGGCAACATGTTCGAGATGGACGCCATCGGCGCGACGGTGTTAGGCGGAACTGCGTTAGCAGGAGGGCGCGGGCGCGTATCAGGTTCGATCATCGGTGCCTTTGTTATCGTGTTCCTCGCCGATGGCATGGTGATGATGGGCGTCAGCGATTTCTGGCAAATGGTGATTAAAGGGCTGGTGATTGTCACCGCCGTGGTGATCGACCAGTTCCAGCAAAAATTACAAAGTAAGGTGGTGCTGCTGCGCAGACATGAAAAAAAGCAGCAATCGGCCGCCCTGCCTGAAGCAACGCATGGATAACAGGAGGCAATATGACACGCGATTTTAATGGAAAAACGGTGGTGATTACCGGCGCATGCCGCGGGATTGGCGCGGGCATTGCCGCACGATTTGCACGCGATGGTGCAAGGCTGGTGATGGTGTCCAATGCGGATCGGGTATTCACCACGGCGCGGGCGCTGGAAGAGCAGTTTGGCAGTGAGATTCTGGCGCTGCAGGTGGATGTGACCAATGAAGCCGAAGTGCAGCAGCTTTATCAGCAGGCCGCTGAGCGCTTTGGCACCATTGATGTTTCGATTCAGAACGCTGGCGTGATCACCATCGATCGCTTTGATGCGATGCCGAAAAGCGATTTCGAAAAAATTCTGGCAGTGAACACCACCGGCGTCTGGCTGTGTTGTCGTGAGGCGGCAAAGCACATGGTGAAGCAGGGCAGCGGCAGCCTGATCAACACCTCATCAGGACAGGGGCGGCAGGGCTTTATCTACACGCCACATTATGCGGCCAGCAAAATGGGTGTCATCGGTATTACTCAGAGTCTGGCGCTGGAACTGGCGCCATGGCACATCACCGTCAATGCTTTTTGTCCGGGCATCATCGAAAGTGAGATGTGGGATTACAACGATCGCGTGTGGGGAGAAATCCTCAGCAGCGATAAAAAGCAATATGGCAAAGGTGAGTTGATGGCGGAATGGGTTGAAAATATTCCGTTGAAACGCGCCGGACAGCCGCAAGATGTCGCCGGTCTGGTGGCGTTTCTCGCGTCGGATGATGCGCGCTACATTACCGGTCAAACCATCAACGTGGATGGCGGGCTGATTTTCTCCTAATCGCAGCAGCCGTGAGCGCCTGGCGGGGCTTGACGCAGGGCGCTCTGGGGGGGAGGGGGGAATGCTCGTGAGTTAAAGCCCTATTTGCAAAAGCTGTCGCTGTTAAAAGTGGCAGCTTTTTTCGTGTGGGTTAGCATATTGGAGTGCGGGCCCGAGCACCTCTTCTGCTGCCGGGCTGTCCTCGCGCCGCTGACGCGGTGCCTTCGGCTTCCACGTCGTGCCGGCGGATCGTTCGGGTAAGGCCATCCAGGCCAACCCGAACTGCCAGTCGCCTCCCTGCGCCTGGCTCCTGACCCAACGTAAAAGCCTCAGCGCTGCGGATAGCCCTTGCAGCAGTAGAGATGCTCAGGCCACCACTACCGTGCCCTTTTTCACAATAATCACTGAAGCTTCAGAGCAGGCCAGCCCCTATACGGCGGCAGACTGCGTTATCACCTGTCGCTGAACTGACGAACATTACGCGATGCGGAGCGATTTGGTGATCAAGAGAAAATGGTGCATTTGCTAATCAGGCAATGTCCTAATTCAGCCCAGCCTTTTCTGCAAAGTCGGCAGAATGTGTTAGGGTATTCCAGTACAGTTTTGTGAGCCACCTCAAATTCTAAACTGGATAAAAGCCTGTTTTTGCTATGACATCTGTTTTTTCCGCTTTCAAATCACTGCGCATGCTGCCTGCCGCAACCGGGCTGCTTTTCACTGCACCGGCTTTGGCGCTGGTCACTGACACGCACGTTGCTGATGCGCCCTTTAGCGATCCCGAACGTTTCCAGAAAATGGCCAGCGATCTGCCCGCACTCGGCTATGAAGACGAGAATGCGGCCTTCAGCAAGAATCTGGCCACCATCGCCAAGAGCATTGGTGAAGCCAGTCAGGACAGCACCAGCGACAACACTTTTGGTCATCAGGCGGGCATCTGGGCGTTTAACCATTTCCGCGATGAAGTGGCGAACCGCGTGGTGGATGAAGGCCAATCCCTGCTGTCGCCTTATGGTAAAGCGCAAATCGATTTTAACGTCGATATGGACGGTAACTTCACCGGCAGTGGCGCTTCGCTACTCACGCCGTGGGCCGATCGCTACCAATACCTGACCTTTAGTGAAGTGGGCTTTCATCAAACGGATGAAGGGCTGGTGGGTAATATCGGCTTGGGACAACGCTGGACGGCGGGTAAATGGCTGCTGGGTTACAACGGTTTTGTCGATCGCATGTTTAATAGCGGATTGCAGCGCGCTTCAGTGGGCACCGAAGCGTGGGGCGATTACCTGCGCTTCTCGGCTAACTACTACACGCCACTGTCGGGTTGGCAAAATCGCGATCCTTTCCAGCAGCAGCGTTTAGCACGCGGCTACGATTTCACCACCCAGGGCTATCTGCCTTTCTATCGCCAGCTTGGGATGTCAGTGAGTTGGGAGCAGTATCTGGGCAATGATGTGGATCTGTTTAGCAGCGGCAATACCTATCACAATCCCTCGGCGCTGACCTTCGGTGTCTCCTACACGCCTGTGCCGTTGGTCACATTTTCTGCCAGCCACAAAACCAGTAATGAAGGTGAGAGTCAGGACCAACTGGGTTTGCATCTTAACTACCGTTTCGGCGTGCCGCTGAGCCAGCAGTTGAGTGCCGATAACGTGGCAGAAGCGCGTTCGCTGCGTGGCAGTCGCTACGACATGGTCACCCGCAACACTACGCCGGTGGTGGAATATCGTCAGCGCAAAACTTTATCCGTGTTCCTCGCTACGCCGCCATGGCAATTAAACGGCGGTGAAAGCCTGCCGCTGAAATTGCAAATCCGTAATGCCAATCCGATAACCAAAGTGGTCTGGCAGGGCGACACCCAAGCGTTAAGCCTCACGCCGGGTGCGAATCCTAACGATCCGCAAGGATGGAGCATTATTATGCCCACGTGGAACAGCGCATCTGACGCCACCAACAGCTATCGCCTGTCTGTGACGCTGGAAGACAGCAAGGGCAGCCGGGTGACCTCCAACTGGATTACGCTGCAATTACAGGAACCGTTTAGCATCAATTCCGGAGAGGATAATCGTTTCGATTTGCTGGCGCCTTAAAACGGTCATCGACGAAATTCATGCCACTTCACTGCATGAACCCGGTAACATAGCGGCTTATTGTCAGGAATGGGTTCTTATTGCATGCCTTCAATTCCGGTTCCGCTGGTTACGCTACTGGTGCTGCTGATTTTAATCGTGACCTTAGCGGCGAACGATAAGCAACGCCACCAAACCACGCTGTTATTTCTGGTCGTCTGCTCACTGTTACTGGCGGTGGGAGCATTACGTTGGATCTTGCCGTCAACGCCACTCATGGCTTTGCGCGTGTTATTGGCAACGCTGCTTCCAGCGCTGGCCTGGTACTGTTTCAGCCCGCATACGACTCAGAACTATTCACGCTGGAAAATCGTCCCGCCCGCGCTGGCCATCATCATTATGCAGTGCTGGCCACCAACCATTGATAGCGTGCTATTTGTGCTCTACATCGGATACGGGGCAGCGTTGATTTTTCTGGGCTTAGGCGGTGGGGATCGATTTAGCGATGCGCGCATCAGCGAAGTCGGGCTGGCGGCAAAAATGGCTCTTACCGCCGGTGTATTTCTTTGCTTCTCTGGTATGACAGATTTGCTGGTGGCGCTCGAATTCACTTTGCATCAGGGCAAGCTTGTGCCGCAAATCATCGCGATAATGCAAAGTTTAATGCTGCCTTTACTTAGCCTGGCGATTGTATTTGCAGCACGTACTCGCCCCCGGGAAGTGAGTATTGAGACAGTACTGCCCGATTCTTCTCCGTTGCAGACGCCTGAGCAGGCAGCTTTGTGCCTGCAACTGGAAAATCGACTGCGGCAGGATGACCTGTTCCTTAATACACAACTCACGTTGAATCTATTGGCGCGCAAAGCCGGTATTCCCTCGCGTCACATCTCACGTGCGATCAATGCGACTTACCACTGTAATGTTTCTCAATGGATAAATGGTTTTCGCATCGCTCATGCGCAGCAGTTGCTCCGAAGCAGTTCACTGCCGGTTACGGAGGTGATGCTGGCTTCAGGATTCACCACCAAATCAAATTTCAATCGCGAGTTTCTCCGCATCAGCGGGCAGACGCCGAGTGCATTTCGTCAGCAGGCCGGTTCAATGCCGCGCTCAGAAAATGCGTGATACGGGCGATTAACTCCTGATGAATATCGGCACGGCTCCGGCTGCCTTGATCCTGGCAAATGATGCCATCGCCAGGGGAAGACTGTTCAATCAACTCAGCAGCATGGGGTTTACAGCGCTGCATAAAACTAAAGTGGGTTGCGCCGCTGATACGTGAAAACGGTGTCTGTTGCGGCGGAAGATACTGCGCCAGATAGCCGGATTCCAGTGAGGCGGGAAGTTCAACACTGTCTTGTTCTGCGGATAATACCAGCACTGGCACAGAAATCCTTGCCAAACTATCTGGCGTGAATCCGCGCGCCAGACCCAGATCGAGCGATATAGCCGCTTTGATGTGGGGGCTACCTAATTGAGCATTTAATAAAGAAGCGGTATTCGTGTTGCTGATACCCAAAGTCTCAATCAATTGACAGTCTGATAGCTGCGCGTGGTTCTGGCAATCCTGAACAAATCTGTTTGACGAAAACCGGGCACCGATTAACTCCATTACTGTCCACCCTCCAAGTGAGTGGCCTATGGCGGCGATGCGCAATGGATCAACTTTTCCTGCCAGGTGTTCGTCTGCCAATAATCGGTCCAGTACCCGGCTGATATCATCTGGACGCAGCCAAAGTTTCCGGGCAGTAGCAGGATCGCGATTCTCAGTTGTTGTACCGGGATGATTGGGGGCAGCGACGATATATCCTTGCACAGTGAGTGCATGCGCCAACCAGTTGAGGTTACGCCAGCTACCGCCATAGCCGTGAGACAGCAGGACTAAAGGATGCTGTCCGGGACGAGGCGTTGCATTGCGTAAAACCGACTCACCATAGAACGCTGGGTTCTCACCCACATCTTCTAAGACGCCCGTGGCTGCAGTGGGATACCAAAAAGCAACATTGAGCGGACGATTGCCCTGGCTATCAAGTGTTATCTGACGAAAGCCCGTAGCTGCCTGTGCAAGCGATGCACACATCATCAGCATAAGTGCACAAATACAAAATCGAATCATTAGCGTGTTCTCCATGAGTGTAAAATCATGAAGAGTAATAACGGAAACAGTCAGTTATCGCGTCCTCAATCACGATTGAGTACCTGTATAACGACAATAAAAAAGGGCAGCTTGCGCTGCCCTTTGCTCATACCCAGCCGACACTAGCCGGTATGCAATGAGGGATACTCACTTAGAACTGATACACCAGACCAACAGCAGTTACGTCGTCAGTGTTGATGTTCAACGCGTTATTATCTTTCAACAGGTTGATTTTATACTCTGCATAAGCAGACATGTTCTTGTTGAAGTAGTAAGTCACGCCAACGGCTACGTATTTGAACAGGTCAGTATCACCCACATTGTTCTCGACATCTTTCGCGCGAGAAGACACATAGCCCAGTGAAGGACGCAGGCCATTCAGGAACTGATACTGTGCAACGGCTTCAAAGTTAACCGCTTTGTTAGCGAAACCGTTATTACCGATCGGCGTCGCGTTCTGCGTTTCGCCATAGATGGTCGCCAGGTAAATCTGGTTGGCATCGTATTTCAGACCGGCTGCCCAGCTCTGCGCTTTATCGCCACGGCCGTAGGTTGCGGTGTTCTGTGCAGTGACACGATCGAGGTTCGCATAAGCACCAACAATGCTCAGGCCAAAATCGAAATCATAGGAGGTTGACAACGCAAAGCCGTCACCATTCGAACGACGTACCGCCAGGTTGCTGGCAGTTGCGCTGTCAGAGCGCTCGTTTTTGCCTTCATACTGCGCGGCAAAGTTCCAGCCTTTCACCAGACCGAAGAAATCTTTGTTACGCCAGGTCAGCACACCGGTAGAACGGCCTGACAAGAACGCATCGGTGTAACCTGAATCACCACCAAAGTACGGCAGCATATCGGTGTAGCCCAGTACGTCGTACACCAGACCGTAGTTACGGCCGTAGTCGATTGAACCGAACTGAGCAATTTTCAGACCCGCAAAGCCCAGACGGGTTTTGTTGCCTGAGTTAGCATCGCTGCCTTCAGAGTTGCTCAGGCTGTACTGGTATTGCCACTGACCATAGCCGGTCAGCTGGTCATTAATTTTGGTTTCGCCTTTAAAGCCCAGGCGGGTATAGGAAGAGACTTCACCGTTTGCGCTGTCGTTATCAGAGAACAGATGCGAAACGTTGATTTTGCCGGTCAGGTCCAGTTTGTTGCCATCTTTGTTATAGATTTCGGCGGCCTGAGCCGAAGAAAGTCCCAGCAGTAAAGGCATCACTGCTGCCAGTAAGGAGCGCTTCATCATTTATAATTTACCCTGTGATATTTTTTAATTGTATCCCCGTCATCGGGGTGAAAAGAAAATGACACAAAAGGTTCAAGATCAACAGTGCAATATATGTAACTAAATATTTCAGATTGGCTTTTTGTGTGATTTTTAATCTTAACTTCCATTATATGGGATTTTACATTGGATAAACTTATCCCAATATCAATATGTATCGCATCAATATAAATAGATAACTCATTGTTTTATATTGGTATTAATAAAATTAAAGAAAAGTAAATCACTCTGTTTCTATGATGGTTAAATAGCACAAGCCTATGCATTATTGTTCAATAACAAATATATAAAACCACCTAATCATTAGCATGGTAATTATCTGGTTAATCTCTTTGTGTCTTTTTATTTCTGCAATGATAATAACCTTAGTCACTAAACGTCGTTTAACTTACGTTTAATTAAGGCGTTGTTCAAAATGCAGCCAAATATGCAAAGAGATTGTTAAACAGGAGCGAGTGAGTGCCACCTCTACTTGCCGATTTGGATGCACATTTCCTGCACATCCGCGCACCATAAATGCACAAGTTGCCCTAAAACAGGGCGGACGCCGCGACTTTTTGGCGAAATATTTGCTGTGCGATCACAAAAGCGCTATTTCATTTTGTGAATGCATAAATCTGCTAAATAAATAGCTGCTCTCCTCTCTCCATCAGACTGATATTCACTTTTTATGCAGTTAATGTGAATAGTGACCTAATCTAACTCATTGATAATGCGTTGCTCAAACCCATTTATGCATTTTTTCCGCTAGCTGGCACGCTTACTGCACTCTAGAGTAGTGCTGCGACACAACGGATTTTAACAATTTTAAAACAATAGCTTCACTTAGCTGGAGCAGGAGAAATGGCTATGTCACTGCAGGTTTCACGTCACGATTTTGATCAATGGATGATGCCGGTATATGCCCCCGCAGCTTTTGTACCGGTGCGTGCTGAAGGCTCAACGCTCTGGGATCAGCAAGGTAAGGATTACATCGACTTTGCAGGCGGCATCGCGGTTAATGCATTGGGACATGCGCATCCCGCTTTGCAACAGGCTCTGACAGAGCAGGCCGGTAAGCTATGGCACACTGGCAATGGCTATACCAACGAACCTATTTTGCGCCTGGCTAAACAGCTCATTGACGCCACCTTTGCCGATCGCGTGTTCTTCTGTAACTCCGGGGCAGAGGCCAATGAGGCAGCACTGAAACTGGCGCGTAAAGTCGCGCACGATCGTTTTGGCGCCGAGAAAAATGGCATCGTGGCCTTCAATAATGCTTTCCACGGACGCACGCTATTTACTGTTTCAGCGGGTGGTCAACCAGCTTATTCACGTGATTTTGCGCCGTTACCCCCGGCGATTGAACATGCCAGCTTCAACGATCTGGCCTCTGCCGCAGCACTGATCAATGACCAAACCTGTGCCGTGATTGTTGAACCGATTCAGGGTGAGGGCGGTGTTGTACCGGCCGATCCGGCTTTCCTGCGCGGCCTGCGTGAACTGTGCGACAAACATCAGGCGACGTTGATATTCGATGAAGTGCAGAGCGGCGTGGGGCGTACCGGTTCGCTGTATGCCTACATGCACTATGGCGTGACGCCGGACGTGCTGACCACCGCCAAAGCGCTGGGTGGTGGCTTCCCGATCGGCGCGATGCTGACACGTGAAGATCTGGCGCTGGTGATGGGCGTGGGCACCCATGGCACCACCTACGGCGGTAACCCGCTGGCAGGTGCCGTCGCCGGTAAAGTGATGGAGTTGATTAACCAACCCGATTTTATGGCGGGTGTCACAGAGCGCCATCAGTGGTTTGTCGCGGCATTAAAAGAGATGAACCAGCGCCTGCCGATCTTTAAAGAAGTTCGCGGTCTTGGGCTGTTGATTGGAGCCGTGCTGAATGAAGATTTTGCCGGGAAAGCGAAGCAGTTCAACCTGGCGGCGGCGGAAGAGGGCGTCATGGTGCTGATTGCCGGTGCTAACGTGGTGCGTTTCGCGCCCGCGCTGAATATCAGTGAAGCGGAAGTGAAAGAGGGACTGGCGCGCTTTGAACGTGCCTGCGCTCGCGTGCTCAAAGGAGCTGCATCATGATGGTGATTCGCCCCGTCGAACGTGACGACCTTGCGCAGTTGCTGTCGCTGGCGGGCAAAACCGGGGGCGGCTTAACCTCGCTGCCCGCCGATAGCGATACACTGAAAGCGCGTATTGAGCGTTCTCTGCTCACCTGGCAGGGCGCGCTCTCGCGTGCTGAACAAGGCTATGTGTTTGTACTGGCCGATAGCGCAGACAATCGTGCTGTTGGGATCTGTGCCATTGAAGTGGCCGTGGGCCTGCAAGACCCGTGGTACAACTTCCGGGTGGGTACGCAGGTACACGCTTCGAAAGAGTTAAATGTTTACGCCAGTTTGCCAACGCTGTCGTTAAGTAACGATCACACCGGCAGTAGCGAACTGTGCACGCTGTTCCTCGATCCCGATTATCGCGATGGAAAAAATGGCCATCTGCTGTCAAAATCTCGCTTCCTGTTTATGGCTAATTTCCGCGATCGCTTTATGAAGCACGTGGTGGCTGAGATGCGCGGTGTGAGTGATGACACAGGTCATTCCCCGTTCTGGGACAGTGTCGGCAGCCGTTTCTTCTCCATGGAGTTTCGTGAAGCCGATTTCCTCAGCGGCACCGGGCAGAAAGCCTTTATTGCTGAGCTGATGCCAAAACATCCGCTGTATATCCATTATCTCAGTGAAGCGGCGCAGAAAGTGATTGGCGAAGTGCATCCGAAAACGGCACCCGCGCGCGCCGTGCTGGAAGCGGAAGGGTTTCGTTATCTCAATTACGTCGACATCTTTGACGGCGGCCCAACGCTGGAGTGCGAGATTGATCGCATTCGCGCCATCCGTAAAAGTCACCTGCTTCAGGCCGAAGCCGGGGAAGCCGATGACAGCTGGCCGCTGTGCCTGGTCGCCAACGGTGATTACCAGCATTTCCGCGTGGCGCTGCTGCCCATCGATATGGCGAGTGGAAAAGTCCGTATCAATGAACATCAGCGCACGGCGTTGCGCTGCGATTATGGCGATGCATTGCGTGTGGTCACGCTGTGCCGCGAGGAGAAAAAAGCATGACGCACTTCATTAATGGTCAATGGCTGACGGGCGGCGCTGAAGCGTTAACCAAACAAAACCCGGTGAACGGTGAAACGTTATGGCAGGGACGGGCAGCGACCGGTGCACAGGTGGCGGCGGCTTGTGAAGCGGCGCGCGCGGCCTTTCCCGCCTGGGCGCGCAAGCCTTTCGCGGAACGTCAGGCGATAGTGGAAGCCTTCGCCAAATTACTCGAGAGCCACAAAACTGCACTGGCAGAAACTATCGCCAAAGAAACCGGAAAACCGCGTTGGGAAACTCTGACCGAAGTGCAGGCGATGATCAATAAAATCGCCATCTCGGTAAAAGCCTACCACACGCGTACCGGAGAACAGGCCGAGGGTGAAAGTTCGTTGCGCCATCGCCCGCACGGCGTACTCGCAGTGTTTGGTCCCTACAATTTTCCTGGCCATCTGCCGAACGGACATATCGTTCCCGCGCTGCTGGCGGGCAACTGTGTCGTGTTTAAACCGAGTGAGCTTACGCCGATGACGGCGGAAAAAACCGTTGAGCTGTGGGAGCAAGCGGGGCTGCCAGCGGGTGTGATCGCGCTGTTGCAGGGCGCGCGCGAAACCGGCCAGGCACTGGCGCATGAGCCACAAATCGATGGCTTGCTGTTTACCGGCAGTGCCGCAACAGGCTATCACCTGCATCGCCAGTTTGCCGGTCAGCCTGAGAAAATGCTGGCGCTGGAGATGGGCGGTAACAATGCGCTGATCGTCGAGGACCCCTCAGACCTTGATGGCGCAGTGCACATCGCGATTCAGTCTGCCTTTATTACAGCCGGGCAGCGCTGCACCTGTGCGCGTCGTCTGCTGGTGAAACGCGGAGCAGCAGGCGATGCCTTCCTGCAGCGTTTGGTGGCAGTGACCGCTCGTCTGCAGCCTGCCGCCTGGAATGCTGAACCGCAGCCCTTTATGGGCAGCGTGATTTCACCTGCCGCCGCCGGACATATTTACGCCGCCTGGCAGCAGCGTATCGATCTGGGCGGCAAGGTGTTGCTGGCGATGCACTGGCCCGACCGCGACAGCGCCATTATCACTCCCGGTATCATTGAGATGACGGACGTGGCGAAACTGCCCGACGAAGAGGTGTTTGGTCCGCTGCTGCAAGTCATCCGCTACGATGAGTATGATCAGGCGATTCGCCTCGCCAACCAGACGCGCTATGGCCTCTCCTGCGGCTTGATTTCTCCGCAGCGTGCGCAGTTTGACCAATTGCTGCTGGAAGCGCGTGCCGGGATTGTTAACTGGAACAAACCGTTAACCGGTGCCGCCAGCTCAGCGCCGTTTGGTGGTGTGGGTGCATCCGGTAATCATCGCGCCAGTGCATGGTATGCCGCAGATTACTGCGCGTGGCCGATGGCATCTTTGGAGAGCCCGAGTCTGGCCTTACCGGGCAGTTTATCGCCGGGACTGGATTTCTCCGCGGAAGGAGCTGAATGATGAAAGCGTTTGAAGCCAATTTTGACGGTCTGGTCGGCCTGACGCACCATTACGCCGGGCTCTCATTTGGTAATGAAGCCTCAACGCGTAATCAGCTGCAGCCTTCTAACCCACGTCTGGCGGCGAAACAGGGCCTGTTGAAAATGAAAGCGCTGGCGGACATGGGCTATGTGCAAGGGGTGATTCCGCCGCATGAGCGGCCGAATATCCCGCTGCTGCGCCAGTTGGGTTTCGCTGGCACTGACGAACAGGTGCTGGAGAAAGCCGCCCGGCAGGCACCGCAATTGCTGTCTGCGGCCAGTTCTGCCTCGGCAATGTGGGTGGCGAATGCTGCCACCGTTTCGCCTTCAGCCGACAGTGCCGATGGGCGCGTGCACTTTACCGTGGCTAACCTTAACAATAAATTCCACCGCGCCATCGAAGCGCCGGAAACGGCCGACTTGCTGCGCGCCATTTTCCGCGATCCGCAACATTTCAGCGTGCATGATGCTTTGCCGCAGGTGGCGCTGTTTGGCGATGAAGGTGCCGCCAACCATAACCGCTTTGGCGCGGAGTACGGCGATGCGGGTGTTCAGCTGTTTGTTTATGGTCGTGATGGACAACAGCAGGGCGCTGCACCAGCACGTTATCCGGCACGTCAGACGCGGGAAGCCAGTGCCGCGGTGGCGCGCCTGCATCAGCTCGACGACGATCGCACGCTGTTTGCTCAGCAAAACCCGCTGGTGATCGATCAGGGCGTATTCCACAACGATGTCATCGCCGTCAGCAACCAGCAGGTGCTGTTCTGCCATGAAGAGGCGTTTGTCGATCAGCCGGCGTTATTACAACAGCTGGCTACGCGCGTGCCCGGTTTCCAGCCGATTGTGGTGCCGCGCGATAAAGTGTCAGTGGCCGACGCGGTGAATACCTATCTGTTTAACAGCCAGCTGTTGCAGCATCCTGAAGGTGGGATGCGACTGGTACTGCCTGAAGAGTCACGCCAGCATGCGGGCGTGTGGCGCTACTTGAGCGAGCTGGTGGAGAGCGGCGGACCGATTCGTGAGCTCACGGTGTTCGATCTGCGTGAGAGTATGTGCAATGGCGGTGGGCCAGCCTGTCTGCGTTTGCGCGTGGTGCTCAATGAAGCAGAGCGTCAGGCCCTCAATCCAGCGGTACTGATGAACGATCGCCTGTTCACCACCCTGAACAGTTGGGTCGATCGCCATTATCGCGATCGCCTGACCCAAGCCGATTTGGCCGATCCACAGTTACTGCGTGAAGGACGCACCGCGCTGGATGAGCTGACACAGCTGCTAGACTTAGGCAGTGTCTACGCATTTCAGCGTTAACCTCAGAGGGTAAGTGAAGCTTCTGAGTTGAAAAGGAGTGTACATGCAGGATTTTCTCCAACAAACCCTGTCAGGTAAGCCGCCCCAGCAGCGGCAGGGCAGCAATGCCCATTTACAGTGGCAGTGGCACGATGAGGGCATTCTATCCCTGACACCCCATGCACCGACGCATCAGGCGCTGGTGCTGTCAGCGGGCGTGCACGGCAACGAAACGGCCCCGGTAGAGATTCTTAACCTGTTGTTGACGCCACTGCTGCGCGGAGAACAACCGTTAGCGGTGCGGTTGCTGGTGATATTGGGCAATCCCGATGCGCTACGCAGCGGCAAGCGCTATCAGCAATATGATATTAACCGCTTGTTCGGTGGGCGCTGGCAGAAGGTCTCCGATTTGCCTGAAGCTCAACGCACGCTGCGGCTGGAGCAGGCGCTGGAACAGTTCTGGCGCGAGTGTCGCGATCATGAAGTGCGCTGGCATCTCGATCTGCATACCGCAATTCGCGGCTCATACCATGCGCGTTTCGGCGTGATGCCGCTGAATCCTCAGCCGTGGCCGCAGGATTTCCTGCACTGGCTGGCGGCGGCTGAGCTGGAAGCGCTGGTGTTTCATCGTTCCCCAGGCGGCACCTTTACCCATTACAGCTGTGAACATCACGATGCGGCCAGTTGCACGCTGGAGCTGGGTAAAGCGCTGCCGTTTGGTGAAAATGATCTCAGCCAGTTTGCGGCCGTGCAGCTGGCGCTGGCGGCATTGTTGTACGGTGAGCCACTGCCAGAGGTGCGGGAACAACCCCGCCACTATCGCGTGGCGCAGCAGATTACCCGCCACGGCGACGCGTTTGTGCTGCACATGGGGCCAGAGACCCTGAACTTTACCGCCTTCCCGCAGGGCACGTTGCTGGCAGAAGAGGGTGACACGCGCTATTACGTGCAACAGGCGCGCGAATATGTGCTGTTTCCCAACCCAAATGTTGCCGCAGGACTGCGTGCTGGCCTGATGCTGGTGGAAGAAAACGAGCAAACGCAGGCACTGACATTATAAATAAGGTGGGTGAAGAAAATTCACCCATTTTTCCCTTCCGCAAATCCGACAATACCGTTACACTCCTCCTTAATTCCTGCGCATTTCCGTTTGATTGTCATACTCTTTTGCAATTCCTCACGCATTTCTTCTCTTTCTCTCCATGATTGCCTGATTACTGTCTTTTATGCTTTCAGGGCTTTACTCAGACTCTGAGTAGTTGACGTTTGGCGTCGTATGCTTGTTTCCGAAGACGCGACACACCTTGTCGTCATGAAACTGAATAGTAAGGACAAATATTATGCGTAAACTCACTTCCCTGTTCCTGGCTACTGCAATGGCTCTTGGTGCTGCCAACATCGTCCACGCTGCAGCGGACAATCTGACACCACCGCCAGCAGGTAGCGAAAAACCGATGCACAAGCCGCCAATGCGTCATCACGGTATGGAGATGATGTTCAAAGGCCTGAATCTGACGGATGCGCAGAAAGCGCAGATCAAAACCATCATGCGTGACAGCCATAAAGAGATGAAACGTCCATCTCTGGAAGAGCGTCGTGCTAACCACAGCATCATCGCTTCAGATACTTTCGATAAAGCGAAAGCCGAAGCGCAGGCTGAGAAAATGACCGCCAACGCGAAAGATCGTGCGGTGAGCATGATGGAAATGCAGAACAAGATTTACAACGTGCTGACACCTGAACAGAAAAAACAGTACAACGCCAACTTTGAGAAACGTCTGACAGAGAAAGGCCCGCATGACGGTAAAATGCCGCCACCGCCGGCTGATGGTGAATAAGCCGTTTAGCTCATCGGTTTGAGACCGCCGACGTTGTCCACTGCATCTGATGCATTGGGCAGCGTCGGCGGTTTTGTTTTAGAGTTCGATCAGCGGGAAAACCCCGGACAACAGCGGGCGACACAAAATTTTATAGCCGTCATGATCAAAGCCCTGACGTGCGCGCTGTAGCTGGCGGGCTTCCGCTTCGGTGGTGACCGAACCGAGCCAGAACCAGTGATCGATGACGTGAATCTGTGTCATCTCTGCTCCCACTTCTACCATGCCAACCGGACCTTGCCACGGCCAGCACACCACACGCATCTGTTCCAGTGCCTGATGCAAACGTTGCTGATGGGCTTCAACGGATTCGGTACCGCAGCACGCCCCGGCGCAGCGTTTTAGCGCGGCGCGAAAACAGCCGCGTCCCGGTGATAAGCGCTCTAATCCCAGTAATCCATGGCACAGGCGTTGTTCATCGGCAATCGCCTTGAGTTTTTCCATGGCCGCAAAACGACTGCGAAACAAACTGTAGAGGTTGGGGGAGCAGGAGAAGTCGAGATCTTTGGCGTAAACCACCTGCGGAGCGCCATCGCCAAGCTGCAACGAACAGAGCTGACGATTTTTGCGCAGGCGCTTATTAAACAGCGGCTGCTGCGTTTTAATCATCTGCGCTTCCAGCAGTTGCGCGCCAAGATCGCCCGCGGTAGGGATCCAGGTCACACGCCGCGCCTGACGCAACATGTTGGCTTCATCCGGCGTGCGAAAATGCGACATTACCCGGCTGCGCAGGTTGACGCTTTTGCCGATATAAAGTGGCAGGCTGTCGCTCTCACCGTGAAAGGTATACACGCCTGGCTGATTGGGTAATCCTTCCAGCCATTGTCGTAAATGTTCGGGATATTGATAAATCGCGGCCGCATCAAATTCGAGGCGGTGGCTGGCTGCACGTCTGACCAAAACACACTCCGATTACTGGTTGTCCGTCCAGTATATCAGCGTGATGCTTTTATCGCCAGTCCGCGGCAGAAGGAGGGCGTTTCCCGCGACAGCGGCGGGAAACGTAGAACAATTACTTTTTCCAGAAATCGTCAAACACGGTAATCGGCGGACGACGTTTGTGTTCGGTTTTCAGATACCAGCCTTCAATGGTCTTTGCGGCGGCGGCATCGATGGTTTTGCCTTCCAGATAAGCGTCAATCTGTTGATAGGTCACGCCAAGCGCCACTTCGTCCTGCAAGCCAGGACGATCGTCTTCCAGATCGGCAGTAGGATGCTTCAGATACAAGTGTTCCGGGCAGCCCAGCGTTTTTAACAGCTGTTTGCCCTGGCCTTTGTGCAGGCGGAAAATCGGGTTGATATCGCTGCCACCGTCACCGTATTTGGTAAAGAAGCCGGTCACGGCCTCGGCTGCATGGTCGGTGCCCACTACCACGCCTTTGGTCATGCCGGCGATGCTGTATTGTGCCTTCATACGCTCGCGGGCTTTTTCGTTGCCGCGTACGAAATCGGAGACTGCGATGCCCGCTTCTTTCAACGCGCGCTCACTGGCGAGAATCGCTTCTTTGATATTGACCACTAACGTGCGATCCGGCTGGATAAACGCCAGCGCATCCTGACAATCCTGCTCATCGGCCTGCACGCCATACGGCAGACGTACCGCGATAAAGGTGTAGTCCTTATCGCCGGTCTCTTCTCGCAACTCGCGAATGGCGGTTTGAGACAGGATGCCAGTCAGCGTGGAGTCCTGTCCGCCGCTAATGCCAAGCACCAGCGTTTTCAGGAATGGATTGGCTTTCAGGTAGGATTTCAGAAAATCGACGCTGACGCGGACTTCCTGTTGCGGATCGATAACGGGTTTAACACCCAACGCTTCAATGATTTCCTGCTGCAGTGACATGAACCTCTCCTCAAGTCAGTAGCCTGACGGCACAATACGAATCATCTGCTAAAGCTAACGCCTCCGTTGGCAAACAACAAGCCGCATGGCTTGTTGTCGCACTTATTTGCAGGCTTTTCAGGCGCTTTTTGGTTTTTGTGCCAACAGGATGAACATCAAAATTGCCAGCATAAAGCAGCCAAAGATAGTGCCCGTCATGCTCGATACTGAGGTGCCCCCCAAACCGGTTACGGGCACGCTAATGGCACCTAACGTGAACATGGTGACACCAATCACCGCTGAGGCACTGCCTGCACGATGCCCCTGACTCTGCATCGCCAGAGACGAAGCCGTCGTCGCAATGACACCGTTACTGGCAATGGTGAAGAACAGTGCCAGCAGGATCACCGGCAGCGGTGCCCCGGTCAGACCCGCTAATAACAGACAGCTCGACGCCACGAATGCCAGCGTCAGCCCGCCTTTTAGCACGCGATATTCTCCCCACAGTGGGCACAAACGTGCACTGGTTTGAGATGCAATAATCAGGCCGAAGCCATTAGCAGCGAAACAGAAGCTAAACGCCTGGGGTGAGAGGCCGTAGATTTGCTGTAACACAAATGGGGAAGCGCCGATGTAGGCAAACATGCCGGACATCATAAAGCCCTGCGTCAGGCAGAAGCCCATGAAGGGACGATGAGTAATCACCTGGCCGAGTGCTGCCCAGGCGGAAAAGATTGAGCCCTGGCTACGACGTTCAGCGGGCAGCGTTTCGTGCAGTTTCCAGCGTGCGAGGAAGATCAGCAGTACAGCGATACAACCGAGTACCACAAAAATGCCGCGCCAGTTCAGCACCGTCATTAACACACCGCCGAGCACCGGTGCACCAATTGGCGCCAGGCCATTCACCAGCATCAGCAGGGCAAAGAAGCGAGTCAGTTCATGGCCGCTGTACATATCGCGTGCGATAGCGCGTGACAACACCGCGCCGCCTGCGCCCGCCAGACCTTCAAACAGACGTGCTACCAACAGAGAGTGAATGTCTTTTGCTAGCGCGCAGCCAATCGACGCGATAAATAACAGCACCAGCGACAGCAACAACGGGCGGATACGGCCAAACTTGTCGCTCATCGGGCCAAACAGCAATTGTCCGGCGCCGAGGCCCAGTAATCCTGCGGTTAAACTTAACTGCGCGGTGGCGGTTTCGGTATGCAGATCGCGCGCCAGTTCAGGTAAGGCGGGCAAGTACAGGTCGATACAGAGCGGTCCAAGTGCCGCGAGCAGGCCCAGCGTAATGGCGTAAACCAGCCGATTAGAGTGTGCAGGTGTCATTGATCCTCTGTTTTATTGATGTCTTAAGATTTTTTTTGCCGGGAGATTATACGAAGCGTGAAGCGGCAACACAGCAACTTTACGTAAAACTAACGCTTCAGAATGGGCTTAAAGCGAAGCCATTAAGTTGATAAATCTGGATTTATGATCCAGGCTTAGTGTGACATGGACAAAGTATGAGGAATATAAAGATGAATAAAGTGCTGGGATGTATCGCTGCCGCTATGACGCTGGTAGCCTTATCGGGTTGTACGACTTATGACAAAGCCGAAAGCTATGTGACTAAGCCGGTGGTTAAAGATGTGAAAAAAGGAATGACGCGCGATCAGGTACGCCAGATTGCGGGTGCGCCATCAACTGAAATTACCATGGTACATGCCCGTGGTACTTGCCAGACCTACGTGCTCGGCGAGCGAGATGGTAAAGCACAGACCTACTTTGTCAGTTACAACGATGTGGGCCGCGTGATGAACTACGGCTTCCAGAGCTGTAAAGACTACGATACCGATCCGCAAGCTGCACAGTAATTCTTGCCGAATACAAAAAGGCCCGTCGATGACGGGCCTTTTTTCGTTTCACGCTTACAGTCCGTACGGGCGGGGCACTTCAACATAATTGCCGCCCATCTCACGCTGATAGTAGTGACCTTCCTGCACGTAATAGCGTTTTCCGTTGAAATCCAGCACGCGCATTCCGCCCTCTGGCGGTGCTTCAGGCGCCTGAACGACGACATAGGTATCGCCCTGACGCTGGTAGTAGTTGCCATTCAGCATGTAATAGGTGAGACCGCCAATCAGCACCGCAGTAGCCGCTTCAGGTAAGAAGCGCAACGGACCCGGGCCACCCCAACGTGGGCCACCTCCCCAATGTGGACCCCCACCCCAATGTGGACCTGGGCCGGGGCCCCAGCCGTAAGGGTGGGCAAAACTGATGGCTGGCGTTAATAAGGTTAACGCCAGCACCGAGGCGATAACGTTTTTCATCGGTGATTCTCCTGCTATGACTGATAGCAGAATTCGCCTTTTAATGACAAAACTCAAGTGAAAAGTGGCTGATTTTTCGTCTGTTTACCATGCTTAACGCTTTCCTGACGCTAACGCCACGATCGGGGGGAATTGCGGAGTTTCAGCCATAAAAAAACGGCAGGCGATGAGGCCTGCCGTTGTTCTGTTGCGTCGGAATTAGCGATGCGCCAGTTCAGCGTGCTCGTCGCTTTCCAGCACTTTTTTATCGGTCAAACCGAGCCAGCGACTGGTGAGTGAACCTGCTGTCATCGAACCATTGACGTTCAATGCGGTACGGCCCATATCGATCAGCGGCTCGATGGAAATCAGCAGGGCAACCAGTGTGACTGGCAAGCCCATCGCTGGCAGCACAATCAGCGCAGCGAAAGTAGCACCGCCGCCAACACCGGCAACACCGGCTGAGCTCAGCGTAACGATACCGACCAGTGTCGCAATCCACATCGGATCAAACGGGTTGATGCCGACCGTTGGTGCAACCATCACCGCCAGCATGGTCGGGTACAAACCGGCGCAACCGTTCTGACCAATGGTGGCACCAAAGGAAGCCGAGAAGCTGGCAATCGATTCCGGCACACCAAGACGGCGCGTCTGCGTTTCCACGTTCAGCGGAATGCTGGCCGCACTGGAACGGCTGGTGAAAGCGAAGGTGATCACCGGCCATACTTTGCGGAAGAAGCGCATCGGGTTGATACCGTTCACTGACAGCAGCAGGGCGTGCACGCCAAACATGATCGCCAGACCGAGATAAGAGGCCACCACAAAACCGCCCAGCTTGATGATGTCCTGCAGGTTAGAGCCTGCCACCACTTTGGTCATCAGCGCCAGCACACCGTACGGCGTCAGCTTCATGATCAAACGCACCAGTTTCATCACCCAGGACTGCAGCGTATCAATTGCCACCAGTACGCGCTCGCCTTTGACTTTGTCATCCTTCAGCAGCTGCAATGCCGCCACGCCGAGGAAGGCAGCGAAGATCACCACGCTAATGATCGAGGTTGGGTTAGCGCCCGCCATATCGGCAAACGGATTTTTCGGGATAAAGGAGAGCAGCAGCTGCGGCGTACTGAGATCTGCAACCTTGCCTACATAGTTGCTCTGGATCGCGCTCAGACGTGCGGTTTCCTGCGCACCCTGCACCAGACCTTCTGCGCTCAGGCCAAACAGCCCGGTGACCATCACACCCACCAGCGCGGAGATCGCGGTGGTGAACAGCAATACGCCAATGGTCAGCACGCTGATCTTGCCGAGTGAAGAGGCATTATGCAGGCGCGCGACAGCGCTCAGGATCGACGCAAACACCAGCGGCATCACAATCATCTGCAGCAACTGGACATAACCGTTGCCGACAATGTTGAACCAGCTGATTGAATCCTTAACCACCGGGCTGTTTTCGCCATAAATGGTTTGCAGCGCCAGACCGAACAGCACGCCAATCACTAAGCCAGTCAGCACGCGTTTCGACAAGCTCCAGCTTTGGTTGCCAATGCGATTCAACAGAATCAGCAACGCAACAAAGGCGACGATATTAATAATGAGGGGAAAATCCATACTCGACTCCAGAGGTGTGCCGCGCAGCACGTTTGGCTGGCACGGAAAACAGTAAGTTCCCGTCAGGGAATGTCAGGAATGTTACCAGTTCAGGAAAGTGCAGGCTTATACTCAAAAGGAATGGTTTATAACTTTCTTGATTGATCTGCCTGATTATTGACCGTTTTGACCATTAACCAGCCGACCGACTCCATTTTGCAGCGTATTAAACAGTTGCTCGGGCCAACCGTTGGCACCAAAAGAGGGCATGCCAGCGGGAAACCACAGTGCATATCCGACCAATGCGAGGCAAAGTGCGCGCTCCAGCTGATTACCTTTTTGGCTGTTGAGCAGCGGCAGGCGGAAACGCCAGCGGCACGGCCACAGCAAGGGGACGCCTGCGGGGGTCAACATGTCGGCGACGATGTGACTGAGATAGCCCAGCGTCATCCCCTGTAAGACATCGGCAGGCAGGAACCAGTCCGCCGGGACGTTAATCTGGAATAGCCACAGGCTGACCGCCACCGCCAGCAAACTGTGAGTAAATCCACGATGACCAAAGGCGCGAGCGATAGGTTGCGAGATCCATTTCAGGCGCTGGCCTAACACAGATTTAGGATGGTCAATATCAGGCAGCAGACAGGTCAGAAGTGCAGCAGGCACGAGATGCCACCAGTCGGCGCTGGCCATGACTGGCGTCAGCTCCGCACGCTTAGCAAAAATCGCACTGGCAATGGCAAAAATGATATGGCCTTCGGCCGTCATGATGAAACCTGGCTGCAAAAACTGTCGATGCATCCAGTATAGGGATTTATCCAGTGAAATAGAACGGTGACGCTGTAACGAAGCGTTAATATTTTTCGCTTTCCCGCGTCATAATGACGCGGGAAAAGAACAGGTTAGCGTGCTAACCATCCACCATCGACGGCCAGCGTGTAGCCGTGCACATAATCTGCAGCGTCAGAAGCCAGAAACACGATCGGACCCATCATATCATCCGGAACACCCCAGCGTCCGGCAGGGATGCGCCCAAGGATCTCTTCATTGCGCGACTCATCATTGCGCAGTTGTTCGGTGTTATTGGTCGCCATGTAGCCAGGAGCGATGGCATTTACGTTAATGCCGTGTTTCGCCCACTCATTGGCCATCAGCCGCGTTAAACCCATCACTGCGCTTTTCGACGCAGTGTAAGAGGGCACGCGGATGCCGCCCTGAAAGGAGAGCATTGAGGCGATATTAATAATTTTGCCGCCGTTGCCCTGAGCGATAAACTGACGCGCCACCTGCTGAGACAGGAAGAACAGGCTTTTGCTGTTGATGTTCATCACATCGTCCCAGTCCTGCTCGCTGAAGTTGAGCGCATCTTCACGGCGGATGATGCCCGCGTTATTCACCAGAATATCGATACGTCCTGCCTGAGCCACGGCTTGCTCAACAATCTGCGGCACCCCTTTCGGCTGAGTCAAATCGGCCTGAATCGACCAAAAGCGGCGGCCCAGGGCTTCAACTTTAGCCTGTGTATCGGCAGGACCGGCACGGTTAACGCCGATGATGTCACAGCCGGCTTGCGCCAACCCTAAGGCCATCCCCTGACCTAAACCGGTATTGCAGCCGGTGACCAGCGCAATTTTGCCTTCAAGATTAAATGCGTTAAGAATCATCTTCCGCTCCTGTTAGCGCAGCGCGCTGATGCTGACGTGATCCATGTCATCGAACACCTGGTTTTCGCCCACCATGCCCCAGATAAAGGTATAGCGCTGTGTCCCCACACCGGCATGGATTGACCAACTCGGTGAAATCACCGCCTGCTCGTTGTGCACCAGTAAATGGCGCGTTTCCTGCGGCTGACCCATCATGTGGAAAACGGCGCTGTCATCTGCCATATCAAAGTAAAAGTACACTTCCATGCGACGTTCATGGGTGTGACACGGCATGGTGTTCCACAGATTGCCGTCATCAAGACGCGTGAGTCCCATGGTGAGTTGGCAGGTAGGTAACACATCCGGCACGATAAATTTATTAATGGTGCGACGGTTTGAGGTCGCAGCATCGCCTAACGTGGCTTTGACTGCATCCTGCAGGGTAATCTTTTTATCCGGATAACGGGTATGTGCGGGTGCGCTGTTGTAGTAAAACTTCGCTGGAAGATTGGCGTTGCTGCTGCGGAAAACCACGCTTTTGGCACCCTGGCCAACATACAGCGCCTCCTGATGGCCCACCTCCCAGGTTTTGCCATCGACGTCAATCAAGCCCGGTCCGCCAATGTTGATCACGCCCAGTTCGCGGCGTTCGAGAAAATAGCTGACGCCCAGCTGTTTGCCGACTTCCTCACCGATCGTCACCGACTGCTGAATTGGCATAACACCCCCAATGATGATGCGATCAATGTGGCTGTAAGTGAGGGTGTAATTGTCGGCCGCAAAAATTTTCTCGATCAAAAATTCGCGACGTAATCCGGCGGTGTCCAGATTTTTTGCATGCTCAGTATGAATGCTTTGACGAACGTCCATCTCAGACCTCTCAAAGTTAAAGGAAGTGTCCCGAAGTGGGTCTTTGGGCATCTTAGGCAGGATGGGACATGAATTCAATAAAAATGAAACGTTGTTTTATTTAATTGTGTGGGCGATCTAATACACACGGTTATTGCTGTAGTGAGTGCTCAGAGGAACAATGGAAAGCGTTGCCCACAGGTGGGCAACGAGAGTGGATGGGCTGCGTCCTGGCCCGACACAGGTGTATCAGAATTAATTGAACAGATGCTCAGCTTTCAGCTCGGTCAAATTCGCCAGCTTCACATTGGCCAGCGCCCAACGCGCATCATCCGCGTACTCAGCTGCAGGCACCACAATCGAACGCATGCGCGCGGCTTTGGTGGCGATCATGCCATTAAACGAATCTTCCAGCGTCACACAGTTCAGCGGATCCACCGCCAACTTCGCCGCCGCATCCAGATAGACCTGTGGATGAGGTTTGCTGTAAGGCAGTGCTTCGGCTGAAGCAATGGCGTCGAAGTATTTGCGCAGGTCGAACATCTCCAGCACGCGCTCCAACATAAACAGCGGTGATGCTGAGGCGAGGGCGATCTTCAATCCCTGCTGCTGGCAAAGTTGCAATGCCTGTTCAACGCCGGGCAGTAATGGACGCGTCTCCTCAACCAATGCCAGTGCGCGGGCAATGATACGTTGCGTCACTTCCGCCTGATCCGGGCCGTTCCACGGCAGGGCTTCAAACCACATACGGACGGTTTGATCGATGCGCAAACCCAGCGTATCGGGCAGTTCATGGCGGCGGGTAATATCCACCCCCAAACTGGCAAACACATCCAGTTCCGCCTGATCCCACAGGGGTTCAGAATCGATCAGCAATCCGTCCATATCAAAAATAGCGGCCAACACCGGGCGACGATAAGACATACAACAGCTCCGTTTGAAATTTGCCCTACCATACCATGTGCAGCCGGTAAATCCGACTCACGGCAGGTTACGCATTTTTCAGGAAAAAAAGCCGCAGTGCAGGTAGACTTAGGGCAAAACTACTGTATGTGAAGGGAGACACCATGACTTACCAACAGGCTGGCCGCATCGCCATCCTTAAGCGAGTGGCTGGCTGGGTAATTTTTATTCCGGCGCTGCTATCCACCATTATTTCAATTCTCGGCTTCATGTTTAAACACAGTGAAAAGCAGCCGGGCATTGATGCCGTGATGCTCGATTTTGTCCATGTCATGGTCGACATGATCAAGTTCAACACGCCGTTTTTGAACCTGTTTTGGCAAAATTCACCGGTTCCGGAGTTTAATGGCGGTGCCAATATTGGCTTCTGGATCATCTACATCCTGATTTTCGTCGGCATTGCGCTGCAGGCGTCAGGCGCACGCATGTGGCGTCAGTCGCGTCACATCAAGGAAGGTATTGAGGATCAGTTGATTCTTGAACAAGCCAAAGGAGCAGAAGGACGCACACGCGCGCAGCTGGAAGAGAAGATCCATGTCCCGCGACATACTATTTTGCTGCAAGTTTTCCCGCTCTATATCCTGCCAATCGTGATTGCTATTGCGGGTTATTTTGTCCTGAAATTACTGGGCATGCTGTAAGGCGTCAGGCCGGCCTGGCCTGACGTTGTCCCAATGCATCTTCATTTAACAACTGGTCAATCGCGAATTGTGCGGCGTTTGTCCAGTTACCGGCAAACACGTTGGCGCGGTTGAGCAAATAGTAGAGCTGATACACGGGCTGTCGTTGCGAAAATCCTTCTGCCAGCGGCCACACCGAGTGATATCCCTCGTAAATCTGGCGTGGCAATTCGACGTAGTAATTTAGCATCGCGAGATCGCATTCTCGATCGCCCCAATAGCAGGCGGGGTCAAACAACCATGGCCCACTGCTGCTATCCGCGCAGTTAGCAGGCCACAAATCGCCGTGTAATAAAGAAGGCTGTGGATGATGATTGGCCAGCGCGCGTTGCACGCAATCGACGATCAGTTCGGTATTGCCGTATTGCACCCCTTTCTCAGCGGCCAGTTGTAGTTGCCAGCCAATACGCTGTTCAGCAAAGAACACCGACCAGCGGCGTAGCCAGCTGTTGGGCTGGGGGGAGGTGGTGATGTTGTTATCGTAATCGAGGCCAAACTGCGGTTGCTCGCTCCATTGATGCAGGTGAGCTAACTGCTGGCCAAGCTGGAAGGCGCTGTGTTCGTTCAGCGCCTCTGGCTGAATATACTCCAACAGCAAAAAGCTGCTGTCGCGGTCATTCCCGACGCCATACACTTTTGGCACCCGGACCGTCTGTGTCCGCGCCAGCAAGCCCAACTGATCCGCTTCCCAGCTAAACAGGGTGAGCATATCGCGCGTATTACATTTAACGAAAACGTCGAGATCGCCGTAGCGGAGGCGCCAGGCAGGATGCACATCGCCACCGGGAAGTTCGTAACGTTCAGTGATTTCAGCTTCACCGGCGTGTTCGCTCAACAGACGACTAATGGCTGACCACATTGGGTAATCCTCTTTATTCGCTGCGTAAGTTTGATTGTAGCGCTCAAAACTTCAGCAAAACCAGTGGTGGGGCGATTATTTGTGGCGCGTCAGGGTTTTGCCTTTAGAAATTCGGAAAGCGTGCTGATTTTCACCCCTGCCTGGCGGTGCAAAGCAACATCGGCCAGCCCGGCTGCGTGTTCCGCAATCTCGTGTTGTTCCAGGGCAGTGATGATGCCAAAACTGTTGGTCCCCAATTCATGTGAACGGCCCTCGTCGTCATGCAGGGTCGTGGTGTAACCGCCATTGACCATCACACTGTTCAGAGATTGCAGATCGCCTAAGCTCTCATCCGAATAGCTTAGCGTGACAATGTAACGTTTCAGGTCGTGGTTACTCATCATTCACCTCGTTGTTATGGAACAAATTCCAGCGTAGACCAGCGCTGCGAATAGAGCGAATTCTGCGCAATTGGGAGGGGAAAGGAGGCGTAAATCTGCGTCAACAGGCTTCAGAAAATTCTTGTATCAATTGGGCTGCTATTTGGTTAATTGCCTCTTATAATGCGCAGCGGAAATGGGAAAGCTCCTATTAACCATGCGGTTCCAGCGCGGAACCTGGCATTTCTGGCACCTTCATACTTTTTTACAAAACTTACCGTAAATTGCATTGATTGGCCGGGAAAACTCTTCAGACTCACTCTTTTTTAAACTGCCGTACGGGTCACATTTAATGAAAGCCTTTAATAAGCTGTCCGCTGTTGTATTGCTCTCTGCTGGAGCATTTTGTCACCAGGCATTAGCTGATAACACTGTTTTTACCTCTATGGATGACCCTTCAACGGCAAAAAAACCGTTTGAAGGCAGCGCGTCAGCGGGATATCTGGCTCAAACCGGTAACACCACCAGTTCAGCGCTGAGTGCTGCGACCAACATGACCTGGTATCAGACCAACACCGCTTACAGTCTCTGGGGTAATGCCGCGAACAACTCCTCAAACGATGAGCGTTCGTCAGAGACCTACAGCCTGGGTGGTCGTACTCGTTACAACCTGAACAGTGCTGACTACCTGTTCGGCCAGGCAAGCTGGTTGAGCGACCGTTTCAACGGTTATGACTCACGCGATGTGTTGACCGCAGGTTACGGTCGCCAGATCCTTAATGGCCCGGTGCATTCACTGCGTGCTGAATTCGGTCCAGGTGTTCGTTATGATGACTTCCACGCGGGTGGCCACGAAACCAAAGCCCTGGGCTATGGTGCGGTGAGTTATCAATGGCAGCTGACGGATACCACCAAGTTCATTCAGGGTGTATCTGTGCTGAGCAGCTTCGGTGATGATACGACGGTGAACTCCGAAACCGGCTTGCAGGTAGCGATTAACTCGCACTTTGCGCTGAAGCTGGCTTACAACGTGACCTGGAATAACAATCCGCCAGAGTCTGCGCCGGATCGTACCGACACCAAAACCACCATCCAGCTTTCTTACGCGATGTAAGCGAGCCGTGATGAAGAAACCGTTGCCGGCCTGCGCCGCGCAGCGGTTTTTTTTTATCTGTCGATGGCTTAGCGCATTTTTCGCGGGTTTAGATCGCGGCAGAAAGCTGCTATTATCTCCGGCGCTTTACATTCCTGGCGTCATTCCGACAACGTGGGTCTGACATTACGCCGGGTTACTCAAACAGAACTCAATGTTGCATGTAGGCTTTCGTGTGGCTTACCACTGCAATTAAGGATATGAAATGCCAGTAATTACTCTTCCTGATGGCAGCCAGCGCGTATTTGACCGTCCGGTCAGCGTGATGGATATCGCTCTGGATATTGGACCGGGTCTGGCGAAAGCCTGCATTGCCGGTCGTGTTAATGGCGAGCTGGTGGACGCGGTTGATCCGATCACCGAAGATGCTCAGGTGGCAATTATCACCGCCAAAGATGAAGCCGGTCTGGAAATTATTCGTCACTCTTGTGCACACCTGTTAGGGCATGCAATTAAACAGCTGTGGCCGAATACCAAAATGGCGATTGGTCCGGTGATTGATAACGGCTTCTATTATGACGTCGATTTGGATCACACCCTGACGCAGGAAGATCTTGAGCTGCTGGAAAAGCGTATGCACCAGCTGGCTGAGACTAATTACGATGTTGTGAAGAAGAAGGTGAGCTGGCAGGAAGCGCGTGACGTGTTTGCTGAGCGTGGCGAAAGCTACAAAACCACCATTCTTGACGAAAACATCAGCCACGATGATCAACCTGGTTTGTATCATCATGAAGAATATATCGACATGTGCCGCGGTCCGCACGTGCCGAACATGCGTTTCTGCCATCACTTCAAACTGCAGAAAATCTCCGGTGCTTACTGGCGCGGCAACAGCGACAACAAAATGCTGCAGCGTATTTACGGTACAGCGTGGGGCGACAAGAAGCAGCTGGCTGCCTATCTGCAGCGCCTGGAAGAAGCGGCGAAGCGCGATCACCGTAAAATCGGTAAGCAGCTCGACCTGTACCATATGCAGGAAGAAGCGCCAGGTATGGTGTTCTGGCACAACGACGGTTGGACCATCTTCCGTGAACTGGAAGTGTTCGTCCGTACCAAGCTGAAAGAGTACGATTACCAGGAAGTGAAAGGTCCGTTCATGATGGACCGTGTGCTGTGGGAAAAAACCGGCCACTGGGAAAACTACAAAGAAGCGATGTTCACCACCTCTTCAGAGAACCGTGAATATTGCATCAAGCCAATGAACTGCCCTGGCCACGTTCAGATCTTTAATCAGGGTCTGAAATCCTACCGTGACCTGCCGCTGCGTATGGCGGAATTTGGTAGCTGCCACCGTAATGAGCCTTCAGGCGCATTGCACGGCCTGATGCGCGTTCGTGGTTTTACCCAGGATGATGCACACGTCTTCTGTACTGAAGATCAGGTTCGTGATGAAGTGAACAGCTGTATCCGCATGGTTTACGACATGTACAGCACCTTCGGTTTTGAAAAAATCGTGGTGAAACTGTCGACCCGTCCGGAGAAACGTATCGGTACCGATGAAATGTGGGACCGTGCGGAAGTGGATTTAGCAGAAGCGCTGAAGGAGAACGAAATTCCGTTCGAATATCAGCCAGGAGAGGGTGCCTTCTACGGCCCGAAAATTGAGTTTACCCTGTACGATTGCCTCGACCGCGCATGGCAGTGCGGCACCGTTCAGCTAGACTTCTCCCTGCCAAAACGTTTGGACGCCACTTATGTGGGCGAAAACAACGATCGTCAGACGCCGGTCATGATTCACCGTGCGATTCTCGGTTCAATGGAGCGCTTTATCGGCATCCTGACCGAAGAGTTCGCGGGCTTCTTCCCGAGCTGGCTGGCCCCGGTGCAGGCTGTGGTGATGAATATTACCGACAGTCAGGCAGAATATGTCAGTGAATTGACAAAGAAATTGCAGAAAGCTGGCATTCGTGTCAAAGCAGACTTGAGAAACGAGAAGATAGGCTTTAAAATCCGCGAGCACACATTACGTCGCGTCCCTTATATGCTGGTTTGCGGTGAGAAAGAGGTGGAAGCAGGCAAAGTTGCCGTGCGCACCCGCCGTGGTAAAGACCTCGGGAGCATGGACGTAGATGTGTTTGTTGAGAAGCTGCAACAAGAGATTCGCAGCCGACATCTTCACCAATTAGAGGAATAAGGTTATTAAAGGCGGAAAACGAGTACAACCGACGCGTCCGAACCGTATCAACGGCGAAATCCGTGCTACCGAAGTGCGCTTAACTGGCGTAGACGGCGAGCAACTTGGCATTGTGACATTGCGCGAAGCAATTGAGAAAGCCGAAGAAGCTGGCGTAGATTTAGTTGAAATCAGCCCGAACGCCGAACCGCCGGTTTGCCGTATTATGGATTACGGCAAGTTCCTTTATGAAAAGAGTAAGTCTTCTAAGGAACAGAAGAAGAAGCAGAAAGTTATCCAGGTTAAGGAAATCAAATTCCGTCCTGGTACCGATGATGGCGACTATCAGGTCAAACTACGCAACCTGATTCGCTTTCTGGAAGAGGGCGATAAAGCCAAAATCACGCTGCGTTTCCGTGGTCGTGAAATGGCGCACCAGCAGATCGGTATGGAAGTGCTCAACCGCGTCCGTAAAGACCTGTGTGAAGATCTGGATCTGGCCATTGTCGAGTCCTTCCCGACTAAGATCGAAGGCCGCCAGATGATCATGGTGCTCGCACCGAAGAAGAAACAGTAGGCCTTCAAGTAATAATACCGCGCAGCGTTCGCGCTGTGCGGAATTTTATTCGCCTGTCTGATTCATTTTATTAACAATGCGAAGTGGATATTTGTAAAAATGCCAAAGATTAAAACTGTCCGTGGCGCGGCTAAGCGCTTCAAGAAGACCGCTTCTGGCGGCTTCAAGCGTAAGCACGCGAACCTGCGTCATATTCTGACTAAGAAGTCTACCAAGCGTAAACGTCACCTGCGTCCGAAAGGCATGGTGTCTAAAGGCGATCTGGGTCTGGTTGTTGCCTGCCTGCCGTACGCATAAGTAAACTTTTTATAAATCTGCCTGAACACTTTGCGTACTGCAGGGAATAGGGCATCACAGAATATGATATAGGAGAGCTCACATGGCTCGCGTAAAACGTGGTGTAATTGCTCGCGCACGTCACAAGAAAATCTTAAAACAAGCTAAAGGCTACTACGGTGCACGTTCACGTGTTTACCGCGTTGCTTTCCAGGCTGTTATCAAAGCTGGTCAGTATGCTTACCGTGACCGTCGTCAACGTAAGCGTCAGTTCCGTCAGCTGTGGATCGCGCGTATCAACGCTGCGGCCCGTCAGAACGGTATCTCTTACAGCCGTTTCATCAATGGCCTGAAAAAAGCCTCTATTGAAATCGACCGTAAGATTCTGGCTGACATCGCTGTATTCGACAAAGTGACCTTCACGGCACTGGTCGAAAAAGCAAAATCAGCTCTGGCGTAAGTCAGATGAAAAAGGGAGCTTGCTCCCTTTTTTATTGCCTGCAACTCACGCAAAAGATTGACATTTTAACCGCTGGGCTTTTCAATAGTGCGGTTTCTATCAAGACAAGGTAACGCAAGCATGCACGCTGCTATTTTCCGTTTCTTTTTTTACTTTAGCGCCTGACAATCGGGGGCTTTTGCGCATAAGAAAAGAAACGAAAAATCGCGCTGAAAGCCTCCCTCGTGGAGGCTTTTTTGTTTCTGGCGACACTTAATCGGATCTCACGGTCCTTACAAGAACTGACCAGCCTGGCTGGAAGAAGAGGAAATCATGTCCCAACTCGCAGACCTGGTGGCCCGTGCCACGGCCGCTATCGACGAGGCGTCGGATATCGCCGCCCTGGACGCCGTGCGCGTCGAATTCCTGGGTAAGAAAGGGCACCTGACGCTGCAAATGACCACCCTGCGTGAACTGCCAGCGGAAGATCGTCCGGCAGCAGGCGCGGTGATTAACGAAGCGAAGCAGCAGGTACAAGACCGCCTTACCGAGCGTAAAAACACCCTGGAAAGCGCTGAACTGAATGCACGCCTCGCCGCAGAGACCATTGATGTCTCGCTGCCTGGTCGTCGCGTTGAGAACGGTGGATTGCACCCGGTGACCCGCACCATCGACCGTATCGAAAACTTCTTCGGCGAGTTGGGCTTTGCGGTGGTCACGGGTCCGGAAATCGAAGATGACTATCATAACTTCGACGCACTCAACATTCCCGGCCACCATCCGGCGCGTGCTGACCACGATACCTTCTGGTTCGATGCCACCCGTCTGCTGCGCACCCAGACGTCTGGCGTGCAGATCCGCACCATGAAAAACCAGCAGCCACCGATCCGCATCATCGCGCCAGGTCGCGTGTATCGTAACGACTACGATCAAACGCACACCCCAATGTTCCATCAGATGGAAGGCCTGATTGTTGATAAAGACATCAGCTTCACCAATCTGAAAGGCACGCTGCACGATTTCCTGAACAACTTCTTTGAAGAAGACCTGCAGATTCGCTTCCGTCCTTCTTACTTCCCGTTCACTGAACCCTCCGCAGAAGTGGATGTGATGGGTAAAAACGGCAAGTGGCTGGAAGTGCTGGGCTGCGGCATGGTGCATCCAAATGTTCTGCGCAATGTCGGCATCGATCCGGAAGTTTACTCGGGCTTCGCTTTCGGCATGGGGATGGAGCGTCTCACCATGCTGCGTTATGGCGTGAACGATCTGCGCGCCTTCTTCGAAAATGATTTACGTTTCCTCAAACAATTTAAATAAGGGCAGGTTATCCAATGAAATTCAGTGAACTCTGGTTACGCGAATGGGTAAATCCAGCCCTGGACAGCGCTGCGCTGTCTGAGCAAATCACCATGGCCGGCCTGGAAGTGGACGGCGTGGATCCTGTCGCCGGTGCGTTCCATGGCGTGGTCGTGGGTGAAGTGGTGGAGTGCGGCCAGCACCCGAACGCCGACAAACTGCGCGTGACCAAAATCAACGTGGGCGGCGAGCGCCTGCTGGATATCGTCTGTGGCGCGCCAAACTGCCGCCAGGGCCTGAAAGTCGCCGTGGCGACCGTCGGCGCTGTGCTGCCAGGCGATTTCAAAATCAAAGCCGCGAAACTGCGCGGTGAGCCTTCAGAAGGCATGCTGTGCTCGTTCTCTGAGCTGGGTATTTCCGACGATCACAGCGGCATTATTGAACTGCCCGCTGATGCGCCGATTGGCACGGATATCCGCAGCTATCTGCAACTGGATGACAACACCATTGAAATCAGTGTGACCCCTAACCGTGCTGATTGCCTCGGTATTATCGGCATCGCGCGCGATGTGGCGGTGGTCAACGGTTTGCCACTCACAGAGCCAACGATTGAGCCCGTTAAGGCAACAATCACCGATACCTTCCCGATTCGCGTGGACGCCACAGAGGCTTGCCCACGTTATCTGGGCCGCGTGGTGAAAGGGATTAACGTAAAAGCGGCAACGCCACTGTGGATGCGTGAAAAACTGCGTCGCTGTGGAATCCGTTCTATCGACCCGGTGGTAGATATCACCAACTACGTTCTGCTGGAACTGGGTCAGCCAATGCACGCCTTTGACCTCGACCGCATTGACGGCGGCATTGTGGTGCGCATGGCGGAAGAGGGTGAAGTGTTGACGCTGCTGGATGGCACTGAAGCCAAACTCAGCAGCGATACGCTGGTGATTGCTGACCATCAAAAAGCGCTGGCGATGGGCGGTATTTTTGGTGGTGAGCACTCTGGTGTGAACGAAGAAACCAAAAATGTGCTGTTCGAGTGTGCCTTCTTTGAACCGCTGGCGATCACCGGCCGTGCACGTCGTCAGGGCCTGCATACCGATGCGTCACACCGTTACGAGCGTGGTGTTGATCCGGCGCTGCAATTCAAAGCCATTGAGCGTGCTACCCAGCTGCTGCTCGACATCTGCGGTGGTGAAGCAGGTCCGGTTATCGATCAAACCGACGCCAGTAAATTGCCTGAGCGCGCCACTATCACTTTGCGTCGCGAAAAGCTGGACCGTCTGATTGGTCACGAGATCGCCGATGAGCAGGTCACCGATATCCTGACGCGTCTGGGTTGCGAAGTGAGCGTGGGCAATGGCGAGTGGACAGCCGTTGCGCCAAGCTGGCGTTTCGATATGGCGATTGAGGAAGATCTGGTTGAAGAAGTGGCCCGCGTGTACGGCTACAACAACATCCCAGACGTGCCAGTGAAAGCCAACCTGATCATGACTCAGCATCGCGAAGCGGATTTGTCGCTGAAGCGTGCGCGTAACCTGCTCGTCGATAAAGGTTATCAGGAAGCCATTACTTATAGCTTCGTTGATCCAAAAGTGCAGCAGTTGCTGCATCCAGGCGAAGAAGCGCTGATTCTGCCAAGCCCAATTTCCAGCGATATGTCGGCGATGCGCCTGTCGCTGTGGACCGGCCTGCTTGGTGCAGTGGTGTATAACCAGAACCGTCAGCAAGGCCGCGTACGCCTGTTTGAGAGCGGTTTGCGCTTTGTTCCTGATACGCAGGCCGATCTCGGTATTCGCCAGGATCTTATGCTGGCGGGGGTTCTGAGCGGTAATCGCTACGAAGAGCATTGGGATCTGGCGCGCCAGACAGTTGACTTCTATGATTTAAAAGGCGATTTAGAGTCGCTACTGGATTTGACCGGTAAACTTGATGAGATTTCTTTCCGTGCAGAAGCTAATCCGGCACTGCATCCAGGACAGAGCGCGGCAATTTATTTACGCGGCGAACGAATCGGATTTATCGGAGTGGTTCATCCGGAGTTGGAACGTAAGCTGGATCTCAACGGCCGCACCTTAGTGTTTGAACTGCTTTGGAATAAGGTCGCAGACCGCGTCCTGCCTGACGCGCGCGAGATTTCACGCTTCCCGGCGAACCGTCGTGATATCGCTGTGGTAGTGGCTGAAAACGTGCCCGCAGCAGATATCATCGCGGAGTGTAAGAAAGTTGGCGTAAATCAGGTAGTTGGCGTAAACTTGTTTGACGTGTACCGTGGTAAGGGCGTGAACGAGGGCGAAAAGAGCCTCGCGATTAGCCTGATTTTGCAGGATACCAGCCGGACACTCGAAGAAGAGGAGATTGCCGCGACCGTTGCCAAATGCGTTGCGGCATTAAAAGAGCGATTCCAGGCAACCTTGAGGGATTGAACCTATGGCGCTTACAAAAGCTGAAATGTCAGAGTACCTGTTTGAAAAACTCGGGTTGAGCAAACGCGATGCCAAAGAGTTGGTTGAGCTCTTCTTTGAAGAAGTTCGCCGCGCGTTGGAGAACGGAGAACAGGTTAAACTGTCCGGATTTGGTAATTTTGATCTGCGTGACAAAAACCAACGTCCGGGCCGTAACCCGAAGACGGGGGAAGATATTCCTATCACTGCCCGCCGAGTGGTGACCTTCCGTCCGGGACAGAAGTTGAAAAGTCGCGTTGAGAACGCGACACCGAAGGACGCTGACTAATTTCAGTATGACAAAAAGGCCGCTTAGCGGCCTTTTTTATTGGCTGCAAGATAGCCATTCTGCGCAATTTTTCCATAATGTCAGGATTTCGTAAGTGTGCGGAAAATAAGATGAAAATCGGCACTGGCTGATAGTGACTGTCGCAATCCATTTGTTATAACAGCGCCATCACATAACAAGGGGTATTGCTGATGAAAAAGACAGCACTTTTACTGGGCATCCTGTTAGGCATGCCGCTGCTGGCTAGCGCCAATGTTTCCGTTAACATCAACACACCGGGTGTCTCTATTCATATCGGTGATCAGGATAAACGTGGCTACTATTGGGATGGCTACGACTGGCGAGCGCCAACCTGGTGGAAACAGCACCACAATCAGCGTGTTGGCATGAAAGGCCCACACGGTTACTGGAACGGTAATGGCTGGCAGTCACAGCACCCGGGCAATGCGCCGCGCCACGATAACAAACCTCAGCCGCGCGACCAGCATCATGACCCGCGTGATAGCCACGATAACCACGATAAGCGTGATAATCACGGTCAACCGATCCCGCCTCATCAGTAAGCATTGCTCAGCGGCACCCACTCGGTGCCGCTTTCTTTTTGCCACAATCTCACTAAAATCAAATCTCTGTTTTCTCAGCCAATCTCATCTATGACTCTGTTGGACCAGCTTGCTTATCAGGCCGATCGTCGCAGCCAGCGCTGGCTAATGCTGCTGAGTGCCACTCTGCTACTGCTGTTTGTACTCAGTCTGTGTGCCGGAGACAGCTGGATTTCCCCAACCCAATGGTTTTCATCGAAGGGTGAGCTCTTCGTCTGGCAGTTACGCTTACCGCGGACGCTGGCCGTGCTACTGGTGGGCGCAGCACTGGCGGTGTGTGGTGTAGTGATGCAGGCGCTGTTCAACAATCCGCTGGCAGAACCCGGCCTGCTTGGCGTATCAAATGGCGCGGGCATTGGGTTAGTGTTGGGTGTCATGCTGGGCAATGGCTCGTTATGGAGCCTGGCGCTGGCGGCGATGGCGGGCGCATTATTGATCACGCTGATCCTGCTGCACTTTGCCCATCGTCAGCTTTCAGCCAGCCGCTTATTGCTCACAGGGGTCGCGCTCGGCATTATCTGTAGCGCAGTGATGACATGGGCCGTGTACTTTAGCACCAGCCTCGATCTGCGGCAGTTAATGTACTGGATGATGGGCGGCTTTGGCGGTATTGACTGGCGCTATGGCTGGATGATGCTGGCGCTGTTGCCGGTTACTCTGCTGCTTACCGCCACCGCGCGTACGCTGAATTTACTCTCACTGGGGGAGACCTCGGCGCGTCAGCTAGGCCTGCCGTTGTTGTTATGGCGCAACCTGTTAGTGCTGGCGATGGGCTGGCTGGTTGGCACCAGCGTGGCGATGGCCGGTGCCATCGGGTTTGTCGGATTGGTCATCCCTCATCTGTTACGCTTAAGCGGTTTTAGCGATCATCGTTACCTGCTGCCCGCCTCGGCGCTGGCAGGGGCTGCGGTGCTCCTCGGGGCAGATATTATCGCCCGACTGGTGCTGACGTCGGCAGAGCTGCCGATTGGCGTGGTCACCGCCACCCTCGGCGCACCGCTGTTTATCGTGCTATTAGTGAAATCTTCGCGCTAGCAATGGCTGGCATCTTGGTCTCAACAACAGGAATCGACAATGAGCATTTATCAGACAGAACTGGTTACCCTGGACGGCGAAAAAACGACGCTGGCACAGTATCAGGACAACGTACTGCTGGTGGTCAACGTGGCGTCAAAATGTGGGCTGACGGCGCAGTATGAGCAACTTGAATCACTGCAGAAAGCCTGGCAGGACAAAAACTTTAGCGTGCTGGGTTTCCCCTGCAACCAGTTTCTGGAGCAGGAGCCGGGCAGCAACGAAGAGATCAAAACCTTCTGTAGCACCACTTATGGTGTGACTTTCCCGATGTTCGATAAAACCGATGTGAACGGTGCAGATCGTCATCCGCTGTATGCGCAGTTAACGGCAGCGCAGCCGGAAGCCGAACGTCCTGAAGGCAGCGGTTTCCTCGAGCGTATGGTGAGCAAAGGCCGTGCACCTAAAGCTGAGGGCGACATTTTGTGGAACTTCGAAAAATTCCTCATCAACAAACAGGGCAAGGTGATTGCGCGTTTTTCTCCGGATATGACGCCTGATGATCCGATCATCCTGAAACGCGTTGAGCAGGCGCTGGCAGAGTAAATGCTGTTGCAGTGTCAGGGAGTCAGCGTCGCAGGACGTCTGGCTCCGGTTGATCTCAGCGTCAATGCGGGTGAATGGATACATCTGGTGGGCCCGAATGGCGCGGGAAAAAGTACTTTGCTCAGTGCGCTGTCGGGATTATTACCGGCTCAAGGCGTGATTCAGCTTGCAGGAATGTCGTTGAGCCGCTTAAGCGGGTCCGCGCTGGCTCAGTGGCGTGCCTGGTTACCGCAACAACAGGCCGCGTTAGGGACCATGCCCGTCTGGCACTATCTACGATTGCATTTCTCTTCGGCGTCGCCGCAGGCAGATGTCACACTCAATGATGTGCTGACGCAACTCAGCGTACAGGACAAATTAACCCGTAAGCTGACGCAACTCTCCGGAGGCGAATGGCAGCGCGTGCGGCTGGCGGCGGTGGTGATGCAAATCCATCCAGCGATCAATCCTCACGGCAAGCTTTTAATTCTGGATGAGCCACTGACGGCGCTGGATGTCGCACAGCAGCGAGCCGTGGACAAATTGCTGCTCCAGCTGTGCCGCACCGGTATCGCGGTGATTGCCAGCGGCCACGATCTTAACCACAGTCTGCGCCATGCTGACCGCGTAGGGTTGATGCATCAGGGGGAAGTGGTCATGCAGGGACGTGCGCGGGAAGTCCTCACCGCCGCCAATCTCTCCCCGCTGTACCAAACCGAGTTTGAACAATTGGATACGCCGCAAGGCCCTTTGCTGTTTATTCCCTGAATAACATTGCCTGTTAAGCAGATTTGCCGCTAAAGTGTCATCCGGGCGACGGATTTAGGGACATTCTGATGCGAATAACGGTATTTCTTCTGATGATGCTGCTGGCTGGGTGTAGTAGCCATCACGCGCCGCCGCCGAATGGCCGTCTTTCTGACTCCATCACCGTGATTGCCCAACTCAATGATCAGTTAGGTCGCTGGCGTGGCACGCCTTATCGCTACGGCGGATTAAGTCGAGGCGGTGTAGACTGTTCTGGTTTTGTTTATCTAACCTTCCGCGATAAATTCGATATGCAACTGCCGCGTTCTACCGTCGACCAGACGGATATTGGCACACGCATTGATAAACGCGATTTGCTGCCCGGTGATCTGGTCTTCTTTAAAACGGGCAGTGGAGAGAATGGCCTGCATGTGGGTATTTATGATACCGATAACACCTTTATCCACGCTTCTACCAGCCAGGGCGTGATTCGCTCTTCACTGGATAACGTCTATTGGCGCAAGGTATTTTGGCAGGCACGTCGTATCTGAGTGATTACCATACCAGTGCTGAATGACCTATTCTCTTCATGGTTTTTCAGCCGATTTATTATAGAATTCCCCTCGAATTTAACTCTCATTTAAAATGGCACTTTACCTGCGACCGCATTAATACTAAAAATAAGACTGAATTTATTTAATGAGTATGGACAACCACCCCGGTTATTTGGCTTAAGTTTTATTTATGGCTTAAAACGGTTTAATCAGGTACAAAATTGCGTCTCTTCTAACGTTTGGTCCTATTGCCTGACCGTTTTCATTGATATACGATGCGCCAATTGCCACTGCTTCTGGCTGCTAAAATGAAAGTCCATTTATCTGCCGACTATCAGTCGGAAACCTGGTTCTATCCAGTTTATACACTGGCGGGCCAGCTGACTGCGGTCGAGCTGGTGACGCAATTCGTCCACGACAGCGCACCAATTACGCTGCCGCAGGATTTGCTGTTGCCGCAATTAGACGATGCGCAGCAATTACGGTTAATGCAGAGCCAGCTTTCTTTACTGGAAAAGTACCGTGACTTTTTTGAGCTACATCAAATTACTGCTCTGGTTCGTATTGATCATTCGATGGCGTTAACGCTGCTTGAAAGTGAATTTCTGTTAAGGAAATTTAAACAACTTCCTTTTATTATTCTCGATATTAGCGAAACGTTTCCGCAATTAGCGCGCGGAAAAGCGCAGCCACTTCTGGCCACATTACAGCAGGAATTCCGTTTATCGCTTTCCCAATTTGGTGCGGGTAAAGCACCTGCGACCGCAGTCTACGATAATCTCTTTAGTGTACTGAAGCTGGATAAAACCTTTATACAAGGCCTGGCTAAACGTGCATCTTTTACACCCTTTATCCAAACGGTCATCGATAATTTCTCAGATTATGCCGATCAGCTCATAATATGTGGTGTTGACGATAACGCCATGCTGGAGAAAGTCAGCACGCTGAGCGGAGCTCAACTGCAAGGCAATTTGTTCCCGGTTGTCAAAGCGGAACGGTTAGGTGATCTTATTTATCCTGATGTGACTTCGCATACCCCTTCACAGCAGTAGTCCTTTCAACTGTCATCCGCTGACGCCCAGCGTTACACTGAACCCTATTCTTTAAACTCACTGTCGGTGCTTTTCGTGTGCACCTTCTGGAGTGGTGATGCAATTTATTAACAGCTGGCAGCAAGAGCTGTCGGGATGCTATACGGCGCTGATGCCAACGCCGTTGGAAGGCGGGCGCCTGTTCTATCATAACGCGCCGCTGGCGGCAGAAATGGAACTGGATGTCGGGCTCTTCACTGGGCAGGGGCACGGCGTCTGGAGTGGTCGTGAGCTACTGCCAGGTATGGCACCGCTGGCACAGGTTTACAGCGGACATCAATTTGGCGTGTGGGCCGGCCAACTGGGTGATGGGCGTGGCATTCTGCTGGGCGAACAGCAATTGACGAACGGACGTAAACTCGACTGGCATTTGAAAGGGGCGGGATTAACGCCCTATTCGCGTATGGGGGATGGCCGGGCGGTGATTCGTTCCAGTGTGCGTGAGTTCCTGGCTTCGGAAGCGCTGCATCATTTGGGGATTCCCACCACTCGCGCGCTGGCGCTGGCGATTGGCGATGAGCCGGTGCTGCGTGAAACGCAGGAACGCGGGGCAATGCTGATGCGCATCGCTGAGAGTCATCTGCGTTTTGGTCACTTTGAACATTTTTACTATGGCGGCGAGCAGGATAAGGTCCGGCAACTGGCGGATTACGCCATTCATCATCACTGGCCGCAGCTAAGCGATGACGCTGACCGCTATGTGCTGTGGTTTACCGATATCGTGAAACGCACCGCCAGCCTGATCGCCCAATGGCAGAGCGTAGGCTTCGCGCATGGCGTGATGAACACCGACAACATGTCGATCCTCGGACTGACGCTGGATTATGGTCCGTATGGCTTCCTTGATGATTACCAGCCCGGATTCATCTGCAATCACAGCGATTATCAGGGGCGTTATTCCTTTGAGAATCAGCCGATGATTGGTTTGTGGAACCTCAACCGTCTGGCGCATGCATTGTCAGGGTTGATGAGCACGGATCAGTTAAAACAGGCGCTCAGCCAGTATGAAACGGAACTGATGCGGGTCTGGGGTGAGAAGATGCGCGCTAAACTGGGTCTTCTGACTGCCGATGCCAATGACAACGCGATTCTGACGCAACTGCTGTCGCTGATGACACAAGAGCGAAGCGATTACACGCTGACCTTCCGCTTACTGAGTGAGACGCAGCAGCATCAACAGCGTTCGCCGCTGCGTGATGAATTTATCGACCGCGAGGCGTTTGACCACTGGTACGACGGCTATCGTCAACGCCTGCTGCAGGATGAGGCATCAGATGAACAACGCCAGCAGGTCATGAAAGCGGCCAACCCGGCGCTGGTGTTGCGCAATTATCTGGCACAGCAGGTGATTGAAGAAGTTGAGCAGGGTGAGAAGGCGGCGCTGGAGCGGCTCCATCTGGCCTTACAGCAGCCATTTGATGATGCGGCCGTCAGCGCAGAGTTACGCCAACGGCCGCCAGAGTGGGGCAAAACGCTGGAGGTGAGTTGCTCCAGCTAAGGTGATTAAAAACGGCTGTCGACCGCGGCAGCCAGTTTCTCCAGCACTTCGGCGCTGTCTTCCCAACTCAGGCAGGGATCGGTAATGGACTGACCGTAGTTTAACGGTTCACCGCTCACCACTTTCTGATTGCCTTCCTGCAGGAAGCTTTCAATCATCACGCCTGCGACCGCACGTGATCCCGTACGAATCTGTGCTGCCACATCATCCGCAACATCGCGCTGGCGACGATGCTGTTTCAGGCAGTTACCATGGCTGAAGTCGATGATCAGCTGTTCCGGCAAATTAAAGTCACGCAGATTTGCGGCCGCGGCCGCGACATCTTCGGCGTGGTAGTTAGGTTGACGACCACCGCGCAGAATGACATGACCATGCGGATTGCCGCTGGTCTGATAAATCGTCATCTGACCGTGCTTATCCGGCGAAAGGAACATATGGCTAACGCGTGAGGCGCGAATGGCATCCACCGCGATTTGCACATTGCCGTCCGTACCGTTTTTAAAACCAACGGGGCACGACAGTGCCGAAGCCATTTCTCGGTGGATCTGACTCTCTGTGGTGCGTGCACCAATGGCGCCCCAGCTGATCAGGTCAGCAATAAACTGGCCGATCACCATATCGAGGAACTCGGTGGCGGTCGGCATACCGGTGGCGTTGATATCCAGCAACAGTTTACGGGCAATGGCGATGCCGCGATTAACGTCGAAACTGCCATCCAGATCCGGATCCGAGATCAATCCTTTCCAGCCGACCACCGTGCGCGGTTTTTCGAAGTAAGCGCGCATCACGATTTCCAGACGGTCCTGATAACGTTCGCGTAACACGTTGAGGCGTTCGGCATATTCCAGCGCGGCTTTAGGGTCGTGTAGCGAGCACGGGCCGATAATCACCAACAGGCGTGGATCTTCGCCGGTTAAAATGCGTGCAATACGCTGGCGCGCAGCGGTGACGGTGGCCGCCACCTCCGGTGAAATGGGGTGTTCTTGCGCAAGCGCAGCGGGCGTTAGCAGGCTGCCGATGCGCGCAGTACGCAGTTCATCAGTCTTGTTCATTGGGATTCTCAAAATCTGTTCTTCGCAACGGTGAAATACCGGGAAGTGATGGTGGTCACAATAAACCAATAGGCCGCGAATTCAACCCGCTAAAAAGAAAGGTGAGCGAAACAAGACGGAAGCCAGGCTTTACGGCCTGGCGTACAGATTAATACATGCTGCGGCGCAGACCCATAATGTCGAGGATTTTGGTGGCAATCTCCTCGACCGAATAGTTGGTACTGTTAAGGTAACGAATCTGATGCGTGCGGAAGAGCGCTTCCACTTCTCCCACTTCGAGCCGGCACTGGCGCATTGAGGCATAACGGGTATTCTCTGCACGCTCTTGCCGAATCGCCGCCAGACGTTCAGGATCGATAGTTAATCCAAACAGCTTATGTTGATGGGCGCGTAACGCCGGCGGCAATTTTAGGTTATCCATGTCATCGGCGATAAAGGGATAGTTTGCCGCACGTACACCAAACTGCATGGCCAGATAGAGGCTGGTGGGTGTTTTGCCACAGCGAGAGACGCCGAGCAAAATCACCTGCGCATCCTCCAGACCACGCAGTGAAATACCATCATCGTGCGCCAGGGTGTAATCAATTGCGGCAATACGCGCATCATATTTGCCGAGATTGCTCGCCGTCAGACCATGGGTTCGGTGCGCCACTGGCATTGAAGCAACGCCCAGTTCACTTTGCAACGGGCCCACTAATGCCTGCACGATGTCCTGACAAAAGCCTTCGCTTTCCAGAATGATTTCGCGCACATCCGGTGTGACGATGGAAAAGAACACAATCGGACGTACGCCGCTTTGCTGATACAGCGCGTTAATCTGCGCCTTAACCGCCTGAGCTCGCTGAACATTCTCAACAAAGGGCAGGGTCACGCTATTGATGTTCACAGGGAATTGCGACAGAACGGCATGCCCCAATACCTCCGCGGTAATGGCGGTACCGTCTGAAATGTAGAACACACTGCGCTCAGTGCTCATAGGCGAAATCCCCTCTCATTTACTTTTGCGTAACAATGTCATTGCTGATATTTCATTTTAATTAAAAATAAAATGAAATATCCATATCGTTAGCGCTTTCTGCTGGAATTTGATTTGTGTGATGAACAATATTAGATGAAATGCTGTTTTGAAAACGGCTATTTCCCCGCAATTTTTATCACAAGGTAAAAATAAAGTCTGAATCTGTTGCGCAACAAAAAGCAATGGCTAACCCTCTGAAAAGGGGAAAAATATCGTTGCGACCATGTTTCGGCATTAAATAAGCCCGTTGCGCAACGCTAGCACTGACAGGTACTAGTCCGATTTTGCGTTTCTTTTTCTGCTTTAACGATTCAACACTTAGTCTTTATTAATTGATTGTGCCAGGCTGTTTTGGCGAATAGCAAATTGTTCCATGTGCTCCAATCATTTAAATGAAGGATAATCTCAATGTCCAATCAAGACCAACAGTCGCTAGTGCTCTGGTACAACCAGCTTGGCATGCATGATGTTGATCGGGTGGGGGGCAAGAATGCTTCCCTGGGAGAAATGATTACTAACTTGTCGTCACTGGGCGTCTCCGTGCCTAACGGCTATGCCACGACATCTTACGCCTTTAATCTGTTTCTCGATCAAAGCGGACTGAACCAGCGCATTTATGATTTGCTGGACAAAACGGATATTGATGATGTGGAAGAGCTGGCTAAGGCCGGTAAACAAATTCGTCAATGGGTTGTGGACACGCCATTCCTGCCTGAGCTGGAAGAGGCGATCCGTACTGCCTATGAGCAACTCTCCTCTGATGATGCCGACGCTTCCTTTGCGGTGCGATCATCCGCCACCGCGGAGGACATGCCCGATGCCTCGTTTGCGGGGCAACAGGAGACGTTCCTTAACGTGCAGGGCTTCGATGCGGTGCTGGTGGCCGTGAAGCACGTGTACGCTTCCTTATTTAACGATCGTGCGATCTCCTATCGTGTGCATCAGGGTTACGACCATCGTGGCGTTGCCCTGTCAGCCGGTATTCAGCGCATGGTGCGATCCGATCTTGCCTCTTCCGGCGTGATGTTCACTATTGATACTGAATCCGGTTTCGACCAGGTGGTCTTCATCACCTCGGCGTTTGGCCTCGGAGAAATGGTGGTGCAGGGGGCGGTCAACCCGGATGAGTTCTATGTGCATAAACCGACGCTGGCAGCCAATCGCCCGGCCATCGTTCGCCGCACCATGGGCTCCAAAAAGATTCGCATGGTATATGCCGATTCTCAGGAACACGGTGAGCAGGTGCGCATTGAAGATGTCGATCAGGAGCAGCGAGACCGCTTTAGTCTGACCGATGAAGAAGTGCAGGATCTGGCGCGTCAGGCGGTGTTGATTGAGCAGCACTACAAACGCCCCATGGATATCGAGTGGGCCAAAGATGGTCACACCGGCAAATTGTTCATTGTGCAGGCGCGTCCGGAAACCGTGCGGTCAAACGGCCAGGTGATGGAGCGCTATAACCTGCAAGGGAAAGGCAAGGTGCTGGTCGAAGGCCGTGCCATCGGCCATCGCATTGGCGCGGGTGAAGTGAAAGTGATTCATGATATCAGCGAAATGCACCGCATCGAAAAAGGTGATGTGCTGGTCACTGACATGACTGACCCGGATTGGGAACCGATCATGAAGAAAGCCTCCGCGATTGTCACCAATCGTGGCGGCCGTACCTGCCATGCGGCGATCATCGCGCGTGAGCTGGGCATTCCTGCTGTCGTTGGCTGCGGCGATGCCACCGATCATCTGAAAGATGGGCATAAGGTGACCGTTTCCTGTGCTGAAGGCGACACCGGTTATGTGTATCAGGATCTACTGGACTTTGAAGTGACCAGTTCGCAAGTGGATACCATGCCGGACCTGCCACTGAAAATCATGATGAACGTCGGTAACCCGGATCGCGCCTTTGACTTCGCCTGTTTGCCGAACGAGGGTGTCGGTCTGGCACGTCTGGAATTTATCATCAACCGTATGATCGGCGTGCATCCGAAAGCCCTGCTGGAATTTGACCAGCAGACACCGGAATTGCAGCAGCAGATTCGTCAAATGATGAAAGGTTTCGACGATCCGGTTGAGTTCTACATCGCCCGTCTGACCGAAGGGATCGCGACCCTGGGTGCGGCCTTTGCGCCGAAGCGCGTCATTGTGCGCCTCTCAGACTTCAAATCGAACGAATACGCCAACCTGGTGGGTGGCGAGCGTTACGAGCCAGAAGAAGAGAACCCGATGCTGGGCTTCCGTGGCGCGGGGCGCTATGTGGCGGACAGCTTCCGCGACTGTTTCGCGCTGGAGTGTGAAGCCGTGAAACGTGTGCGTAATGAAATGGGTCTGACTAACGTCGAGATTATGATTCCATTTGTGCGCACCGTTGACCAGGCGGCGGCCGTGGTGGAGGAACTCGGTAAGCAAGGTCTGAAGCGCGGTGAGAACGGCTTGAAAGTGATCATGATGTGTGAAATACCATCAAACGCCTTACTGGCTGAGCAGTTCCTGCAGTACTTCGATGGCTTCTCTATCGGTTCAAACGATATGACGCAACTGGCGCTGGGCCTGGATCGCGATTCTGGTGTGGTCTCGGCGCTGTTTGATGAGCGCAACGATGCCGTGAAGGCGCTGCTGTCGATGTCAATTCAAGCCGCGAAGAAACAGGGTAAATACGTGGGAATTTGCGGGCAGGGCCCTTCAGACCATGAAGACTTTGCAGCATGGTTGATGGAGCAGGGGATTGATAGCCTGTCATTGAACCCGGATACCGTGGTGCAAACCTGGTTAAATCTGGCGGAATTGGATGCTGCTAAGCAATAATCAGACATCAATTAGGACGCGTTTGGGGTAAATCTGAAGCGTCCTTGATGAAATCATTAAGGCCAGCGCTGCTGGCCTTTTCTTTATCCATAAAAAATACAAAAAAAAAGCCCATCACAGGGGATGGGCAAAGACTACACACAGCAATTCTTCACTTTACTCAGGGGAAAAAGGTTGTTTAAAAATCAGTGGTTTGATCTCAAACATAGGATTCATGTTATTCATCAGGCTTGCTGGCGTCTTTAAGAATCCTCTTATTAGTTTAAAGCTGATAATCTTTTCTGTGCTTTTTTAACGGTTGCGCCTGATGATTCAGTTCGAAAAATAATCATTTCGTTAGCGAAATCCACCTAAAGCGCCTAAATCTGCGTTTTTTCTTAAAAATCGCTTATGAAAAATAAAGGGTGTTGCAGTCAATTATGTGACAGCGATTAAGTTGCTTTCAGCGCGCCAGGTAAGGCAAATCAGGAGTGGGAGAAGAAGGCGGTGCATTTATCTGCACCGCTCGCGGAAAAGGCCTGCTTTAAGGTTGCTCTTCCTCGTGTTCGGCAAGAGCTTCGATGGCCGTTTGCGGGTCATCATCCGGAGCAGGTGCTTCATGCATCCACACGGAAACCAGACGATAGGACACGGCTAATACCACAGGACCAATAAACAGCCCGATCATGCCGAAGGCGATCAATCCACCGATAACACCAGAAAGGATCAGAATCATCGGCAAATCTGCACCCATGCGAATCAGCATCGGACGTAACACGCTATCGAGCGTACCCACCACACAACTCCACACCAGTAATATCGTGCCCCAGGTGGTATCGCCACTCCAGTAGAGCCAGATGATGGCCGGTACCAGCACCACTAACGGCCCCAACTGCACCAGGCATGTCAGAATCATCAGCACGGTGAGCAGAGTGGCGTAAGGGATGCCGGAGATTGCCAGGCCAATACCGCCCAGCACACCCTGCACCAGCGCCGTCACCACCACGCCCAGCGCCACGGCACGAATCGCTTGCCCGGCCAGCAGCACCGCCGCATCGCCGCGACGTCCGCCCATGCGATAAGCAAAGTGGCGAATGCCGTGGCCGACCTGCTCACCGCGCCAATAGAGCAACACGCTAAATAGCAGCATGACGGCGAGGTGAATCATAAAGCGGCCGAAGTGGCCGGCCTGTGCCACAAAGAAGCCTGTGGTGCGACCAATGTAAGGTTGCAGCTGATTCAGAATCGCTGTACCGCCGCCATCGACCATTTTGTGGTAGCTGGAGTAGGTTTTGTTGCCGACATAAGGAATCTCACGCAGCCAGACAAAGTCCGGGAAAACCAGATGGCGTTGCGTTGCCCAGGCGATGACCGGCGCGCTGTTGTCGATCAGGCTACTCACCAGCAGGGCAATCGGAATAATAAACAGCAGCAGTAATAGAATGGTCATGGCGATCACCGCCAGCGATCGTCGTCCCCACAGCAGATGCTGCAAACGGATCATTAATGGCCAGGTCGCAATCACCACCATGCTGGCCCAGGCAAAGCCCAGAATAAAGGGTTGTACCACCCACAGGCAGGCGATGATCATGATGAGAATGAACATCAACGAGAACAGCAGTTGCGGTAGATCCATACCGCGTTGCAGGCTTTTCATCACAACGTTTTGACCTCAATTAATCCTTCGTGGTGGACCGCGGGGGCCCTGATCAATGATGAGCTATTTCCTGAAAATTAAACAGAAAAAAGCAGGGCGCGCGAAGGTCTTTCCTGAAAAAACAGCAGGCGATAAAAAAATATGATAAAACCAATGGTTGAAAAAAAATAACCACGCAAACGTTTACAACATCTCGGTCACGCAATAATGATCCCACAGATTTCCCAGGCGCCAGGCCTCGTTCAACTGGTGCTGACATTCCTGCAGTCATTAAAAGAACAAGGCTTCACCGGCGATACCGCCACCAGTTATGCCGATCGTCTCTCGCTTTCTACCGATAACAGCATTTATCAGCTGTTACCCGATGCCGCGCTATTTCCGCGTTCGACGGCGGACGTGGCGTTAATCGCGCGTCTGGCAGGCGAAACGCGGTTTAACAGCCTGGTGTTTACCCCACGCGGCGGCGGAACGGGTACCAACGGTCAGTCACTCAATCAGGGCATTGTGGTCGACATGTCGCGCTACATGAATCGCATCCTTGAAATCAATCCTGAACAGGGTTGGGTGCGTGTGGAAGCGGGCGTGGTGAAAGATCAGCTCAATGCCTGGCTGAAGCCTTATGGATTCTTCTTTTCGCCGGAGCTCTCCACCAGTAATCGCGCTACCTTAGGTGGCATGATCAATACCGATGCATCCGGGCAGGGTTCGCTGGTGTATGGTAAAACCTCGGATCACGTGGAGGGTTTGCGGGCGGTTCTGCTCGGCGGCGATATCCTGGATACCCGCGCGATGCCCACCGAACTGGCTGAGCAATTAGCAACAACACCGACAGCCGAAGGGCGCATCTATCAACAGGTGTTAAACCGCTGTCGTGATCAGCGTGACCTGATTCTGGATAAATTCCCTAAGCTTAACCGCTTCCTGACCGGTTATGACTTGCGTCATGTGTTCAGCGATGACATGCAAACCTTCGATCTGACTCGCTTGTTATGCGGTGCAGAAGGGACGCTGGCCTTTATTACGGAAGCGCGTCTGGACATCACGCCGATTCCTAAAGTACGTCGTCTGGTGAACATCAAGTACGACTCCTTTGACTCTGCGCTGCGGAATGCCCCTTTCATGGTGGAAGCCAAAGCGCTGTCAGTGGAAACCGTGGACTCTAAAGTGTTGAATCTGGCACGAGAGGATATTGTCTGGCACTCGGTAAAAGAGCTGATTACCGATGTGCCGGATAAGGAAATGCTCGGTCTGAATATTGTTGAATTTGCCGGTGACAACGGCGAATTGATCGAACAGCAGGTCAACAGCTTGTGCGCTCGGCTGGATGAGTTGATGGCGCAGCAGCAGGGCGGTGTGATCGGCTATCAGCTGTGTAATGATTTAGGCGGTATCGAGCGCATCTATAATATGCGCAAAAAAGCGGTGGGCTTGCTGGGCAACGCCAAAGGGCGCGCGAAGCCGATTCCGTTTGTGGAAGACACGGCAGTACCGCCAGAACAACTGGCGGATTACATTGTCGATTTCCGTGCCTTGCTGGATAGCCATGGCCTGAGTTACGGCATGTTTGGCCATGTGGACGCCGGTGTGCTGCACGTGCGTCCTGCGCTCGACATGTGCGATCCGCAGCAAGAGATGCTGATGAAGCAAATCTCCGACGAAGTGGTGGCGCTGACCGCGCGCTACGGCGGATTACTGTGGGGTGAACACGGTAAAGGATTCCGCGCGCAGTACAGCCCGGAATTTTTTGGCGAGACGCTGTTTAACGAACTGCGCGCGATTAAAGCGGCCTTCGATCCTGATAATCGCCTGAACCCTGGCAAGATTTGCACCCCGCTGGGCAGCAACGAGCCGATGATGCAGGTGGATGCGGTGAAACGCGGCACTTACGATCGCCAGATTCCGGTCACGGTGCGAACTGACTGGCGCGGCGCCATGGAGTGCAACGGCAACGGCTTATGCTTCAACTTTGATGCGCGTAGCCCGATGTGCCCATCGATGAAGATTACCCGCAACCGTATCCATTCGCCGAAAGGACGCGCGACGCTAACGCGTGAATGGTTGCGTTTGCTGTCAGAGCAGGGCGTTGATCCCTCTCAGCTGGAACAGGCGCTGCCGAAACAGGGGGCCAGCCTGCGCACACTGATCCAACGCACGCGTAACTCCTGGCACGCGAAGCAGGGCGAGTATGACTTTTCTCATGAAGTGAAAGAGGCGATGTCAGGCTGTTTAGCCTGCAAAGCCTGTTCGACGCAGTGCCCGATTAAGATTGATGTACCGGGCTTCCGCTCGCGCTTCCTGCAGCTTTATCACACGCGCTATTTGCGTCCGGTGAGCGATCATCTGGTGGCCACCGTTGAGAGTTATGCGCCTTTGATGGCCAAAGCGCCTAGGGTGTTCAACTTCTTCCTTAAGCAACCGTGGGTACGCAATCTCAGTAAAACCCACATTGGCATGGTCGATCTGCCGTTGCTTTCATCGCCAAGTCTGAAACAGCAACTCGGTGGGCATCCGGCCATGAGCCTGACGCTGGAACAGCTGGAAGCAATGGATATCGCGCAGCGTGAAAACTGTGTGCTGGTGGTGCAGGATCCGTTCACCAGCTATTACGAAGCACAGCTGGTGACCGATTTTGTCAAATTGATTGAAAAGCTGGGCTATCGTCCGGTGTTATTACCCTTCTCACCGAACGGTAAAGCGCAGCATGTGAAAGGCTTCCTGCAGCGCTTTGCGCGCACTGCCGGTAAAACCGCCGAGTTTCTAAATCGTGTCGCCCAATTGGGGATGCCGATGGTTGGGGTCGATCCCGCAACGGTGCTGTGTTATCGCGATGAATATCAGGAAGTGCTGGGTGAGCAGCGTGGTGAGTTCAAGGTGCAACTGGTCCACGAATGGTTGCAGCAGGCCCTGAATGCGCGCGCGGTGCAAACTGCCAGCGGCGAGGCCTGGTATCTGTTTGCGCACTGCACTGAAGTCACTGCGCTGCCCTCCACGCCGAATCAGTGGCAGGAGATCTTTGCGCGTTTCGGTGCGAAGCTGGAGAACGTCAACGTCGGGTGTTGCGGTATGGCGGGGACGTACGGACATGAGAGCAAGAACCTCGAAAATTCGCTGGGCATCTACGAACTCTCGTGGCATCCGCAATTACAGAAACTGCCACGTCAGCGTTGTCTGGCGACAGGTTTCTCCTGTCGCAGCCAGGTTAAACGCGCCGAGGGCAACGGCATGCGCCATCCGCTGCAGGCACTACTGGAAATGATGTAAACAAATTGTAGGAGTCGTCACAAAGCTGGATTAGAATATCCAGCCTGCGTGACGGACAAAATCACTCTGCAGGCTGGTGGCTTTATCCCACTCGCCGCTGAGCGCCAGTTGATGACACAAACGAGTTAACGACAGGCGCGCCAGTTGATAGGCCTGAATACGGAATAAACGGTCGCGATCGGCATTGCCCATCTCCTGCACTAAGCGGTGATGGAGCTTGCCCATGGCATGCAGATAGCTTTGGTCGTCGCCGTTAAGCTCGCAGATTTCTGCCATGTCGAGACAGGTGTCGTTAAAGCGACGCAGTTGGTCAATAGTACAATCGGTGCGGTTGAGCTTAGCCTGAGCCATGTAGAAGTCGACGGTGATATCACGCACTGAAAACTTATATTCATCGATTTTGTGTTGTAACCAGGCTGAGACGGTAAGCGTCATGTCGCTACCCTAAATGGGTTAATGATAATCATTATCATATTCAACCGCGTCAGGAATGCAATTCCCGCAATGAAATTTTATTGATTTCCTTTGCCTGTTACTAAAATCGGCAATAACAATCTCTTTACATTGAAGAAAGGCGTAACCTATCAATCATGATGATGTCGTAAAGTTGAATTTCTAAATTTTACGTCATTTTAACGGGTTACGCTGGTGTGGCGCGCACGGGAATGCCGCTTACAAGCTCGATTGAAGAGACTATGCTTAATTAAGCAACAGTAAAAAACAGCACGAGATGATTATCCCTGCAAAACAAGAGGTTGAAGTGGTATCTGATATCACTACCATAGGGGGATAGCCTGAAAAGGCCCAGACTTACGAGGTAGCACTATGTCATCAGTAAATGCAGCTTCCTTTTCACCCGACGATTTCGTCTGGAAAGGGCTTACGCTGACCGAATCGGCAGCGAAACAGATTCTTAACCTGGTTGAGGCGGATCCTGAAGTTAAGGGCCTTAGATTGGGTGTGAAGCAGTCCGGCTGTGCCGGTTTTGGGTACGTTATGGATCTGACAAAAGAGCCAGCCGATGACGACCTGACGTTTGAGCAATTCGGCGCAAAATTATTTGTGCCTCTTCAGGCTATGCCGTTTGTTGACGGTACCGAACTGGATTATGTCCGTGAAGGCCTGAACCAGATTTTTAAATTCAACAACCCTAAAGCTCAGCACGCCTGCGGGTGCGGTGAGAGTTTTGGCGTCGAGTAAGTAAAATGTCACGACACAGCGAAGCATCTGACGATGTACAAACGTGGGAAGGTAGCCTGAATTATAAAGAAGGCTTCTTTACCCAGTTGCAAACCGACGAATTGGCACACGGCATCAATGAAGATGTGGTGCGTGCCATTTCGGCCAAACGTAACGAACCTGAGTGGATGCTGGAATTCCGCCTCAAGGCCTTCCGTGCCTGGTTAGAGATGGAAGAACCACATTGGTTGAAAGCCAACTACGCCTCACTCGATTATCAGGACTACAGCTACTATTCCGCGCCGTCTTGCGGCAATTGCGATGATAGCTGCGCGTCTGAACCGGGTGCGAAGCAAACATCTGGCAGCGTAGCGTCAAGCGATTACCTGACGAAAGAAGTGGAAGACGCTTTCAATCAGTTGGGTGTTCCGGTACGTGAAGGACGTGAAGTCGCCGTTGATGCGATTTTTGACTCTGTTTCCGTATCCACCACCTATCGTGACAAACTGGCTGAGCAAGGCATTATCTTCTGCTCATTCGGTGAAGCGATTCACGATCATCCAGAGCTGGTGCAGAAGTATCTCGGTACTGTGGTTCCCCACAACGATAACTTCTTCGCAGCATTGAACTCTGCTGTGGCTTCAGACGGTACTTTTGTTTACATCCCCAAAGGCGTGCGTTGCCCGATGGAGCTGTCGACTTATTTCCGTATCAACGCGGCGAAAACGGGTCAGTTCGAACGTACCATTCTGATCGCCGATGAAGACAGCTATGTCAGCTACATCGAAGGCTGCTCCGCGCCTGTGCGTGACACCTACCAGCTGCACGCCGCAGTGGTTGAAGTGATCATCCACAAAAACGCCGAAGTGAAATATTCCACCGTACAGAATTGGTTCCCGGGCGGTGAAGGCGAGGGCGGTATCCTCAACTTCGTGACCAAGCGTGCGCTGTGTGAAGGCGACCACAGCAAGATGTCCTGGACACAGTCAGAGACGGGGTCAGCCATCACCTGGAAATACCCAAGCTGTATCCTGCGTGGTGATTACTCTGTGGGTGAATTCTACTCTGTCGCACTGACCAGCGGCCGTCAGCAGGCGGATACCGGTACCAAGATGATCCACATTGGTAAAAACACCAAGTCGACCATCATCTCGAAAGGGATCTCTGCCGGTAAGAGTGAGAACACTTATCGTGGTCTGGTAAAAATCATGCCAACCGCGACCAACGCGCGTAACTTCACCCAGTGTGACTCGATGCTGATTGGTGCCGAGTGCGGTGCGCACACCTTCCCTTATGTGGAAACGCGAAACAACACAGCACAGCTGGAACATGAAGCCACCACCTCGCGTATTGGCGAAGACCAGATGTTCTATTGCCTGCAGCGCGGCATTAGCGAAGAAGATGCGATCTCAATGATCGTCAACGGCTTCTGCAAAGATGTTTTCTCCGAGCTGCCACTGGAATTCGCCGTGGAAGCGCAAAAACTGTTGGCTATCAGCCTTGAGCACAGTGTGGGCTGATGCCACACGCGTTGCCGGAAGCAATGTGAAGGAAAGAGTATGTTAAGCATTAAAGATTTACAGGTTAGCGTTGAAGACAAAGAGATTTTGCGCGGTCTGAACCTTGAAGTGAAGCCAGGCGAAGTCCACGCCATCATGGGCCCTAACGGCTCGGGTAAAAGTACCCTGTCTGCAACGCTGGCAGGTCGTGAAGATTACGAAGTGACCGGTGGTTCGGTCAGCTTCCATGGCAAAGATCTGCTGGAACTCGAGCCAGAAGAGCGCGCGGGCGAAGGCATCTTCATGGCGTTCCAGTATCCGGTCGAGATTCCGGGCGTCAGCAACCAATTCTTCCTGCAGACTTCTGTGAATGCGGTGCGCAAATACCGTGAGCAGGAAGAGCTGGATCGTTTTGATTTCCAGGACTTCATCGAAGACAAAATTAAACTGCTGAAGATGCCTGAAGATTTGCTGACCCGTTCAGTAAACGTTGGCTTCTCCGGTGGTGAGAAGAAGCGTAACGACATTCTGCAGATGGCCGCTCTTGAGCCAGAACTGTGCATCCTGGATGAAACCGACTCCGGTCTGGATATCGATGCGCTGAAAATCGTCGCTGAAGGCGTTAACAGCCTGCGTGACGGCAAGCGTTCATTCATTATCGTGACCCACTACCAGCGCATCCTGGATTACATCAAGCCAGATCACGTGCACGTGCTGTATCAGGGCAAAATCGTTAAGTCTGGCGATTTCTCGCTGGTTAAACAGCTGGAGGAGCAAGGCTATGGCTGGCTTACCGACGAAGAGTGATAACGCCCTGCAACAGTGGCATCACCTGTTTGAATCGCGCGGTGAGGTGCGTTCTCTGCAGGCTCAGCAGCACTGGCAGCAATTAATGCGTGTCGGCTTGCCGACCCGTAAGCATGAAAACTGGAAATACACCGCGCTGGATGGCCTGTTTGCCAACCAGTTCGTGCTGCCAGAAGCGCAGACCGTTACGGCGGAGCAGGTTGCTGAATTGGCGCTGCCGGTGGATGCAGTGCGTCTTGTGTTCGTTGATGGCCGCTTCCAGCCTGAGCTGAGCGCGCGCGACACCGATCTGTTTGACGTACAGCACAGCCGTGCGGCTGAACGCCGCCCGTTGCCGGCTGCGGTGCAGCCAGAAGTGTTTCTGCATCTGACCGAAAGCCTGGCGGAAGAAGTGACTTCCATTCGTCTGGCGCGCGGCAAGTCGGCGGCACGTCCGCTGTATTTACTGCACATCACCAGCGGCAAAGCCGATGCGTTGAACACCGTTCATCACCGCCATCATCTTGAGCTGGAGCAGAGCGCCGAAGCTGAAGTGATTGAGCATTACGTGACGCTGAACGGTGCGGCACACTTTACTGGTGCTCGCTTTACCTTTGCTGTCGCCGACAATGCCCAACTGAAACACATCAAGCTGGCGTTTGAAGAGAGCAGTAGCTATCACTTTGCACACAATGACATCGTGATTGGTCGTGATGCGCAGGTCAGCAGCACCAGCTTCCTGCTGGGTGCCGGCTTGTCTCGTCACAACACCAGCGTGCAGCTCAACGGTGAAAACACCCAGCTGTCACTGAACAGTCTGGTGCTACCGATCAACGCTGAAGTGGCGGATACCCGCAGCTATCTGGAACACAACAAAGGCTACTGCCTGAGTCGTCAGCTGCACAAAACCATCTCGCGCGATAAGGGCCGTTCGATTTTCAACGGTCACATTAAAGTGGCGAAGCATGCACTGAAAACTGACGGACAGATGACCAACAACAACCTGTTGCTCGGTCGCCTGGCGGAAGTGGACACCAAGCCGCAGCTGGAAATCTATGCGGATGATGTGAAGTGCAGCCATGGCGCAACGATTGGCCGTATCGACGATGAGCAGATGTTCTATCTGCGCTCGCGTGGTATCCCTGAAGATGCCGCACAGCAGATGATTATCCATGCGTTCGCAGCTGAATTGACTGAACTGCTGGAAGAAGAACCGCTGCGCCAGCTGGTGCTGGAACGCATTAGTGCGCGTTTCCCTGGAGTTGAGTTATGACTTTCGATCTCGAACGAATCAGAGCGGAATTTCCGATTCTGAAACGTGAGGTCAACGGACATCCGCTGGCCTACCTTGATAGCGCGGCCAGCGCTCAGCGCCCGCTCGCGGTTATCAATGCGGAAAGTTATTTTTACCAGCACGGCTATGCCGCCGTGCACCGTGGCATCCACTCGCTCAGTGCGCAAGCCACCACCGATATGGAAAACGTGCGTACACAAGCCTCGCGTTTTCTCAATGCGGCATCGCCAGAAGAGATTATCTTCGTTAAAGGCACCACTGAAGGCATCAATCTGGTGGCCAACAGTTGGGGCGGCAGTCAGCTGCAATCGGGCGATAACATCATCATCACGGAGATGGAGCACCACGCTAATATCGTGCCGTGGCAGATGGTGGCGCAGCGTACCGGTGCAGAGATTCGCGTTCTGCCGCTTAACGAGCAAGGTGAATTAGCCCTTGAGCAACTGAGTGGGTTGATCGACAGCCGCACACGCCTGTTGGCGGTGATGCATGTTTCCAACGTGCTCGGTACCGTAAACCCGGTAAAAGCCATCGTCGCACAGGCGAAAGCCGCTGGCGTGATCACGCTGGTCGATGGTGCTCAGGCGGTGATGCATCACAAGGTGGATGTGCAGGATATCGATTGCGATTTCTACGTCTTCTCGGGCCATAAAATTTATGGCCCGACCGGCATCGGCGTACTGTATGCGCGTAAAGCACTGCAGGAGATCATGCCACCGTGGGAAGGCGGTGGTTCGATGATCGATCAGGTGATGCTGCCAACTGGCACCACCTGGAACAGCACGCCATGGCGTTTTGAAGCCGGCACACCGAATACCGGTGGCATTATCGGCTTAGGCGCGGCGCTGAACTGGATCAGTGAACTGGGATTGGATGTCATCAACGAACGTGAGACGTCACTGATGCGTTATGCATTAGATAAGCTCGCGTCGGTGCCAGACCTGATTATTTACGGTCCTGCACAGCGCAGTGGCGTGGTGGCATTCAACCTTGGTAAGCATCATGCATTCGACGTCGGGAGTTTCCTCGATCAATACGGCATTGCGATCCGCACCGGTCATCATTGTGCTATGCCTCTGATGCGCCATTATGCGGTGCCCGCGATGTGTCGTGCCTCGTTTGCACTGTATAACAGTGAAGAAGAAGCCGATCGCCTGGCAGCAGGTTTGACGCGTATTCATCGTCTGCTGGGCGGTTGAGCAGATTTCAGGAGTTATCCATGGCGAATTTGCCAGAGAAAGAGAAGCTGGTGCGCAACTTTAACCGTTGCGCTAATTGGGAAGAGAAGTATCTCTACATCATTGAACTCGGTGCGAAATTACCAGAATCCTCTGAAAGCTTACAGCAGCCAGAGTATGTGATTTCCGGTTGCCAGAGCCAGGTGTGGATCCGCATGACCCCACAAGCTGATGGCACCATCGCCTTTGAAGGGGACAGTGATGCCGCCATCGTTAAGGGCTTGATTGCGGTGGTATTTAGCCTCTATCAGGGCTTGCAAGCGCAGGAGATTCTCGCGCTGGATGTCGGTCATTGGTTCGCAGAGTTAGAGTTGACTCAACACCTCACTCCTACACGTTCTCAAGGATTGGAAGCGATGATTCGCGCGATCCGTCATAACGCTCAAAGCCTCAGCTAAGTTACACTCTCCAGACCCCGGCATGACCGGGGTCTGTTCCATCCGACAAAGAGAAAATTGCATGAAACCAGCGTTACGTTTAGCCGGTGCATTGCTGTTGTCCTGCTTCGGACTTTCTGCACCAGCATTTGCAACGGAATATCCCCTGCCAGCCGATAACAGCCGTTTAATTGGCGAGAATACCCTGACCACTGTCCCTGACGACAAACGGCCCTTAGAGAGCATCGCAGCGCATTATAAGATTGGGATGCTCGGCATGCTGGAGGCCAATCCTGGTGTCGATCCCTGGCTGCCGAAAGCGGGGACGCAACTGACGGTTCCATTACAAATGCTGCTGCCTGATGCTCCTCGTGAAGGCATCGTCATCAACCTTGCGGAGCTGCGTCTCTACTACTATCCGAAAGGGGAGAATCGCGTGGTGGTGTATCCGATCGGAATCGGCCAGTTGGGCGCTGCGACACCCAGCATGGTCACCAGCATCAGCCAGAAAATCCCCAATCCCACCTGGACGCCTACCGTCAATATCCGCAAACGTTACGCGAAAGAGGGCATCACCTTACCAGGTGTCGTTCCGGCCGGGCCAGACAACCCGATGGGGCTGTTTGCGATGCGTCTGGCGCGCGGGACCGGCCAGTACTTGATCCACGGCACCAACGCCGATTTCGGTATTGGGATGCGCGTGAGCTCGGGCTGTATTCGTTTGCGTCCGGATGATATCGAAGCGCTGTTCAACAGCGTGCCGAAGGGAACGAGGGTGCAGATCGTTAACGAGCCGATCAAGTATGCGGTGGAACCGGATGGCAAGCGTTACGTAGAGGTGCATCAGCCGTTGTCGCGCAATGAGAAGGACGATCCGCAAACGATGCCGATTGCGTTGACCGCAAAATCTAAGGCGTTTATCAATAGCCAGAAGAGTGACACGGCACTGATCAAAGAGGCGATGGCGCGTCGTTCAGGGATGCCCGTACTGGTGAGCAGCGGCGAACCCGTTACGCAGGACACGGCGTTACCAGATGTGCTGCAAACGCAACAGAGTGGCGCTGGGGCAGGACAAGCGACCATCAGTCAGGCGATGGGTGAGAGCGGCGCGAAACCCTGATTCAGAACCAAAATCAGGACAAAAAAAATGGTGCCACATGGGCACCATTTTTCAAACCAGAACTCTTACTTACGGTAAGAGTGAGCCTGGTTGTCCAGACGCTGGTTAGCGCGAGCTGCGTCATCTTTAGCAGCCTGAACGTCAGAACGGATTGCGTTCACGTCGTTGCTCAGCTGGTCAACTTTGGCGTTCAGAGTCTGAACGTCTGAAGACAGCTGGTCGATTTTAGCGTTGCTTGAGCAACCAGCCAGCAGAGTTGAACCCAGAATTACCGCGCCCAGTACCAGTTTAGTACGATTCATTATTAATACCCTCTAGAATTGAGTTAATCTCCATGTAGCGTTACAAGTATTACACAAAGCTTTTTGAGTTGAGAATAAATTTTTGATGAGAACATGCTTAAATTTGATCGTTCGCTCAAAGAAGCAGCGTTTCGCAGAAGATGATGAAAATATTTAGCTAAAACAGAGAGATTTAATCGGACTAACCTTAATTGTGCGGGATATTGAATAGTTATTATCGATTGGAAAAATCTGGATTTTGTATTAGCGCAAGAATAAAAAAAGCGCCCCAAAAAGGCGCTTTTAAATAAAACTTCAGGCAAAAATCAGAGTACGTGGACTGAAGCGGTGTTGGTCGTGCCACTTGGAACCAGCGCACCTGATACCATCACCACAACGTCGCCTTTCTGTGCATAGCCACTTTCCAGCGCCATTTCCTTGCCAATACGGTAGAAATCATCCGTTGAGGCAATTTCAGTCACCAGACGCGTCTCCACGCCTTTGCTCAGAATGAGCTGACGTGCGGTGGTCGCATTGGTGGTCAGCGCCAGAATGGTGGCATCCGGGAAGTATTTACGAATCGCTTTGGCAGACTTACCGCCTTCGGTCGCCACCACAATAACAGGGGCTTCCAGCTTTTCTGCTGTTTCCACTGCACCGCGACAAACCGCTTCAGTGATGCGCATTTTGCGTGAATCCTGCAGCTCACCGATGCGTGATTTCATTACGCGGTCGGTACGCTCACAGATGGTCGCCATGATAGTCACGGATTCCAGCGGGTAACGACCCTTAGCACTTTCACCCGACAGCATTACCGCATCAGTACCATCAAGGATGGCGTTCGCCACGTCGCCTGCTTCCGCGCGGGTAGGGCGTGGGTTCTTGATCATAGAATCCAGCATCTGCGTCGCGGTGATGACCACTTTGCGTGCTTTATTACATTTCTTGATCATCATCTTCTGGGCGAATATCACTTCTTCAACCGGGATCTCAACACCCAGGTCACCACGTGCAACCATGATGCCGTCAGAGGCTTCCAGAATCTCGTCGAAGTTGTTCAGGCCTTCCTGGTTTTCGATTTTAGAGATGATCTGGATATGCTCGCCGCCGTGGGCTTTCAGGTGCTCGCGAATTTCCAGGACATCCGAACGTTTGCGGATAAAGGAAGCCGCCACGAAGTCAACGCCTTGCTCGCAGCCGAAGATCAGGTCACGTTTGTCTTTTTCAGCCAATGCTGGCAGCTGGATAGAAACACCTGGCAGGTTAACGCCTTTGTTTTCACCGAGGTCACCGTTGTTCAGCACATGACAGACGACAGTGTTTTCTGTCACTTCAGTCACCTGCATACCAATCAGGCCATCATCGACCAACACGGTGTTGCCGATTTTCAGGTCTTCGGTGAAGCCTGCATAGGTCACAGCAACACGTTCGCTGTTACCAATCACTGACTGATCGGTGGTGAAAGTGAAAGTCTGGCCGGCTTTCAATGCAACATCGTTGCCGCCTTCCAGCTTCATGGTACGAATTTCAGGACCTTTGGTGTCCAGCAGAATCGCGGCCTGACGACCGGTTTTTTCCATGACGGCACGCATGTTAGTGATGCGCTGACCATGTTCGGCATAATCCCCGTGAGAGAAGTTCAGGCGCATGACGTTCATGCCCGCTTCCAGCAGTTGAGTCAGCATCTCTTCAGATTCGGTTTTCGGACCGATAGTACAAACAATCTTGGTCTTTTTCATGTCAGGTTTTCTGTAAGTTGTGATGGATGATAGAGGTCGGGATTCGCAGCGCAAGGCAGCGAAGTGAAAATGTGTATGGTGTTGGTTTGGATCGTACAGGAGTAAGAATAGGTGACAGAGGCTAAGCGTGCAGAGAAGTTGTGCAGTACGCGAGGGAACTGGCAGAGCAGTGTTGCGCAAATCATTTGAGTTGTTTGCATAGGCACGTTAGCGCTGAAACCTTTCAGGTGGACAACGCGGCATAGTATAGACGCTAAGTATGCGAAAACCAATATAAAAGCTGAGAGAGAAAACGATACAGATCAAGGAAAGGGGTGTTGCGCAAAGAGAGAGAAAACAAAGAGTGGTGCGCTCTAATGGACTCGAACCATCGACCCCCACCATGTCAAGGTGGTGCTCTAACCAACTGAGCTAAGAGCGCATTTTAGAAATTTGGTGCGTCCGAGTGGACTCGAACCACCGACCCCCACCATGTCAAGGTGGTGCTCTAACCAACTGAGCTACGGACGCACTTGGTGCGCTCTAATGGACTCGAACCATCGACCCCCACCATGTCAAGGTGGTGCTCTAACCAACTGAGCTAAGAGCGCAACATGCTGTCAGGGCGACAGCGGGGACGAATATTAACGGCAGGCCGCGATGCTGGCAAGGGAAAAAATGATTTTCCATGACGACTGACCAGCATCTGTGCGACCCGCTGTTTTTTTAGGCATTGCGGGAGCAAATAACGGCCTGTTCAGCCACTTAGCGGGCCGCGCGCGCCAAAATTATCTGTGCCGGCAAACGTTGCAACCGAAGAATACGCCAAATCATCATCACGGCAGCAGACGTCAGGCCGACAATAAATCCGCACCAGAATCCTGCTGGACCGAGTTGCGGTACCACCCAGTCGGTGAGCGCCAGAATATAACCCACCGGCAAACCCAGCACCCAATAGGCAATCAGCGTGATAAAGAAGATAGAGCGCGTATCTTTGTAGCCGCGCAGAATCCCGCTACCTATGACCTGAATGGAATCGGAGAACTGATAGATGGCAGCGAGCAGCATAAGCTGGGCGGCCAGCGTAATCACTTCTGGATTGGCGGTGTAAAGTGCGGCGATATGTTCACGAAAGGTGACGGTGAGGATCGCTGTGATAGCGGCCATGCTGATACCGACACCTTGTCCCGTCCATGCCGCCACGCGCGCCTGTTCAGTTGAGCCCTGCCCAAGCCGATATCCCACGCGGATAGTGGTCGCGACACCGAGCGACAGAGGCAGAACGAACATCAGCGAACTGAAGTTCAGCGCAATCTGATGACCCGCAACTTTAACGATCCCCAGCGGAGAGACCAGCAGTGCGACCACCGCAAACAAAGTGACTTCAAAGAAAAGAGCCAGCGCAACCGGTAACCCGAGGTTAAACAGCCGTGACAAAATGACACGTGAGGGCGGAGACCAGCGGCTGTTCATGCGAATATCGCGCATGCTCGCCATGCGTTTAACCCAGAAACGCATCACGATAAACATCACCCAGTAAACCGAGGCGGTGGCGACACCACAGCCTACGCCCCCGAGAGCGGGCATACCGAAATGACCATAAATGAACACGTAGTTCAGCGGAATGTTAACCAACAAGCCTAAAAAGCCCAGCAGCATGGCTGGCTTGGTTTTTGATAATCCATCGCATTGATTACGTGCCACCTGGAAGAACAGGTAACCGGGTGCACCCCACAATAATGCATGCAGGTAGCCTTCGGCTTTTGCGGCCAGTTGCGGATCGATATCGTGCATGGCATGAATCAGATACCCTGCATTCCACAGCACCAGCATAATCAGCAAGGCAACTGCCAGCGCCAGCCAGTAACCCTGACGCACTTGTTCCGCGATGCGTTCGCGCCGTCCTGAACCGTTGAATTGTGCAACGGTGGGCGTCAACGCCAGCAGAAGACCATGACCAAACAGAATGGCGGGAAGCCAGATAGAGGTGCCGACAGCAACGGCGGCCATATCCGTGGCGCTCACCGCACCGGCCATAATGGTATCCACAAAACCCATCGCCGTCTGAGCCACCTGAGCAAGGATGACCGGGATCGCGAGGGCCAGCAATTGACGCGCTTCTGTTAAATACTTCTGCACGTAACACCTGCTTAAATTAAGAAGAGAAGAGGGGGATATCCCCAAAGAATGCGCGGCATAGTGTAGCGGTAGCGCTGCGTTCCACCAAACTTTGATCGCATTTTGTTAAGTTAATTGTGTAAAGTTTGAACTCCGGCAAATTAAACCGCGCAACCCAAGCTGTGATAAACTGGGGCAAACTTCGCAGAGGCTGAAAGTATGTTTACTGGAATTGTGCAGGGCACGGCCGAAATTATCGCCGTGGAAGAAAAAGAGTTGTTTCGTACCCATATCGTTCGTCTGCCGGAAGAGCTCTTACCGGGATTAGCGTTGGGGGCATCGGTGGCGCACAACGGTTGCTGCCTGACGGTGACGGCGATTGAGGGCGATCGCGTGAGCTTCGACCTGATCAAAGAAACCCTGCGCATTACCAACCTGGGAGAATTAGCGGTTGGCGATGTAGTGAATATTGAGCGCGCGGCGAAGTTCAGTGATGAAATTGGCGGACATTTAATGTCTGGCCATATTATGACCACTGCAGAAATCTGCAAAATCATTCAGTCAGAAAATAACCGTGAAGTGTGGTTTAAATTGCAGGATGCTTCCCAGATCAAATATATCCTGCATAAAGGTTTCGTCGGTATCGATGGCATCAGCCTGACCGTGGGTGACGTCACCAAGAGTAAATTCTGCGTGCATCTGATTCCAGAAACCCTGGAGCGCACCACGCTGGGTGCGAAAAAGCTGGGGCATAAGGTGAATATTGAGATCGATCCCCATACTCAGGCGATTGTCGAGACGGTGGAACGCGTGCTGGCTCAGCGCGAAGCTGCGGCCATTGCGCTGGCGCAAGCCGCAGACGCAGAGTAATCCAATAAAAAAGGCGCCGCGGCGCCTTTTCTCTTGCTGTCATTGATTAACGCGCAACGCGTAAACCCCCTTCTTTACCGCGACTAAAGACCACCTGCCACAATTGGATGTCACGCGCGCGGAAAGCGCCGGCGCAAGCATTGAGGTAATAACTAAACATCCGTTTGAAGCGATCGCCGTATTTTTCTTCAAGCTGCAGCCAGGACGCCAGGAACCGTTCATGCCATGCCATTAATGTGGTGTCATAGTCCGCACCAAAATTATGCCAGTCTTCCATAATAAAATGTTTTTCGCTGGCATCCGCAATCTGGCGCACAGAGGGTAAACATCCATTGGGGAAGATATATTTATCAATCCAGGGATCAACATTCATGTCGGTGGTGATGGCGCCAATGGTATGCAGTAAAAATATGCCGTCTGGTTTGAGATTGCGATCGGCAACATCAAAATAAGTGGCATAGTTTTTCGGCCCCACGTGTTCAAACATCCCGACAGACACGATGCGATCAAACTGCAAATTCAAATCGCGGTAATCCTGCAGCAAGATGGTGACGTCCAACCCTTCGCAGCGTTGCTGTGCCAACTTCTGCTGTTCTGCGGAAATGGTCACACCCTGCACTTTAACACCGTAGTTGCGTGCGGCAAATTCCGCCAATCCACCCCAGCCGCAACCGATATCCAGCAGCGTCATGCCAGGTTCAAGCTGCAATTTACGGCAGATCATATCCAGCTTGGCAGACTGAGCCTGTTCCAGTGTCTCTGCGTCTTTCCAGTAACCGCAGGAATACTGCATAAAGGGATCGAGCATCAGTGAAAAAAGATCGTTACCGAGGTCGTAATGCTCTTTCCCGACAATCCAGGCACGTTTTTTCGACTGTAAATTGGTTAAACGCGCGGCCGCAATACGCAAGGTATCTTTAAAATGACGCGGGAGTTGTTTATCCAGATGGTGTTGCAGAACGCGATGGAAAAAGACATCTAATTGTTCGCATTCCCACCAGCCATCCATATAACTTTCGCCCAGACCTAGCGATCCTTCCTGCAAAACACGTTTGAAAAAATCCGGATGCTTGACCTGAATATCCCAGGGGCGTGTGCCATTGACTGCAACATCAGCGCGTTCCAGTAATTCGTTGACGATGCGAAACCAGTGGTTTTCTTCAAGGCTCACTTCTTCTATACACGATGAACTCATAGCTTCTCCATCACCCTTCCGATTTGAACCTGTGGAAATAATAGTCAATTTCCTAAGGTCTGTGAGAGAACTCACGGAAAATCCGTGCGCCAGATATCCGACGTTTTACAGAGGTATGAATCTGAATAGAAATGTCTGTCATCAATCAGGAGAGGAAGATCGTGCAGACGCCATCCCAGCGACAGAGTCGCTTAAAATTAATGCAATTATGTTATTGATTTGTTGCAGAAATGCTGACCCACTGAGTATATGCTCACGTGGGTCAATATTCAACGAGTTATCGTTAGTTTGCTAACGATAATCGTTGCATCAGTGATTATCTTCGCAGGGACGTGAGGTGTGAGCAATATCACTTTGTGCGTTTAGGCTGCGTTGCCAGATGAAACCGGCCCATGCCAGAACTACCGTGGCGACCATCACCAGTGTGGTGTTGTAAAGCGCTTGTTGTAATCCGGCCGAGACCAGCAGGCTGGCAATAAAGCATAAGCCCAGTTGCAGCAGGTTTTGGAGTCCTGCCGCCTTACCTGTGGCATGTGGGAAGGGCGCTAATGCACTGGCCACCACAATCGGATAGATAGCGCCATTCGCCAGTGCCATGCCGCAGAAGGGCAGCAGCAGTGCAATCAAAGAGGGCGCGGGCATCATCGCGACGACAAACAGACTCAAAATGCTCAGGCTGTAGAGCACCAACAGCCATGGCAGCAGTTGTGACCCTTGATAACGGCTCAGCATCGCACGGCAACCAAAGCCACCAATCAGAAACGCAATGGTCTGCGGAATATAGCTCAGACCAATATCGGCGGGGGTTAAACCCGCTGACGCCAGGATGAAGGGCGAACCGGTTAACCAGGCAAAGAAACTGGCAGAACACGCCGAGTAAATCAGCACGTTGCCGCTGTAAACACGCGTGGTGAGCAGATTCAGCCAGCCGGGTTGCGGGGTATGATCGGCTTTGGTTTTTTTAGGCGCGGCAAGTTGCAAGGTTCCGATGATCAGCAGCACGGTGATGATCGTCAGCGCGATAAAGATGCTGCGCCAGTGGAAATGGCCCATCAGCCACGCTCCCAGTAAAGGGGCCAGCGCGGGGGAAAGGGCAACCAGCGGCATAATGGTGGCGAACACTTTGTTAGCCTGGGCTTTGGGATAGCGATCGACCACCAGTGCCTGCCAACTGACTGCAGCGGCGCACACACCAACAGCCTGCACAAAGCGCAGTGCCAGCATCATGTTGACGTCCGTCACCCACAACATCCCCAGGCAACCCAGGGCAAAAATGGTCAAACCTGCCAGTAAAATCGGTTTACGTCCAAAACGGTCTGACAGCGGTCCCCAGAATACCTGCGCGCAGGCAAATCCACCGAGAAACAGACTGAGGCTGGCGCTGATGGTGCCCGGTGCGGTGGCGAAGTCGCGTTGCATGTCCCCAAAAGCGGGCAGATACATATCCGTAGCGAGGAAGCCGAGCATACTGAGCACAGCAAGGTAGGGAATAAATCCTTTTGACGACAACATAGTGATTCTCATTGGCAGATTGAACGCCGGGGAGTGTAAAAGAGTGCGTCATTCTTTGTGAAACGCTAATATTTGCGCAGTGCTGTTAAAATTTTTGAAGGCAAAAATATGTGGTCTGAATATGCGCTGGAAGTGGTGGACGCTGTCGCGCGCAATGGCAGTTTTAGTGCTGCGGCCCAGGAGTTGCATCGCGTGCCCTCTGCCGTCAGCTACACGGTGCGTCAGCTGGAAACCTGGTTGGCCGTGCCGTTGTTTGAGCGTCAGCACCGTGAGGTGGTTTTAACCCCTGCAGGCGAGCATTTTGTGCGGGAAGGGCGATCTGTTATCAAAAAAATGCTGGCAACCCGCAGGCAGTGCCAGCAACTGGCGAATGGCTGGCGCGGACAACTCAGTATTGCCGTGGATTGCATTGTAAAACCACAGCGTACCCGGCAACTGGTAAAGGACTTTTACCGTCATTTCCCTGATATGGAATTGATTATCAGCTACGAGGTATTTAACGGTGTATGGGATGCCTTAGCGGACGGGCGGGTCGATGTGGCGATTGGCGCCACTCAGGCGATCCCTGTAGGCGGACGTTTTGCGTTTCAGGACATGGGTGCCCTTAACTGGCGTTGTGTGGTCAGTCCCGACCATCCTCTGGCCGCGCATGCTGAACTCAATGAAGAAGCGCTGCGTGCCTGGCCATCGCTGGTATTGGAAGATACCTCTCGCGCATTACCACGACGCATGACCTGGACATTGGATAATCAGCGGCGTTTGGTGGTGCCAGAGTGGGAAACGGGAATGGACTGTTTGCAGGCGGGATTGTGCGTGGGCATGGTGCCGGGCCACCTCGCGCGACCTTTACTCGACAATGGCGCGCTGGTGGAGTTATCACTGCCGCAGCCGTTTCCGGAAAGCCCCTGCTGCGTCAGCTGGTCAGAACAGCGTGCGTCACCCGCGCTGGAGTGGTTACTCGCCTATCTCGGCGATGCTGAAACGCTGAACCACGAATGGCTCAGCGAAAATCAGCATTAACGGCGGTAATCGCGGAACGGGCCGTCCGCCACAGAGCGGCGCTCAATCAATGTTGGCTGCACTTCTATGGTTTGCGGCTCTTCGCGTTTGCTGGTGATACGATCCAGTAACATTTCCAGTGCTTTCTCGCCCAACTGAGCCTTCGGCTGGTGGACCGTGGTCAGCGCCGGGGTGAAATAGCGCGCGTTGCGCACGTTATCATAGCCAATAACGGAGATATCCTGCGGCACGCGCAGCCCCATCTCATCGGCGGCACAAATCGCGCCCATCGCCATGATATCGCCACCACAGAACACGGCGGTCGGACGCTGTTTCTGATTAAGGATCTGCTGCATCGCCTGATAACCCGATTCTGGCTCGAAGTCGCCCTGAACCACCCATTCCGGCCGCACAGTCACACCGGCTTCGCTCATCGCCTGCAGGAAGCCCGCATGGCGCCCCCCGCCGGTGTTGCGCTCCATTTGGCCCGGAATGGCACCAATATCACGGTGACCGCGCTCAATCAGGTAACGACCCGCCAGATAACCGCCGTGGAAGGCGTTATCCTGCACGGTATCGGTGAAGTCGCCGCGTGAGGCGCCCCAGTCCATGACCACCATCGGGATATTGCGGTTCTCTTCCAGCATCTGCAGTAAATCGTCAGGATACTCGGAGCACATGACTAACAGACCATCCACACGCTTTTGCGCCATCATCGACAGATAAGCGCGCTGCTTTTGTAAATCGTTGTGCGCATTGCCCAGAATCAAGGTATAGCCGCGTTCGAAACAGTGGTTCTCAACGGCTTCAATAATTTCGGCAAAATAGGGCGCTTCACTGGAGGTGGCCAACAGTCCCAGCGTTTTGGTGTGATTCACCTTTAAACTGCGCGCAACGGCGCTCGGCGAATAGTGCAGCTCTTTGATCGCTTCCCATACGGCGTTACGCGTTTCCTCTGCGACAAAACGCGTTTTGTTGATGACATGCGAAACGGTGGTAGTTGATACACCGGCGCGTTTCGCTACATCTTTAATTGTTGCCATGAAAAAGGTACTCCCCGGCTTATCGCAACTTACTGATAAGTATATTGTTAAACGTTTGCGTCTGCGAAGGGTTTTACGCCCTAAAAAGGGGGCAAATCTGCCGTTTCAGGCAGGGAAAATCACTTCAGCAGGCTGTAAATACAGCATGCGCAAAATCAGTTGCGCAACGAAAGGCGGCGATTCTAGCAAGCCAACGCGGATAAGACGAGATTTTTGCCCACCGCTGTGCGAAAATTGTTTTAACCCTAATAAATGTGTGACTAAGGAGTAGTGATGAGTACAGATTTAAAGCTGGCGCTAATGACCACGGTTGGCGCACTTTTGATGATTATTGCGTTTAGCTTCACTGCCATTCTTCATTGATTCAAAACGCATCAATAAAAAAAGCCGGCACTGATTAAGCGTCCGGCTTTTTTTGTGGCGAGAGCCACAGGATGTTGTTGCGCAACAATTAGCGAATAGTTTTTGGTGTCATCATACGGCGCGCACCCACATAGTGTTTCTGCCAGTAGTCTTCGCCTAATGCACTAATTTGAATGTCTTTACCGGTGCGTGGAGACTGGATGAATTTACCGTTGCCGAGGTAAACGCCCACATGGTCGGCAGTCCCGCGATTATTGATGCGGAAGAATACCAAATCCCCCTTCTCCAGCATCTCACGCTTAATAGGTGAGGCATCGTGCAGGTGATACATCTCATTCGCCGTGCGCGGGAATTTGTATTTCACCAAATCCTTATACGCGTACCACACTAAACCACTGCAATCGAAACCGGTATGAGGTGAGGTGCCCCCCCACTGGTAAGGCTTGCCCAGTTGTCCCATCAACTTCGTCATCGCGGTTTCGCGTGCCTTTTGGTAGCGCAGGCGGTGGGATTTGCTCATCTTGATACCGGTGAGTCCCTGAACGTCATCGTCCACATCAGGGGACTTTTTCGCGAGACGTTGATGGCCATACTTTTTCAATGGCGACTTCAGCAGGGATTTTTTGCGGCTGGATTTGTTTAAGGCGGTTTCGGTTTTACTCTGCTTTTTCAGCTTGAGCTTCTGCACGGTAGTCAGGCGAGACTTTTTAGCCGTTGTTTTAACCGGGCGTCGCTTGCGGCGCTCATCTTCGCGCGCACTTTTTTTCTCGGCGTTATGCAAACTGGCATTAATCGGGGCATGCTGGGAAGCAGAAGCCACGTTAAAGAACAGTTGGGCAAAAGCCAGTATGAAAAGCGTAATCAGTAAACGCATAGTCCGGTTACAGGTTAAGCAGTCTGGCAAAAAGCAGGCTGCGGCAGAGTAAGAGAAATCTGATCAACGATCAGCGCCGAAGCAATTCTAATCCACTTTTTTTCCAAAAGGTAAGGCCTTTTTCCATTAATCTGTTACCAGACAGATAATGTCGCTAAATTGAGCGATTTCAGCTGTTTAACGCAGCGAAATTATTGCTAATTATTAATTTGTTCATGCTTACTAATGATAGGAAAATGTTATCTATCCTGTTTGCACTTAACAAACATGGCGATCAGCCGGTCGGTAACGCAAAATCCCGTTTTCAGTGTGGGGCTGAAGTCGCTACAATAAACAAACACGAAGTGAAGGATTAAGGAAGGCAATAATGAGTACTGTTGAAAAAATTCAGCGCCAGATCGCAGAAAACCCGATTCTGTTATACATGAAAGGTTCCCCGAAACTGCCAAGCTGCGGTTTCTCTGCACAGGCTGTGCAGGCGCTTTCTGCCTGTGGTGAGCGCTTCGCGTATGTTGATATCCTGCAGAACCCGGATATCCGCGCTGAAATGCCGAAATTCGCTAACTGGCCAACCTTCCCGCAGCTGTGGGTCGATGGTGAGCTGGTGGGCGGTTGCGACATCATCGTTGAGATGTTCCAGCGTGGCGAATTGCAGCCGCTGGTAAAAGAAACCGCTGAGAAGTATAAAGAAGCGGAATAATTGCGAAGGCCGACAAATGTCGGCCTTTTCTTTGAAAATCAATCGTTCAATCGTCCAATCGTCCAATCGTCCAATCGTCCAATCGTCCAATCAGCCCATCAGGCTGAGGCGTCGTCTTCCGTCTGCTCTTCACTGAAAGCCAGTGGCCAACCTCCCAAACGTTTCCAACGATTGACCAGCTCACAGAACAGCGTGGCCGTCTGTTCAGTGTCGTAGAGCGCCGAGTGCGCCTGTGTGCTGTCAAACTCCATCCCTGCCGCTTTACAGGCTTTCGCCAGCACGGTCTGTCCCAATACTAAACCGCTCAGTGCTGCAGTATCAAAGGTCGCAAAAGGGTGGAAGGGATTTCGCTTCAGGCTGGCGCGTTCGGCCGCTGCCATCACAAAATTCAAATCGAAGGTGGCATTGTGCGCCACGATAATCGCGCGATTGCAGCCATGATCTTTGGTGCCTTTACGTACCATCTTGAAAATGGCATGCAGCGCCTCGTACTCGCTTACCGCACCACGTAAAGGGTTAGAGGGATCGATGCCCGTAAACGCCAGCGCCGCAGGATTGAGGATCGCGCCTTCGAACGGCTCAACGTGAAAGTGCAGGGTTTCATCACGGTGTAACCAACCGTCCTCATCCATCTTAAGCGTGGTCGCTGCAATTTCCAGCAGCGCATCGGTTTGCGCGTTAAAGCCGGCAGTTTCGACGTCAATAACCACAGGATAAAAACCACGGAAGCGTTGATGAAGAGCGTTTAAGGCGTTCGATTCAGACATCAGGATCTCATAGCAAGAAATGGGGCAGCGCGCATTATGGCAAAAATTACGGGAGGGTGCAGCAGGAGAGGGAAGTCAGCCTGCAAATTAGCAGACTGACTAACGGCATCAATGACCGAGGCCGTGACCAGCGTGTTTGTTTTCGATCAGCTCGATTTTGTAACCATCGGGATCTTCAACAAAAGCAATGATGGTGGTGCCGCCTTTAACCGGACCGGCTTCACGCGTTACGTTGCCACCGACACTGCGGATACGTTCACAGGTCTCTGCAACGTTATCGACGCCCAGCGCAATATGGCCATAAGCATTGCCGAGGTCATACTTATCAACGCCCCAGTTGTAGGTCAATTCGATCACCGCGCCTTCACTCTCTTCGGTGTAACCCACGAAAGCCAGGGTGTATTTGTATTCGGTGTTTTCGCTTTGACGCAGTACGCGCATGCCCAGCACACGAGTATAAAAATCGATAGAACGTTGCAGATCGCCAACGCGTAACATGGTGTGAAGTAAACGCATAACATCCTCTTTTGAAAAGTCATCAGGGAATGACAAAGACTAGCAAGTATAGCCAGTAAATGCCCTGAAGAACCAGGCTGCCGCACATCCGGTGCGGCAGCCTGGTTCTTACAGGGTTGGGTAATCCGTATAGCCCTCAGCGCCGCCGCCGTAGAAGCTTTCCGGGCGCTGTGGATTCAGCGGTGCGTCTTGCTGCAGGCGCTCAACCAGATCCGGGTTAGCAATAAAGTCGCGACCAAAGGCCACAGCATCGATCAAGCCGCGCGCAATCAGGTCGTCGGCTTTTTCAACGGTGTATGCACCCGCACCGATGATCACGCCCGGGAACAGCGCACGAACTTTAGCACGGAAAGCATCGCTGTAAGGCTGGCCACCGGCCCAGTCTGGTTCGGAAAGGTGCAGATACGCCAGGCCACGCTGCCCCAGTTCGGAGATGTACCACAGCGCTGCTGCTTCTTCGTCTGCACCATTTTCCAGATTCTGGAAGGCACCAATTGGCGAAATACGGATGCCGATACGATCGGCAGACCAGTTCGCAATCGCCGCATCCACCACTTCCAGCGCAAAACGACCACGCTTCTCGATCGAGCCGCCGTATTCATCGGTACGCTGGTTAGAACCCGGCGCCAGGAACTGGTGCATCAGGTAGCCGTGGGCAGAATGCAGTTCCAGCAGGTCGAAATCGGCTTCACGCGCGTTCGCTGCCGCCTGGCCGAAATCTTTAACGATCTGCTGAATTTCCGCCACGCTCAGTTCACGTGGCAGTGAGGTGTCCTCACGGTAAACGGTGCCATCTTCAGCGCGCAGTGAAGTACGAGTACCGGCAGCAATAGCTGAAGGCGCTACGGGCGCTTTGCCTTCAGGCTGAACGCTGTTGTGCGAAATGCGGCCGGTGTGCCACAGTTGCACCGCGCTGTGCCCCTTCGCGGCGTGAATGCTTTCGTTGATCACTTTCCACGCGGCGATTTGCTGCTGAGTATGCAAACCCGGTGCGCCAGCATAACCTTTTGCCTGGAAAGAGATCTGCGTTGCTTCAGTAATGATCAGACCGGCGCTGGCGCGCTGCTGATAATATTCCGCCATCAGCGGAGTAGGAATGTCGCCGGGCTCGATGCTGCGCAGACGCGTCAGCGGTGCCATGAAGACACGGTTAGGTACGGTAATCGCGCCCACTTTAAGTGGGGAGAACAGCTGTTTACTCGCCATGATGACTCCTGTAAGTAGACCGGTCGTCTAGAAACTGCGGTTTTTAAAAATCAGTGGCCATTCAGCCACTGTTCAATGGTTTCAAGTGCCAGGCTTATCGGCCCTGGCTCTCGTGAAATTTTGCTTTGTAAACTGGCACCCAGCCATAATAAATAACAACGCTGGGCCAGTTTCTCGGGCGTTTGTCCGTAAGGTAGCGCCTGTTCAGCAGCGACCTCACTCAGACAGCGGGCGTAAATTGCGATAGTTGCGCTGGCACCGTGTTGTAACGCATCGCGCATCGGCTCTGACAAATCACACACTTCCGCTGATAACTTGACGCCGAGGCAGCCTACTATATGACCCTGCTCGATAAACAGCGTTGCGCCATAGCGGAAGTGCGCCAGCAAACGTTCCCGTGCCGATAACCCCGGCTGACTTAACTGCTGTTCAATCTGTTGCAGATAGTGAACGAAATAGCGCTCCAGCAACGCGACGCCAAAAGCTTCTTTGGAGCGGAAGTAGTGGTAAAACGAGCCTTTCGGCACTTCCGCCAGCGCCAGCATTTCGCTGAGCCCCATTCCCGTAAAACCGCGTTGCAGACAAACCTGCTCGCCAATGGCGAGCAGATGTTCACGGGTTTCGTTGCGTTGCACAGTCTTGTTCATGGGCCACACAGTATTAGACCAGTCGGTCTAATGCAAACCTTATCCGGCATTTTGGCACGATCTGATCATGTCCAGTTGCGGTTGGTACTCTTGTGTCTGGATGTTGAACATGCCCAAAACCGTATGGAAAAGATTGTCTTGCGACACTTTTTCACTCGCAGCCTGCTGGCGTAAACAGGACTCATTAATGTGGAACGCCGACGCATAGCCGGGTGACATCCACATCAGCAGTGGGATGTGCGTCTGCTGTGAAGGGGCAAACAGATAGGGCGCACCGTGAAGATACATACCATGTTCACCCAATGATTCACCGTGATCCGAGAGATACACCAATGCGACGTTAAAGCGATCGCTTAATGCTTTGAGTTTATCAATGGTGCGGCTCACCATATCGTCGGTATACAGCAAAGAGTTGTCATAGGTGTTTACCAGCGCCTGATGATCGCAATCCTGAATCTGGTTGCTATCGCAGGTAGGCGTGAAGCGACGAAATTCTGCCGGATAGCGCTGATAATAGGCCGGGCCATGGCTGCCCATTTGATGCAAAACGATAATCCCGTCATTGTGCAGGCTGTCCACGTAGTGATCAAAACGATGCAGCAGAACATCATCCAGACAGAAACCATCGTGACAATATTGCGACAAATTCCACTTCGTCATATCCGTGTGCGGCACGCGATCGCAGGCACCTTTACAACCGCCATCGTTTTCACGCCACAGCACGCTCACCCCGGCATGTGCCAGAATATCGAGTACGCCTTCCTGGTGATGGGCCAGATTGGCATCATAATGTTCACGCGGCATGTTAGAGAACATGCAGGGTACGGAGATGGCCGTTTCCGTGCCACACGAACTGGCATCGGGATAGTAGATAACCTGCTGCTTTTTCAGCTCAGGGTTGGTTTCACGTGCATAGCCGCCAAGAGAAAAGTTCTCAGCACGTCCGGTTTCGCCTACCACCAATACCACCAGCGTTTTCTTCGGTTCAGCCGCGATCAGCGGGCCTTTTTTGGCATCCTGGCCAATTTTGACCAGCGCCTGGCTGCCTTGCAGATAACGCTGATCGACGTAATGACCGGTACCGCTGACGATATTGGCTGGGGTGATCATCTTCACCAGCCCTTTATTGTTACGAATGAGCGAGGCGTAATCTTTGTAGAACAGCACCGCCATCAGCAGAATCAGCAGAATGGCGCCCAACGCCCCGGCCAAACGTTGCAGCAGGCTCCACCACCAGCGTTGTCCGGTTTTAATCCGCACCATGCAGATGGCGGCGACGGGCACCAACCCCATCAAAATCATCCACACCACGTAGCTGCTGCTGATCAGCGCACCGGCCTCCTGAGCATCCGATTCAAACACGTTTTCAATCATGTTGGTGTCGATCACCGTGCCGAAACTGTGCATAAAGTAGTTAGCGGCGGCGCTGACCAGCACCAATAGAATCAGCAGCGGCTTGCGCGCATAGGGCCATGCCAGCAGTGAGAAAATCAGATAGAAAGCCGAGGCCAAAACCACCGGAATGCTGGCCGCAAACAGATAATCGTGCAGGCGATCGTAAGGGATAATTTCCCATGCGCGTAGCAGAAACAGGGCGTTGAGCACGAAGGTAAAAAACAGGGCGGCAATCAGATTAAAACTGCTGGTGTGGCACTGTAACTTGTTCGGGAATTTCATGAAAACTCAATGGCTGGATGGAATGTGACAATCGTATGAATACAACATGAGGAAAACCTTAACGCTTATTAAACAGTACCCAACCAAAGGTTTCTGCGCTGGCTTCAATGGTAAATATCCGTTTCCGTGGCAATAGCTGGATGAAATGTGGGCGAACTGCGTATACGCTTTGCACAATGTCACTATGCTGTTATCAATATGAAGCTTGTTGTTAAACCGGAGTGGATGTGGCCGAGCAATTAGAGTTCTTCCCTGTTCCCAGCCCGTGTCGCGGCATTTGCCAGAGTGACGCACGGGGCTACTGTCGTGGCTGCCTGCGAAGCCGAGAGGAGCGTTTTAACTGGATGAAGTTTACCGATGCGCAAAAACGCGATGTGCTACGGCTTTGTCGCCAGCGTTGGTTGCGCCTGCACCGACAACAAAAAGTCGATGAAAATCATAATCCGGAACAACCCTCCCTGTTTTAAGAAAACGATGATTTGCCTTTCCGTTATACTCCCAGATTCGCTTTCGTGTTCAAGGGAGTTAACCGATGTTACAACCGCAAACTATCGCCCCGCAGGGACCTCAATTCTCACCGTTGATCGTCGGGTACTGGCGTCTGCTGGAGTGGGGCATGACGCCGCAGCAGTTGGTCGCTTTTATCGAGCATCATCTGTCGTTGGGCATCACCACGGTCGATCACGCTGATATCTATGGTAACTATGGTTGTGAAGCCGCCTTTGGTGATGCGCTGCGCCTGGCGCCCGGGGTGCGTGAAAAACTGCAGATTGTCACCAAGTGCGACATTGCGACGCGTGCTAAGCCTGAACATAAAATCGGCCATTACATCACCGAGGCCAGCCACATCTTGCACAGCGCAGAAAATTCGCTGCGTTACTTCAACACCGATTATCTCGATCTGCTGCTGATCCATCGTCCGGACCCATTAATGGATGCAGATGAAATTGCCGAAGCCTTTATGGCACTGCATCAGAGTGGCAAAGTGCGTCATTTTGGGGTATCGAACTTTACCGCCTCCCAGTTCACGCTGTTGCAATCACGTTTGCCCTTCAGCCTGGTCACAAACCAACTGGAAATCTCGCCATTGGAGCAATCAACGTTGCTCGATGGCACGCTCGATCAATGCCAGCAGGTGCGTATCCGCCCAATGGCCTGGTCATGTTTAGGGGGCGGGCGCCTGTTTAACGATGCGCAATATCAGCCGCTGCGTGATGAGCTTGAGCGGGTAAAACAGGAAATCGGCGCGAGTAGCATTGAACAGGTGGTGTATGCGTGGGTGATGAAATTGCCAAGCCGGCCATTGCCCATCATCGGATCCGGTAAAACCACGCGCGTCAGCGAAGCGGCAGGTGCCTGCCAACTCACGCTTGACCGTCAGCAGTGGTTCCGCATTCGCAAAGCGGCGATCGGTTTTGATGTGCCCTGAAGCGTAAAACTACGTCAAATTACGGCAGCCCAGTCCATTCCGGTCCAGGCTTACAAAGCATTTCAACCGTAAGGAGACGTTATGAAGAAAATCCTCATCGCCACGCTGGCGTTGGTTTGTGCTGCTGGGGCACAGGCCGCCTCTGAAGAGGTGACCTTGCATGAGGTCACCGCACAGGGTATCGGGGCAGCCATTGGTAAAGTCACTATCAGTGAAACGCCGTATGGTTTGCAGTTTGCTCCCGCGCTGACGGGCCTTAAACCGGGTATCCACGGTTTCCATGTGCATGCCAAAGGCAGCTGTGAGCCAGGGCAATCAGATGGCAAAACCGTTGCGGCCGGCGCAGCGGGTGGGCATCTGGATCCACAAAATACCGGTAAACATCTTGGACCTTACGCCGATGGCCATTTGGGCGATCTGCCTGCCCTGTATGTCACTGATGATGGCAAGGCCGATTATCCCGTGGTTGCGCCACGAATTAAATCGCTGAGCGAAGTTAAAGGTAAGGCATTGATGGTCCATGTGGGTGGCGATAATCATGCTGACCATCCACAACCGTTAGGCGGAGGCGGTGCCCGATTTGCCTGCGGTGTGATTTAACGTTCTGGACGGCAGGCCATCTGCCGTCTGCCTCTTTTCAATGCCGGAAAAATTCTGACCCACTTTCCCGCTTCACTCCGCGCGATATCCGTCCTAGGATGTTGATTCAGGAATAGAACCTCTCAGGGGCAGGAATGAAAACGCGTGGGATTTTGCTGTTATGTGTATTACTCGCGGGATGTGATCAACCCAACGAAACGCAGTTGAGATTAGATACCAGCCGCCAGTTACAGCGCACCATTGACACCAACCCACTGCGTGCAAGTTGCGAAGATATCGCCCGCGGTCGGGAATGGCTGACCCCGCACACGCTTGAGCGTTTACAGGCGCAGGGTTGTCAGAATGTGTTGCGCAGTGCCACTGAAACCAATTTCCTGCACACCGAATTTTTTCATCGTTCGTTAACCACCGTGTGTGGCTCAATCCGCGGCAAAAGCTTCACTGGTACGTTTCTCGATCGTCGCTTTATCTATTCGTATGAAGAGCGATACCTGGTGATTGAGCCGATGACCGAGCAAGATAAAACCCGTTTTGAAGGGCACAAAACCTTGCAGCAGCTGCAGGACGATTTCAACCGTCAGACCACGCAGTATTGCCAGTAATCAATCCGGCACCGCCTGACTCAGTTGCGCCAATGAGCAGCGCAGACGCCATAAAATGCCTGCCAGTGTATTGGCCTCGCTATCAGGCTGCTGCTCAAGTTGCGCAATCATACTCTCCAGCTCATCGAGCGTGGCCTGCAACGAGGTGTGGCGCACGCCGCGCAGGCTCATAATCCGTTGTAAATCCTGCAAGCTACTATCGCGCATTTGCGCCAGAGTGCCTGAAGCGGGTCGCCATTCGCGTAATTGCCAAACGATGTGAGAACAGTTGAGCAGTACCACGCCCCAGCGCAGCAGCCAGACACGCGCCTGTTCATCACGACTATTGCTCAACTGACTGATGTGATGATAAATCTGCGATTCAAAGTGGCTTTCGCTCCTGCGGGGATGTCGTCGCAGCTGGTCCAGAAACGCATCACGTAACGCGCGAATATGCCGACGGCTGCGGCGTGCATCGGAGCTGGGACGCAGTATCTGAAAAGCCATCCATGCCAGCAGTACGCCATACACTTTTGCCAGGTTATCATTGAGGAAGCTTTGATAATCCCAGTCTGGCGGATTGGTGACGGCAATAAAGGAACCCATAAAAACAATAAATTGCCCCCACATTCCCGCGCGTTTTTTCTGCTGTAGCTTAAATAGTTGCAAGGTCATCAGCAGCGGAAACAGCACCAGCAGAAATTGCCACAGAGCGCTGATCTGCACCATCAACCCGTATTGTAATAAAAAACTAAACAGCGACAGCCACAACAGGGTTTTCAGCAGCAGTGATACGCTGCCGCTGGGAGAGGGTGCGGAAGAGTAAAGCACGCAGGCAATGGCCGTCAGCGTTAATGCTGCCGCGCCTGCATCCCATTGCGTGCCAATCCAGAATGCGCAGCCCAGCATGATAACGCTGAAAGTGCGTAACGCACTCCAGCCGGCTTCGGCGCTGTCACTTTCACGTGCCAGTGAGGGCACTTTCGGGGGTTGAAAGCGTGTATCGGCATCAGCGCGTTCAATCAAACGTATCCAGCGATTGACGTTGAGGTAAACCCAACAGAAGTAGCGCAGACGCTGAACAAAGGCGCGCTGACGATAATCGCCGGTGGCTTCTGGTGTCACGCTGCGCAATATCCGCGCCAGGCGATATTTATCACACTGCGGTAATGCCAGTTCATGTAACAACTGCTGAATGGCGGTGTAGAGTTCCGGGGGCGCGTCCGGCCAGTTAAGCAGCATGCGGCGCAGACTGGAGAGGACACTGGTCAATCGTAACTGCTGATGCAAAACGTAATTAAGCACGTTGTTCTGACGGCGATAGCGGTAGTGACTCCAGAATGCCTGAATACGCAAAAGGTTCATGGTGAGAATCTGGCTGATGACATTCTCATGTGCGGTGCGTACGTTGTCAGTACTGCTTTGCTGCAACAGTAATATCGCATGATCGAGCAGACGGGCGTGCATTTGCCGCAGTGAAGTCATCAAGGTGTTGCCATCTGATGTACTGGGCAACACCATCATCATCAGCCCGGCACAAAGAATCCCTGAAATCACCTCGCAAACGCGCGCCTGAGTGATATCCCACAACTGGGTGACATCGGTAATGTTCACGCTGCTGAAGGCGATAATTGCAGCCGTGTACCCGGCCAGTGAGAAGGCGTACGCGACGTTGTTTTGATAGTGGTTGGCGATCCAGGTACAAAACGCCAGCCAGCCGGCCATGAAAAAGGCAAACAACCAGGGCTCGTTGAGCGTATGCCCGGCAATCAGCAGTGCGGCGGTGGCACCGAGCAGGCTGCCCACAATTCGGCCCAGACTTTTACTGATCGCCCCGCCCACGGTCGGGAAACTCACCACGGCAGCGGATGTCATCGCCCAATAAGGTTCATCCAGTTGCAGCGCGTACGCGATCGTCAGTGCCAGGCACATCGCAATCGCATTACGCAAGGCATAACGCCATTGGCCGCCGGTTGCTTTAATCCACGGCAGATTTTGCCAGGCCAGCCATTGCAAATTCATGGCGGCCTCAATGCGCGATGGAAATCGTGCAGGTGGTACCCGCCACCAGCGGAACATCATCCGGTATGGCTGCTAATCGAATGCGCACCGGCACGCGCTGGGCCAGACGCACCCACGGCACATTGGGTTTAATGTCCGGTACTAATCCGCTGTCCGTCGCAACGCTCTGATCGTAGATGGCGCGACCGATGCTCTCGACTTTGCCCTGTAAGCGAGCACCGTTGCTGTAGAGCACGATTTGCGCGTCTGCGCCGGGCTGAATGTGACGCAGTTTGGTCTCTTCGAAGTAGCCCATCACATAGTAGGAGTGACTATCCACCAGTGCGAACAGCGGCGTTCCGGCGGTGGCGTAGTTACCGGGACGCAGCGTCAGGTTGCTGATCCAACCGTCGGTGGGCGCGGTCAGGGTGGTTTGTTGCAGATTCCAGCGCGCCTGATCCAGACTTGCCTGCGCAGCTTTAGCGGTGGCTGCGGCGGCGTTCGCCGTCAGTCGCGCCGCGTCCATATCTTCTGCTGAGATCACATTACGTGGCAGGCTGGCACGGCGATTGGCCTCATGTTGAGCTTTAGCCAAATCGGATTGGGCCTTCGCCAACTGGGCATCCGCATTATCGAGGGCGATTTGCCAGGGAACCGGATCAATCTTCAGTAAGGTGTCACCTTTATGTACAAACTGGTTGTCTTGTACCTTTAGATCAATGATGCGTCCTGAGACTTCAGGAGTGATATCCACCAGCTCCGCGCGTACTTTGCCATCACGCGTCCACGGTGATTGCATGTAGTAGTTCCACATCCACCAGCCGGCAATCAGGGCCAGGGCAAACACCACCAACGTTGAAAAATATTTAAAAGGGTTGAATTTCATGGTGATTTATCCGAGGCTCAGTATCCACAGTGCGCCCGTGACGCACAAAACAAACAGGGAAAGATCCATCAAGGTGGGATGCCAGATGTCGCCGGAATACATCCAGCCGCGCAGCAAGGGGTGAATCAGTAACCAGAAAAAGAATCCCAGCAGCACAGCTTTAAACAGCGGCGGAAAGAACAGCGAGGCACCGAATACCAGGTCGGTTAGCGGAGCAGTGGCGGAAAGTGCGGTAATGGACACGTGTCTTCATCCTTCATTGTCCCAGGTTCTCTCTCAAACTAGCGTAGAAGAGAGCGTGCCGTCTGGCCTGGGATTTGTAATTTGTCCTGTAAACTCGCAGAATAGTGTAAAATCTGGCTTGATAGCTAGCAAGCTAATTATAAGGAGATGAAATGGATACGCCCCTCGGTACAGACCTGTCTCGGCTGGTACGCATCTGGCGTGCCTTGATTGACCAGCGTTTGAAGCCGCTTGAGTTGACACAAACGCATTGGGTGACGTTACACAATATTCATCAACTTCCGCCAGAGCAGTCGCAAATCCAGCTGGCAAAAGCCATTGGTATTGAACAACCTTCATTAGTGCGTACGCTGGATCAGTTGGAAGAGAAGGGATTAATTACGCGTGCCACCTGCGCTAACGACCGTCGTGCCAAACGCATTAAGCTGACGAAGCAGGCCGAGCCGATTATCGAGCAGGTTGAAAATGTGATTGATGCTACCCGCGATGACATCCTTTCGGGCATCAGCCTCGAAGAGATTAATCAAATGGTCACGCTAATTGCTCGACTGGAAAAAAACATTCTCGAGTTCCAGAACCGCGAGAAATAAAAAAACCGACGCGCTGGCGTCGGTTTTTTTTATCTGTTCGCTTAGCGTGGTGAAACGGTCACCTGGCTGCCATTCGACGCCATGACGACGCGCTGACCCACTGAGTAACGGGTTGCGGCCTGCTTCTGCACCACCATGATGGTGTTGCCATCGTCTTTACGGATTTCCAGCTCAACACCGTCAGACTTGTTGACCGCACCCTGCACGCCCTGGCCTGCTACGCCGCCGAGTACTGCACCACCTGCCGTAGCCAGACTACGACCGGTACCGCCACCAATGGTGTTACCGAGGAAACCACCCAGTACCGCACCACCAATTGCGCCAATCACGTTATTTTCATCGCCACCCTGGATTTTAACCGGGCGAACCGACACCAGAGTACCGTATGAGACACTTTGTACTTGTTTGGCTTCATTGGCGCTATACACATCACCGGAAAGGGTGTCATTGCTGACACAACCTGCCAGCGTCAGGCCGGTCAGTGCCACGGCTACTAAACGCTTAATCATCAGAAAGCTCCTTAATGCAAAAAAACGCCATGTTCTCGTCCTCTACAGCAAGAGTATAAGACAGAAAGCTGGCAATTGACTCTATGTCCAAATAATACGCGGCTGAGGCGAAGGATAGACCATTGCCCCTCAACAAAAATTCAATTTCGTGCTGAAAATATTTTATCGCTGAAATGCCGTGTGCTGTGCGGTTGAAAAGCGGAATTTTATCATAGAATTAGCCGCTGATATTTGCCAGGCTAAACAGAATCGTATTGCAGACTCGCGCGTGGGTAAGGAACCGCTATGAAATCAGGACGCTATATTGGTGTGATGTCCGGCACCAGCCTCGACGGGGTAGATGTCGTACTGGCGGTCATTGATGAGCATATGGTGGCGCAGCAGGCCAGCTATTGCCACCCGATGCCGCAGGAAATTCGTCAACAGGTGCTGGCGATCTGTCAGGGTCAATCGCTGACCCTGTCGCAACTGGGTCAGTTGGATACCCGTCTAGGCAAACTGTTTGCAGAAGCGGTATTAACGCTGATGCAGCAGCAATCGCTGGAAGCCAATGACATCATGGCCATCGGTTGCCATGGGCAGACCGTGTGGCATGAGCCGCAAAGCGACGCCCCGAATACGCTACAGATTGGGGACAGCAATCAAATCGCCGCAGCCACGGGGATTACCGTGGTGGCCGATTTTCGTCGTCGCGACATGGCCTTAGGCGGACAAGGCGCGCCACTGGTTCCCGCGTTCCATCAGGCGCTGCTGATGGACAGCGTTGAACGGCGTATGGTGCTCAACATTGGCGGTATTGCCAATCTGTCATTGTTGATTCCCGGCCAGCCGGTGCGTGGGTTTGATACCGGGCCTGGCAATATGCTGATTGATGCCTGGATTTGGCGCCATAAGGGCTTGCCCTATGATAAAGATGCCAGCTGGGCGCGCAGTGGTCAGATCGTGCCTGCACTGCTGGATGAAATGCTTAACGACCCCTGGTTCGCGCTGCCGCCACCGAAAAGTACCGGTCGTGAGTATTTCAATCTCGGCTGGGTTGAACGTCAATTGCAGCGTTTCCCGGCGCTGGCACCGCAGGATGTGCAGGCCACACTCAGTGAACTCACCGCCCTGACCATTGCTCAGCAAGTTCAGCTCAATGATGGCTGCGATCGCCTGCTGGTGTGTGGTGGCGGCAGTCGCAACCCATTGCTGATGGCACGGCTGGCGGCCCATTTGCCGGGAACAGAAGTGGGGACGACGGATGACGCCGGGATCAGTGGTGATGATATGGAAGCGTTGGCCTTCGCCTGGCTGGCGTTTCGCACCTTGTCCGGTTTGCCAGGTAATTTACCTGCCGTCACCGGTGCACGGGAAATGAGTGTATTGGGTGCCATTTATCCGGCGAATGCCCGATTGACACGTTAAGGAGTGAAAGATGAAAAAAATCGTTATTCTGTTGAGCTGTGTCGTCACGATGAGTGGCTGCGGCATGATGCACAAAGAGCAGCCGACACCACAGACATTGCGCTATCAATGCGGCACGTTACCGTTAACGGTGACACTGGACAATCCGAAGCAGCAGGTTAGCTTTATTCTGGATGGTAAACCGCTCACCTTAACCCAAACCGTATCGGCCTCGGGCGCGCGTTACAGCGACGGCACTTATGTCTTCTGGTCTAAAGGCAATGGCGCTTTTGTTGAGCGTAATGACAAAATCGTGATTAATGACTGTGAATTGCAAAATGCGGATGCGTCCGCCCAGTAACGAAGAGAATCAGCATGAGCGACAGTGACAGCTTGCAAAACATTGCCCATTTACGTCGTGAGTACACGCGCGGCGGGCTTAGACGTAACGATCTGCCAGACAATCCGCTAGCATTGTTTGAACATTGGCTCAAGCAGGCGTGCGATGCCCAACTGCCCGATCCAACAGCAATGACCGTCGCCACCGTTGACAGCAGCGGCCAGCCTTATCAGCGTATTGTGTTGCTGAAACATTACGATGAACAAGGCATGGTGTTTTACACCAATCTGGGCAGCCGCAAAGCGCTGCAGCTGGCGGACAATCCGCGCATCTCGCTGCATTTCCCATGGCACTTCCTTGAACGCCAGGTGATGGTGTTAGGGGAAGTGGAAAAACTGTCGCCACTGGAAGTGCTGAAATACTTTAGCAGCCGTCCGCGTGACAGCCAGATCGGCGCCTGGGTGTCGAAGCAGTCGAGCCGAATTTCGGCGCGCGGCGTGCTGGAAGGCAAATTCCTCGAGCTGAAGCAGAAATTCCAGCAGGGTGAGGTGCCTTTACCCAGTTTCTGGGGCGGATATCGCGTTAAATTCCACACCGTGGAGTTCTGGCAGGGCGGCGAACATCGCCTGCACGATCGCTTCCTTTACCAGCGTGAAGCCGATGGCTGGACTATTGACCGTTTAGCCCCGTAAAACTGCGTTTTACCCCCTTTCAACGCTGGCGCAGTTGGCGTCAGCGCTTTATGCTATAGCCCTCATTTTTTTCGTATCCGCATCTCAGCGGAAAGCTGTGTACCAGCCTAGGTGCAGTCTGATCAATTTGGAGTCAGTGATGACCAGCAGTAACCTGATACAACAATTGCAAGAAAGGGGCTTAGTCGCCCAGGTAACGGACGAGGAAGCGTTAGCAGAGCGACTGGCGCAAGGGCCAATTGCACTCTATTGCGGCTTCGATCCGACCGCTGATAGCTTGCATTTGGGCCATCTGGTGCCGCTGCTCTGCCTGAAACGTTTTCAGGACGCCGGACACAAGCCGGTCGCGCTGGTGGGTGGTGCCACCGGTCTGATTGGCGATCCCAGCTTTAAAGCAGCAGAACGTAAACTTAACACCGCGGATACCGTGGGCGAATGGGTTGAGAAGATCCGCAACCAGGTTGCGCCTTTCCTCAGCTTCGACTGCGGCGATAACAGTGCTATCGCAGCGAACAACTACGACTGGTTTGGCGGCATGAACGTGCTGACCTTCCTGCGTGACATCGGTAAGCACTTCTCGGTGAACCAGATGATCAACCGCGAAGCGGTGAAACAGCGTCTGAACCGTGAAGATCAGGGTATTTCTTACACCGAATTCTCCTACAACCTGCTGCAGGGTTACGACTTTGCGGAACTGAACAAGCGTCACGATGTGGTGCTGCAGATTGGCGGTTCCGACCAGTGGGGCAACATCACGTCAGGTATCGATCTGACGCGCCGTCTGCATCAGCAGCAGGCATGGGGCTTGACCGTTCCGCTGATCACCAAATCTGATGGCACCAAATTCGGTAAAACCGAAGGTGGCGCAGTGTGGCTCGATGCGAAGAAAACCAGCCCATACAAGTTCTACCAGTTCTGGATCAACACCGCCGATGCTGACGTCTATCGCTTCCTGAAGTTTTTCACCTTTATGAGCATTGAAGAGATCAATGCGCTGGAAGAGGAAGACAAAAACAGCGGTAAAGCGCCACGCGCGCAGTATGTGCTGGCAGAGCAGGTGACGCGTCTGGTGCACGGTGAAGCCGGTCTGACAGCCGCTAAGCGTATTACCGACAGCCTGTTCTCCGGCAGCCTGACCGAGATGACTGAAGCGGACTTCGAACAGCTGGCGCAGGACGGTATGCCGGTGATTAATCTGAATGCAGAAGATGACCTGCAACAGGCGTTGGTGGCGGCAGAGCTGGTGCCTTCGCGCGGTCAGGCTCGCACCATGATCGGTTCCAACGCCGTGTCTCTCAACGGTGAAAAACAATCTGACGCCGAGTATCGTTTCAGCGACAGCGACAAACTGTTTGGTCGCTTCACGCTGTTGCGTCGCGGTAAAAAACACTACTGCCTGATTAACTGGCAGTAAGGTTCGAGGGCCGGTTTCCGGCCCTTTTTTATGGCAAGGCAGTACAGGGCAATAATGAAAAATATCCTCGCAATCCAATCACATGTGGTTTACGGCCACGCCGGTAACAGCGCCGCCGAATTCCCGATGCGTCGTATGGGCGCAAACGTTTGGCCGTTGAACACCGTACAGTTCTCCAATCACACGCAATATGGTCACTGGACCGGCACTGTAATGCCTGCCACGCATCTCACCGACATCGTCAAAGGCATTGCGGCGATTGACCGTCTGAAGACCTGTGATGCAGTGCTGAGCGGTTATTTAGGGTCTGCCGAGCAGGGCGAGCAGATTCTGGAGATCGTGCGTCAGGTGAAAGCCGCCAACCCGAACGCCTGGTTCTTCTGCGATCCGGTGATGGGCCATCCCGAGAAGGGCTGCATCGTGGCGCCTGGCGTTGCGGAATTCCATTGCAAGATGGCAATGCCGGCCAGCGATATTATCGCACCGAATCTGCTGGAGCTGGAAATGCTCAGTGGCCATGAAGTGGCAAATGTTGAGCAGGCGGTAGTGGCGGCACGCGCGTTAGTGGCGCAAGGGCCGAAAGTGGTGCTGGTGAAGCATCTGGCGCGTGCTGGTCGTCGCAGCGATCGGTTTGAAATGCTGCTGGTCACCGCTGATGAGTGCTGGCACATCAGCCGTCCGCTGGTGGACTTTGGTGTCCGTCAGCCGGTGGGCGTGGGCGATTTGACCAGTGGTTTACTGCTGGTCGATCTGTTGCACGGCAAATCGTTGCAGGATGCGCTGGAGCACGTTACCGCAGCGGTTTATGAAGTGATGCTGAAAACCCATGAGATGGGCGAGTACGAGTTGCAACTGGTCGCGGCACAGGACGCGATTGCGCAACCGACTCAGCACTTTGCCGCCGAGAAGCTGTAAAGCATACACCGCGCAGATCAAGCGGGCGACCACCCGGTTGCCTGCTGACAGCATGAATAACAGGCGCACAGGGTGCGCCTGTCTATTGTTAAACCAAACCTTCCGCTTTCAACGCCGCTTGCACCGCTGGACGTTCTGCCACACGGTTGAACCAGGCTTCCAGCGCGGCTAACCCGCTCAGATCCAGCTTGATGGCTTTTGCCCAACGTGTAACCACAAACAGATAGACATCGGCCACGGTATAACGCAGACCCATCAACCACTGTTTGTCTTGCAGCGCTTCATTCACAACCTGATATTTCTTCTCTAACTGCGCCCGCACAATGGCTTTGTACTCTTCCGGGGTATCCGGACGGAACAGCGGTGAGAAGGTTTTATGCAGTTCACTGCTGACAAAGCTCAGCCATTCAATGGTGTGGTAGCGCGTCAGGCTCCCGGTGGGTGCCAGCAGATTGCGGTCTGGCTTCAGATCCGCCAGATACTGCACAATAGCAACGCCTTCGGTTAACAAACTGCCGTCATCAAATTGCAGCGCAGGAACCTGTCCTTTGGGGTTAATCTGCCAGTAATCGTCTCCCTGCTCGGTGACCTTTTTCTGCAGATCAACATTGACCTGGGTAAAGTCCAACCCGCATTCACGCGCAACAATATGCGGTGACAGCGAACAGGCACCGGGCTTGCAATAGAGTTTCATCATGGCTTCTCCTGGAAGTGTGGTTGTGATCGAAACAGCATAAAACTGCTAAATAAAAATACCAGTGACAGTGATCAGGAATCCGGCGCTGCCTTTGGCTTTTCTGCAACGAAGCAGGGTAGCGAAGGCAGCTGTTCAAGCGCAAATTCCCAGAACTGTCGTACTTTTGGCGTCATATTTTTTACCCGCTGAGTCACCAGTTGCACCGGTAGCGGCGCAGGTTCCCACTCAGGTAATAAGTGGATCAGTCTGCCCTCGCGCAGATCTCCCAGCACCTGATATGACAGCAAACGGCCAATCCCCTGGCCGCCGCGCAGCGTTTCCAGCTGGCTTTCAATGTCGTTGACGCGCAATCGCGGCAGGATCCGCACGCGCAAGTCCTGGGCAAAGCGCCATTCTCGCGTGTGCCGCAGGCTGGTGATCACTGCATGCTGAGTGAGTTCACTGGGATGTGAGGGGGCCCCGGCGCGTTGTAAATAATCGGGACTGGCCACCAGGGTAGAACGTACGCTGCCCACCTTACGTGCCACCATCGAGGAATCCTGCAGTTCGCCGATGCGCAGGGCGATATCCAGGCCATTTTCAATTAAATCCTGATAGCTGTCGCTCAACACCACTTCAATCTGCATCTCGGGATGTTGCTGTAAGAAGGCATTCACCAGCGGCATGATGTGAAGGCGGCCGAATGGCACGGGGGCGGTAATGCGCAGGAGTCCTTGTAAGCCGCTGTGATGCGCGCTGTCCAGTGCGCTGTGGTAATCACTTAATAACTGTCGCGCCTGTTCGAACAGACGCCAGCCCGCTTCTGTGGGTGCCAGCTGTCGTGTCGTGCGCTCTATCAGGGTGGTGCCGAGACGGGATTCAAGTGCGCTTAATGTGCGGGTAATCACCGGTGGGGATCGTTGTAACAGACGTGCGGCGCCCGCCAGGCTGCCTTGCTGAATCACTGCGACAAACACCTGAAGTTCTTCGAATCGATCCATGACGATGACCGCTTGCTTAACAAGAAGCCGTCATCATGCGGGTTATGGGATAAAAAGCGAAGCACTGACCGCAGGAAACGTTAAAGCGAGGGAAAGAAATGCGTTACAGGAAATAAAAAAGCCGGGCGTTGGCCCGGCTTCGTGACATCACATCCATTACTGATTCGCGTTGGCGCTTTTCAGTTCAGGCTGTGTAGCATCATTCTGCGTCATGCGGTTGAGCAGTGGCGCGGTGATCAGCATCAGAATGGCGATCACACCGGTAGCAATACCAATCTGCTGGAACACATGGCTGTATACCTCCAGCGAAGCATGCGGATCGGTCACATCATTTGGCACGGCCATCAGATTAGCCACTTTACCGGCAATCATTGCGGCACCCGCCGTGGTCAGGAACCATGAGCCCATGATGAAGCCCATCAGACGCTGTGGGACTAACTGTGCCACCATCGCCAGGCCGAGACCGGAAATCATCAATTCGCCCACGCTCTGCAGTGCATAGCTGATGATCAACCAGTTCACCGAAACGATACCGGCATCGTTAGCGAATTTGGCACCAAACGGCAGCACCAGGAAGGCTGCAGAGCAGAGCACCATACCAATCGCGAACTTATGCGGCATCGGCAGTTTGTCGCCCAGCTTGTTATAAACCGCCGCCAGAATCGGGCTGGCCAGCATGATCCAGAACGGGTTCAGCGCCTGGAACTGTTCAGGTTCGAAGGTAATGCCCAGAATGGCATGCTCAACGTTACGAATGGCGAAGAAGTTCAGTGAAGTTGGCATCTGCATGTACAGCACGAAGAACACAATCGCTTCGAGCATTAACAGGAAGGCGACGATCATCTTACGGCGAGCCGCACCCTGCAGCGCAAAAGCTTCTTTCGCGAACACCAGCACGATGCCAATGGCAATCACGCCCAGCGCCATACGTGCAATGCTTTGGTGATGCAACAGCCAGGCCGCAATGGCAACCAGCGCCACCACACCCACCAGCGTCATCAGCAGTTTGCTGACGTTCAGTGGAGCAAAGTCCGGTTTAGAACCGTAGTTTTTCACCAGGCGCTGGCAGAACAGGAAGTTCAGTAAGGTAATCACCAGACCCACCACGGAGAGCGAGAACGCAGCGCCCCAACCGTAATGTGCAGCCAACCACGGTGTCAGCATCATCGAGAACAGAGAACCGATGTTGATCGACATATAGAACATGGTGAATGCACCGTCGATGCGCGGATCATCTTTCTCGTAGCAGGTAGACAGCAAAGAAGAAGGGTTGGCTTTGAACAAGCCACTACCCACGGCAATGGTCGCCATACCTACATACACCATCGCGGTATCATGGCCTGAGAAGGCGATCAGCGCATAGCCGAGTGCCAGCACGATAACGCCGAGCACAATCACACGTTTGGTGCCCAAGACTTTATCGCCCAGCCAGCCGCCAATCGCGACCATGCCGTAAACCAGGGCGCTGAACGAGGTAAACAGGGTAATAGAGTCCGCTTCGGACATCCCCAACTGTTTCACCAGGTAAACGGCCATGATGGCTTGCAGACCGTAGTAGCCGAAACGCTCCCACAGTTCGATGGAGAAGATTAGATAAAACGCTTTCGGCTGTTTGAATGCGTTGAGGCTTACTGCCTCGTCAGTGTGTTTGTTTGCAGTTGACACTTGTACCTCAGTTTATACATAGCCTGTTTTGCGACAGGAATTAAGTCTGCGTCGGGCTGAGTAATCCCGCGCAACATTGTTATTAGAAAGGAAAAACGGCGCCTAATTTGGCTGAATCAGACCAACAGGGCAAGCATTTTTTGCACGCTGAAATACTTGTAACAGGTAGGGTTAATGCCGTTATAAGAAGTTGTAAATCAGTGTTAAATATTGCTGTGTGGCATTATATCAGAATAAACGTGTTAACTGGAGATCCCTGGGATCATTTTCCTGATATAAACCGCTTAAGGTCTGTTTTGCAGGATATAACGCTGTAGATGATAATTTATACCAAAATAAAGACCGCATATGCGCACTTACTAAGCACAATTGCTTGATTGTTGAGCGTAATAGGCTGGCTAAAGTTTCCAAATGGCTAATTTGTTGATCCTGCGCACAAAATTACGATTTAATTAAAACCGTAAAAGAAGTAAACGATTGCGTGGTCAACATCCGCCGAGTTAATCACCATAAAGAAGAACATTTAACCTTATATAAAGCATGCATTAACCTAAATGCGCGTTAACGAAAGTGAGTGATACCTCGCTAAAATGCGCTTAGACAGCTCTGTAGGTTTGCTGTAACCTCGTTTTTTCCCTGAAAGGACGTAACCATGACGCAGTCAGTTCGTGTCGCCCTTGTTGGCGATTACCGTGCCAATGCCGTTGCACATCAAGCCATTCCTCCTGCTGTTCAGTTTGCCGCAAAATCTCTCTCGCTCGACGTCACCGCCGACTGGATCGCCACCCCAGACATCAATAAACATCACTGGAACGATTACGATGCCATTTGGGTGGTGCCGGGCAGCCCGTATCTCAACGACGAAGGTGTCTTTGCAACGATCCGCTGGGCGCGTGAAAACCACAAACCGTTCCTCGGTTCGTGTGGCGGTTTTCAGTATGCGGTGGTGGAGTACGCCCGTAACGTGCTGGGCTGGGAAGATGCAGGGCATGCGGAAACCGATGAGGGTGGACGCTGGGTGATTGCGCCGCTGGCCTGTTCACTGGTGGAACAGCGCGGCACGGTGACTTTCGAGCCGGGCTCAAGGATTGCGCAAGCTTACGGCGCGCTGGAAAATGATGAAGGGTATCACTGTAATTTCGGCGTGAACCCGGAATTCAGTGGCGCGCTGGCGACCCATAATCTGAAGATTACGTCGTGGGATTTGGATCGGGACGTGCGCGGTGTTGAACTGACCGATCATCCGTTCTTTGTCGCTACGCTGTTCCAGTCAGAACGGGCGGCGCTGCAAAATCGACTATCACCGCTGGTGGTTGCCTGGCTGCAGGCTGCGGCAAAATAATCGGTTGAAAAGAGAGGCTGCATAGCCTCTCTTCACCGGTCCAGACACAGCATAGGCTTGCGTGACCGCCCTGACTGGTGATAACTCTCGATGGCCGCGCGCCACTCGCTCAACGGAAAAATCTCCACTTCGCCACAATCGCTGTTGCGCAGCAGCGGCCAGAGCGCGAAGAAAAGCTGCTGCCACTGCGCCGCGCCAATATCGCCCAGGGTGTGCCGCGCATGAAACCAGTGCAGCGCCGGACGGTTGGCATTCACTTTTACCGGCGTGCCGCTTAACACACCGTAAGCCACAAACTGTGCGTGCTCAGGTAGCGCTTGCCAGATGAGCTGTCCCACATCGCCACCCACCGCATCAAAAACGATATCTGTTTGTGCACTCACCGCTTTCAGTGTTTCCTGCGCAGTATCCTGCAACGCAGTCAGGCCCAGGGCATGCAACCTTTCTGCATGTGCTGACGCGCGATACACCACCACAACCTGATGTGCACCGTGCAGTTGAGCCCACTGTGCCAGCAAAAGGGCGCAGGCGGATCCACCCGCCGTGATCAGTACGTTTTTACCGCTGACCGGCCATTGCTGCAACATCAGCAAAGCGGCAAGCGGATTGATATAGGCGCGAGCCGCCAGCGTGCTGGGAATGTCCTCTGGCACCGGAATAGCGAGCTGCGGATCGATATCCACATAATGTTGCCAGCAGCCGACGCCGCGCAGCGGCAGCACACGTTGGCCAACCCAATGTTGAAAAGAGAGGGGCGCGGCGATCACCGTACCCACACCTTCGTAACCGGCCACCTGTGGCGGCGCGACACGGTGACGATAAGCACCGGTTATAGGGATCAGGTCAGACGCGTTAATCGGCGCATAGTGCATTTGTACGCGCAACAAGTCAGCGGGACGTGGGGCTAAAGGGGAAGATTCCAGCGTCAGTACATCAGTAGGATCGCCAAACTGCCGATACCACAGCGCAAGATTGCGCTCGATCATCGGTATAGGCTCAGACTTGGGTTTTGGCGTCAAATTGGGATGGTGAAGTCCCAAATAACCATTATTTAATGCCATGAGGTTTTAGCTTAAGGACGATTTCTTTTAATTCTACATGACCACTTTTGCTTTTTTCCATTAATAGCAACCCGTTAATGCATTGGATTATATCCTCTCGCTTAAAGCCCAGACCTGCCGGCATCTCTGATAGAGAGGAAAATGTGTCCCAAACTGAGTGCTATTTGTGAAACAGAGATAGCGGCGACGCATTTCCCCCCTCAACCTCGGCAATGTGTACCGGGCGCAATGTCCACTGCAATCCCCTCCAAAGTAATCTCCAGGTGAAAGTTGTTAGATCTGCTTACTGGTTTTCTCTCATTTAAACGAAGTGACCGCCTGAAAATAAATTTTCTTAAAAATTTTTTTCAGATATTTCTGATTAATTTATGAGCTATCTAACAATGACTTAAAGTCAAATTTAAGAATTTCCTTATACAAATCAGCGATAAACAGTCGTGGCGGACTGTTGATTTAGGTCCGTTAATTACTTTATATTCGCGCACGAACTTACAGGAAAAGTCGGGTCTTAATGCTTTTCTTCACTATTTATACGATTAAATCATGAGTAGGGCTTATCAAGCTGGTGCTTTGAAAGTCCGTTCCAATTTACGCCAGTACCTACACACCGAAGGGGCGCATAAGTCAATCGAGCTTCCCCTCACGTTCATAAGGAGAACCTAAGGGTGGCGATGATTAACCCTGTGATGCACGACATCGAGGGCACTTATAAAAAAGAAGCACAACTACCTGGAGCAGATTGAACTGCGCAGCGAATAAAAACCTGGACTTACAAGGATGTCAAAATCATTCATTCCAATTCCTTGAAGGAACGCGCCTTCGCGTAAGCCCGCGTGGGTGGTTCACTGTCCGCTTTTTCAGAGGTTCGCCTGCGCGCAAATACGCCTCTGAAAAATACACCGATTTACAGATGCCTCAGACCTTATAGGCCTCGGTTAACGGCCAGGGGCGGTAGCGTGCCTGAAACAGAGTGTGAATTTATCAATTTTAGTCGTCGCAGCAATCGTATGACAATCAATGGTGGCGGTTTTTCCCTGTGGAAAAGCATGCGATATCGGTGACGTTAATCCCTGATAGCTTGATAAAGAAGTCAATATCGGCAATCAAGAAATAAAAATATTACTGAAGTTATTCTCTCTGCAATTAGTGGGAGACATAACAATTCGTCATCAAGGAGAGAATGACAATGATCCCCTCTGGCCTAATAGAAAAAACAGCATCGGCAATTTCCTCTACGCTCAATCGTTATTCTTTATTGATTCCAGCCTGCAACTCACCGATTGATGTGGAAAATCTTACGGGCATGGAAGCGCTGAGCGAGAACTACCTCTACAGCGTGATGTTCACCAGCCCGGATAATGACATTTCGCCAGACCGGATGCTGCGCAAAGCGGTCACGCTGACTATGGGCATTGGACTTCTGCAGAAATTCGAATCGCAGAAGATTGTTCACGGTTATATTACCGATTTCCGCCGCCTGACGGGTTCCGCCGACCAGGTCAGTTATCTCATTATTATTGAGCCCCGCTTTGCGCTTCTGGATAAGCAATACCGCACACATCGCTTCTTCGTGAATAAATCCGTGCCGGAAGTCGTCGGCCAGATACTGGATGAGCATGGTTTT
>NZ_JZRD01000050.1:0-57750 GCF_000963995.1 Pantoea sp. SM3
GTCTTAACTGATCGGCATTACGCCCTGTTGGCGACCTTTTTTTATTTCTGCTCGCGGCGCTTAAACACCAGCTCGTTACCCTTACTCTCGTCAGCCGCAAAGAAGTAGCCATCGACATCAAACTGTTTCAGCTGCTCGGGCTTGCTCAGGCGGTTCTGAATCACATAGCGGCTCATCAGGCCACGCGCTTTCTTGGCGTAAAAACTGATCACTTTAAACTTGCCGTTCTTCTCATCGAGGAACACCGGCTTGATCAACTCACCGTTCAGTTGCTTCGGTTTCACCGCTTTGAAGTACTCATCGGACGCCAGGTTAATCAGCACCTCATCGCCTTGCTCGGCCATCGCGTCATTCAGCTTCTGCGTCAGTAAATCGCCCCAGAAACCGTAGAGATCTTTTGCCGCCGGGTTGGCCAGCTTGATGCCCATTTCCAGGCGGTAAGGCTGCATCAAATCCAGCGGACGCAGCACGCCGTATAAACCGGACAGCATGCGCAGGTGCTGCTGGGCAAAATCGAAATCTGCATCACTGAACGTCTCAGCCTGCAAACCGGTGTACACGTCGCCTTTAAACGCCAGAATTGCCTGTCGGGCATTGTCGAGCGTGAAGGGCGGCTGCCACTGGTTGAAGCGTTCGGCATTCAGATGTGCCAGTTTATCGCTGATGCCCATCAGTGAACTGATCTGCGCCGGTGAAAGATCGCGCGCAACATCGATCAGCTGTTGTGATTTTTCTAACAGTGTTGACTGCGTAAAGCGCTGTGTCGCCAGCGGGCTTTCAAAATCCAGTGTCTTCGCTGGCGAGATAACCATCAGCATCGTGTTTGTCCTTGTTGACCCGCCTGTTAACAGGGGATTGATCGGAATTAAGTTGCGACGAGTGTAGCAAAAAAGCTGCACGGATCGGCAAATCGCTCCCATTTGTTAGCGCTATCGTAATGAGGCACTTCGTGATGTTGCGCACTGAATTGTGCGTGATATTATCCCAACAGCCTTTTACACCCTGACAGTCAACCTAAGAGAAAGAGAACCATGACGGACAAACTTACTTCCTTGCGTCAGCTGACTACTGTGGTCGCCGACACCGGTGATATCGCGGCGATGAAGCTTTATCAGCCGCAAGATGCGACCACCAACCCTTCTTTGATCCTCAACGCCGCTCAAATCCCTGAATACCGCAAACTGATTGACGAAGCCATTACCTGGGCACGTCAGCAGAGCAGCAACAAAGAAGAGCAGCTGGCACTGGTTTCTGACAAGCTGGCCGTCAACATTGGTCTGGAAATTCTGAAACTGATCCCAGGCCGTATCTCTACCGAAGTTGACGCACGTCTCTCCTACGACACCGAAGCGAGCATCGCGAAGGCACGTAGCCTGATCAAGCTGTACAACGATGCGGGCATCAGCAACGACCGTATCCTGATCAAACTGGCTTCAACCTGGCAGGGCATCCGTGCTGCTGAGCAGCTGGAAAAAGAAAGCATCAACTGTAACCTGACTCTGCTGTTCTCCTTCGCGCAGGCGCGTGCATGTGCGGAAGCAGGCGTGTTCCTGATCTCGCCATTCGTAGGCCGTATCCTCGACTGGTACAAGCAGAACACCGATAAGAAAGAGTACGCTGCGCATGAAGATCCAGGCGTGGTGTCGGTGGCGGAAATCTACAACTATTACAAACAGCACGGTTATGAAACTGTGGTAATGGGTGCCAGCTTCCGTAACATCGGTGAAATCATCGAACTGGCCGGCTGTGACCGTCTGACCATCTCTCCGGGCCTGCTGAAAGAGCTGGCAGAGAGCGAAGGTGCGGTTGAGCGCAAGCTGAGCTATACCGGTGAAGTCAAAGCGCGCCCTGCGAAGATGACCGAAGCTGAGTTCTTCTGGCAGCACAACCAGGATCCAATGGCCGTGACCAAACTGGCTGAAGGTATCCGCAACTTTGCCATCGATCAGGGCAAACTTGAGAAGATGATCGCCGAACTGCTGTAAGGTGATTTACCGTGGCGGCAGCTGTCGCCACGGTTTTACGCTTTTCCCTCGACTCCGCTTTGTATTATCCTCTTTGCATCCCTCTTTATTTGCCGCCTTGCGGTCAACCACAGCGATAACTCAATGGATACTTTGCGTATTGGATTAATTTCCGTTTCCGATCGTGCTGCTAATGGCATTTATCAGGATCAAGGCATTCCGGCGCTGGAAAGCTGGCTCGCCGCCGCGCTGACTACCCCGTTTGAAATCGAAACCCGTTTAGTACCCGATGAGCAGCCGATGATTGAACAGGCGATCTGTGAACTGGTCGATGAACTGTTCTGCAATCTGGTACTGACCACCGGCGGAACCGGCCCTGCGCGCCGCGATGTTACGCCCGATGCTACCCTGGCAGTCGCCGATCGTGAGATGCCGGGTTTTGGCGAACAAATGCGTCAAATCAGCCTGCAGTTTGTGCCGACTGCGATCCTTTCGCGTCAGGTGGGGGTGATCCGCAAACAGTCGCTGATCCTCAATCTGCCGGGTCAGCCCAAATCCATCAAAGAAACGCTGGAAGGGCTGAAAGCAGAAGATGGTGCAGTGAAAGTGCCGGGTATTTTTGCTGCTGTACCTTATTGTTTACAGTTGCTGGAAGGGCCCTACGTGGAAACCGATCCCGAAGTGGTAGCAGCATTTCGTCCTAAAAGTGCAAGGCGTGAGACAAACGTCTGAAAATCGCCGTTTTCAGGCATAAAATTCAGCGATACTGGTGTGGCGAAATATTGACGGTATAGTAACTCCAGCTTTACAACCACACTGACTTTGTCTCTGGATACCGCACGACTATGGAAGCACATACAACGCGCCGTCTTAACGGCCAGGATTATAAAACCCTGTCGCTGGCCGCCCTCGGCGGGGCGCTGGAATTCTACGACTTCATCATCTTCGTTTTCTTCGCCGCCGTAATTGGCGAGCTATTTTTCCCACCGGATATCCCAGAGTGGTTGCGTCAGGTACAGACCTTCGCGATTTTCGCCGCAGGTTATCTGGCACGTCCGCTGGGCGGCATCATCATGGCGCACTTTGGTGACAAAGTTGGGCGCAAGAAAATGTTTAGTCTGAGCATTCTGTTAATGGCGTTACCCACGCTGGCAATGGGCGCACTGCCGACTTATGCCAGCATTGGCATCGCAGCGCCGATTTTGATGCTGCTGATGCGCGTGCTGCAGGGCGCCGCGATTGGTGGCGAGGTGCCGGGTGCGTGGGTCTTCGTGGCTGAACATGTGCCGGAAAAACGCATCGGTTTTGCCTGTGGCACGCTGACAGCGGGTTTAACCGCGGGCATTTTGCTGGGTTCGCTGGTGGCGACGGTGCTGAACACCACGCTTTCACCGGCAGCGATTCGCGATCACGGCTGGCGCATTCCGTTCTTCCTCGGTGGCTTATTCGGCTTGCTGGCGATGTATCTGCGCCGCTGGCTGCATGAAACGCCGGTGTTTAAGCAGATGCAGCAGCGTAAAGCGCTGTCTGACAAGCTGCCGCTGCAAACCATCCTTGCCAGCCATAAGCGCGGCATTGTGATTTCGATGCTGCTGACCTGGTTGCTCTCGGCCTGCATCGTGGTGGTGATTCTGATGGCGCCCACGCTGATGCAGAAACAGCATGGCATCCCCGCAGCATTGAGTCTGCAGGCCAACAGCGTCGCCACCGTTATGTTGCTGATCGGCTGCGTCATCGCGGGCTGGGTTGTGGATCGCTTCGGTGCGGCCCGTACGTTGATTGGTGGCTCCATACTGCTGGCCATCTTCAGCTGGAACTTCTTCCACCAACTGGGAGGTGCGCCGGAGATGCTGTTTGTCTGGTATGGACTGGCGGGATTGAGCGTTGGCGTGGTGGGTGTGGTGCCTTTTGTGATGGTTAAAGCGTTCCCGGCGGCGGTGCGTTTCACCGGCATCTCCTTCTCATACAATGTGGCCTATGCGATTTTCGGCGGTCTGACACCCATTAGCGTGACGCTAATGATGCAACTCACGCCGATGGCACCTGCCTGGTATGTGTTGGCGCTGGCGTTGATTGGTTTGCTGGTCGGCCTCTGGCTTCAGAGCGAAAAACAGCGATCGACGCTGCTCAATCAGGTAAATGTTTAACTCAAGGCGCGTAAGCGCCTTTTTCTTTTCCGCATTTTTTTAAAAATATTTTAGTTTTAACCCTTGATGCGCTCTGAAGCGGCCCCATTTAGTTGTCATCGAGTGATGGCAGGCAGCAAAAAAAGCCTGTCACAGCAGTTGAAAAGGGTCAGTTTGACCGCACATCTGCTAACAACGCTAATTGACAAAGAATTTAAGTGGGAGACGTTTAGATGGGTAAGATTATTGGTATTGACTTGGGTACAACCAACTCATGTGTTGCGGTTATGGATGGTGGTAAAGCACGTGTGCTTGAAAACGCCGAAGGCGATCGCACCACACCGTCAATCATTGCATATACACAAGATGGCGAAACTCTGGTCGGTCAGCCGGCTAAACGTCAGGCGGTGACTAACCCGCAGAACACCCTGTTCGCGATCAAGCGCCTGATTGGCCGTCGTTTCCAGGACGAAGAAGTGCAGCGTGATATCAAAATCATGCCGTACAAAATCATCGGTTCTGATAACGGTGACGCATGGTTGAACGTGAAAGACCAGAAAATGGCACCACCGCAGATCTCTGCTGAAGTGCTGAAAAAGATGAAGAAAACCGCGGAAGATTTCCTCGGTGAAGCGGTAACCGAAGCGGTTATCACTGTTCCAGCTTACTTCAACGATGCACAGCGTCAGGCAACCAAAGATGCCGGCCGTATCGCGGGTCTGGACGTAAAACGTATCATCAACGAACCTACCGCAGCTGCACTGGCTTACGGTCTGGACAAAGGTCAGGGCAACCGCACTATCGCGGTATATGACCTGGGCGGCGGTACTTTCGATATCTCTATCATCGAGATCGATGAAGTTGATGGCGAGAAAACCTTCGAAGTGCTGGCGACCAACGGTGATACTCACCTCGGTGGTGAAGACTTCGACAGCCGTCTGATCAACTACTTAGTTGCTGAATTCAAGAAAGACCAGGGTATCGATCTGCATAACGATCCGCTGGCGATGCAGCGTCTGAAAGAAGCGGCTGAAAAAGCGAAGATTGAACTGTCTTCAGCGCAGCAGACCGACGTTAACCTGCCGTATATCACTGCAGATGCAACCGGTCCTAAGCACCTGAACATCAAAGTGACCCGTGCGAAGCTGGAATCACTGGTGGAAGATCTGGTGACCCGTTCTATCGAGCCACTGAAAGTTGCGCTGCAAGATGCAGGTCTGTCTGTTTCTGATATCAACGACGTTATCCTCGTTGGTGGTCAGACCCGTATGCCAATGGTTCAGGCCAAAGTCACTGAGTTCTTTGGTAAAGAGCCACGTAAAGACGTGAACCCGGATGAAGCGGTTGCTGTAGGTGCTGCGGTTCAGGGCGGTGTGCTGGCTGGTGAAGTGAAGGACGTTCTGCTGCTGGACGTAACCCCGCTGTCGCTGGGTATCGAAACCATGGGTGGCGTGATGACTGCGCTGATCAGCAAGAACACCACCATCCCAACCAAGCACAGCCAGGTGTTCTCAACCGCTGAAGATAACCAGTCTGCCGTGACCATTCACGTGCTGCAGGGTGAGCGTAAGCGTTCAGGTGATAACAAATCTCTGGGCCAGTTCAACCTCGACGGTATCCAGGCTGCACCGCGCGGTATGCCGCAGATCGAAGTGACCTTCGATATCGATGCCGATGGTATCCTGCACGTGTCTGCGAAGGACAAGAACAGCGGTAAAGAGCAGAAGATCACCATCAAAGCTTCTTCAGGTCTGAACGAAGAAGAGATTGAAAAAATGGTGCGTGACGCAGAAGCGAATGCCGAGTCTGACCGTAAGTTCGAAGAACTGGTACAGACACGTAACCAGGGTGACCAGATTGCGCACAGCACCCGTAAGCAGTTGGATGAAGCCGGTGACAAACTGTCTGCTGAAGACAAAGCACCGATTGAGTCTGCGCTGACCGAGCTGAACACCGCGCTGAAAGGCGAAGATAAAGCAGAAATCGAAGCCAAAATGCAGGCTCTGATGGAAGTGTCTGGCAAACTGATGGAACTGGCGCAGCAGCAAGGCCAGGCGGGCGCAGCAGATGCTGGCGACGCTTCAGCGAAGAAAGATGACGATGTTGTCGACGCTGAATTCGAAGAAGTTAAAGATAAAAAATAATTGCCCCTGACCGGGCGCGACGGCTGGCCTGACAGCCGTTGAAACCAGCACGGGCGTAGGAGATCTCTCCACGCCCGTGCGATCATGTTAAGGGCAGAACAAAATGGCTAAGAGTGATTTTTACGAGATCTTAGGCGTCTCTAAATCCGCAGATGAGCGTGAAATCAAAAAGGCTTACAAGCGCCTGGCGATGAAATACCATCCGGACCGTAACCCGGACAATAAAGAAGCCGAAGCTAAGTTTAAAGAGATTAAAGAAGCCTACGAAGTCCTGACCGATGCGCAAAAGCGTGCGGCCTATGACCAGTACGGCCATGCAGCCTTCGAACAGGGTGGCATGGGCGGTGGTGGATTCGGTGGCGGCGGCTTTGGCGGCGGCGGTGCTGACTTCAGCGATATCTTTGGCGACGTATTTGGCGATATTTTTGGTGGTGGACGCCGTCAGCGTGCTGCCCGTGGCGCCGATTTACGCTACAACATGGAGCTGTCGCTGGAAGAAGCGGTACGCGGCGTGACCAAAGAGATCCGCATTCCAACCCTGGAAGAGTGTGATGTCTGCCACGGTAGCGGGGCGAAAGCGGGTACTCAGCCGCAAACCTGTTCGACCTGTCACGGTGCAGGCCAGGTGCAGATGCGTCAGGGCTTCTTTACCGTACAGCAGGCGTGTCCGACCTGTCACGGTCGTGGCTCGGTGATCAAAGATCCGTGCAATGCCTGTCATGGTCATGGCCGCGTTGAACGCCAGAAAACCTTGTCGGTGAAAATCCCGGCAGGCGTGGATACCGGCGATCGCATTCGTCTGAGCGGCGAAGGTGAAGCGGGTGAACACGGTGCGCCAGCGGGCGATCTGTACGTTCAGGTCTCGGTGAAAAAACACCCGATCTTCGAGCGTGAAGATAACAACCTGTACTGTGAAGTGCCGATCAACTTCGCGATGGCGGCATTGGGTGGCGAGATCGAAGTGCCTACCCTTGATGGTCGCGTGAAGTTGAAAGTGCCGTCTGAAACGCAAACCGGCAAGCTGTTCCGCATGCGCGGTAAAGGCGTGAAGTCAGTGCGCGGTGGCGCGGTGGGCGATCTGCTGTGTCGTGTGGTGGTGGAAACCCCAGTTAGCCTCAATGACAAACAGAAAGCGCTGTTGCGTGAGCTGGAAGAGAGCTTTGGTGGCCCAACGGGTGAGAAAAACAGCCCGCGCTCCAAAAGCTTCTTCGACGGTGTGAAAAAGTTCTTTGACGATCTGACCCGCTAATCGGGTCAGTGGTTCACCCTAAAGCGGAGAGGCGACTCTCCGCTTTTTTTATGGCTGTAATGCCACAAGGCAGGATTTTAATTGTGCACCTCATCTCTGTGCTATGTTCGCCTGTGGTGTCATCAAAATAAGCGCAGTGAAAGGTCCGGCTAGGGTCTAGGCTAACTTGTAGGGCTTTATCCTGCGATGAACGAGCCATAAGCTGCTTTTAACCAGATGATTCCGCCGCTAAACTACCGGGCGACATGTCCCTACTCAGGAGGAGTTGTGAACAAACCCCGTAGTCTTCGAAGCTTACTGAAGAGCTTCATTGAGAGCGATGCCAGTACCGGTATCGTGCTAATTCTGGCAGCGGTCGCTGCGATGATTCTCGCCAACAATCCGTCTACCGCCGGTGGCTATCAATCTTTCCTCGCCGAACCGGTACAGATTCGCTTTGGTGCGCTGGATATCAGCAAAAACCTGTTGCTGTGGATTAACGATGCCATGATGGCGCTGTTTTTCCTGGTAATAGGCCTGGAAGTGAAGCGTGAGTTGATTACTGGCGAACTGGCAAGCCGTGACCGGGCTATCTTCCCGGTGATTGCGGCGCTGGGCGGTATGGTCGCGCCCGCACTGATCTTCCTGTTCTTTAACCATGGCGATCCGATTGCACGCAACGGTTGGGCGATCCCCACCGCCACCGACATTGCCTTTGCGCTTGGCGTGCTGGCACTGCTGGGCAGCCGAGTGCCAACGGCGTTGAAAGTATTTTTGATGGCACTGGCGATCATCGATGATCTCGGCGCTATCGTGATTATTGCGCTGTTCTACACCAGCGATCTTTCCGTGCTGTCGCTCAGCGTGGCAGCAGGCGCAATTGTTGTGCTGGCTATCCTTAATCGCTGTGGTGTACGCAACATCGCGGTGTATATGTTAGTGGGCATCGTATTGTGGACGGCGGTGCTGAAATCAGGCGTGCATGCCACGTTGGCAGGCGTAGTGGTCGGTTTCTTTGTGCCATTAGAAGAGAAAGAAGGGCATTCACCTGCGGAGCACCTGGCACACGGTCTGATGCCTTGGGTGAACTGGCTGATCCTGCCGCTGTTTGCCTTCGCTAATGCCGGGATTTCACTGAGTGGCATTACCTTCGGCGATGTGCTGTCACCAGAGCCGCTGGGCATCATTCTGGGGCTGCTGATTGGGAAGCCGTTGGGCATCACGCTGTTCTGCTGGCTGGCGGTGAAATGGCGGCTGGCAGTGTTGCCAGGCGGTACCACCATTCGCGATATCATGGCGATAGGTGTGCTTTGTGGTATTGGCTTCACCATGTCGATATTTATCAGCTCGCTGGCCTTCGATGCCGCGCATGAGCAGCTGGTGACATTCTCGAAACTGGGAATTCTGAGTGGATCGCTACTGTCAGCAGTGATTGGCTATACACTGTTGCGAGTGAAGTTGCGTTAAGAAACGGTAACTTGTGGTCGCCATAAATGGTGACCTTACAAGGTGTCGTCGGGTGCGCATTCATGCGCATCTGGAAAAGGCTTTACGGGAAGAGCATAAATCGCAGGCATAAAAAAACCGGCTAAGCGCCGGTTCTTTCGACAAAGCGATAACCTAACAGGCGATTAAGCCAGTTTGGTGATCTGTGCAGCCAGGTTTGCTTTATGGCGTGCAGCTTTGTTTTTGTGGATCAGACCTTTAGCAGCCTGACGGTCCACGATTGGTTGCATTTCGTTGAATGCGTTCTGCGCAGCAGCTTTGTCGCCTGTTGCGATAGCCGCGTATACTTTCTTGATGAAAGTACGCATCATTGAACGGTTGCTTGCGTTATGCTTGCGACGTTTCTCAGATGTTACGGCGCGTTTCTTAGCTGATTTGATATTAGCCAAGGTCCAACTCCCAAATGTGATCTATATGGACAAATCAAAGGCCGAGGACTATGCCTTTTGCGCCTTCTTTTGTCAATGGATTTGTGCAAATAAGCGTCGTTTTAGCAACGGCGCTTGATTACGTAATTGATGGCGCAGGATTCTACCAGCAACACGTCGCTGAATACAGTATTTCGCATTAAAAATCTTCATTACCTGCCTGAGCAATGGGTTGCGTGCGCATTAAGCTGCACCATACGCAGGAAAGGCACGCAGACGGGTTAACCTGAAGGCCATTCAAGGGTATAATCCGCCGATTTCCACCGGTTTGAGTCAGCCATGAAGTTTATCCGCGGTATTTATAATCTGAAAGAGCAGCATCGCGGCTGCGTCCTGACCATTGGCAATTTTGACGGCGTACATCGCGGCCACCAGGCATTGATGGCGGAGTTGATTGCTGAAGGACGTCAACGCAATCTGCCGGTGGTGGTGATGCTGTTTGAACCGCAACCACTTGAATTGTTTGCCGGTGACAAAGCCCCGGCACGCCTGACGCGTTTGCGCGAGAAGCTGAAGTATCTCGAACAGGCGGGTGTTGATGCGGTGCTCTGCGTCCGCTTTGATCGCCGTTTTGCGGCACACTCCGCACAAAGTTTTATCGCTGAACTGCTGGTCGATAAACTCAACGTGAAGTTTCTCGCAGTGGGTGATGATTTCCGCTTTGGCGCTGGTCGCCAGGGGGATTTCCTGTTATTACAGAAAGCCGGTGTCGAGTATGACTTCGACGTCATCAGCACCCAGACCTATTGTGATGGCGGTGCGCGTATCAGCAGCACGGCGGTACGTCAGGCACTGGCACAGGATGATTTTGCGCAGGCGGAAGCGCTGCTGGGCCATCCATTCAGCATTTCAGGGCGCGTCGTGCACGGTGATGCACTGGGGCGCACCATTGGTTTCCCCACCGCTAACATTCCATTACGCCGCACAGTAACGCCGGTGAAAGGGGTGTTTGCGGTAGAAGTGTTAGGCCTGGGCGACAAGCCTATCGCTGGCGTGGCCAACATTGGCACACGTCCGACGGTAAAAGGTCTGCGTCAGCAGCTTGAAGTTCACCTGCTTGACACACATATGAATCTTTATGGCCACCACATTGAGGTGGTGCTGAAACAAAAGATTCGCGACGAACAGCGTTTCGCTTCGCTGGACGCGTTGAAAGAACAAATTGCGAAAGATGTGGTGACGGCCCGCCAATTTTTTGGGCTTAACGCACCGGCTTAATGACCGAAATACGGAACCGAGAATCTGATGAGTGACTATAAATCTACCCTGAATTTGCCGGAAACGGGGTTCCCGATGCGTGGCGATCTGGCCAAACGCGAACCGGGAATGCTGCAACGTTGGACTGATGACAACCTGTACGGCATCATCCGCGAAGCCAAAAAAGGGAAAAAAACCTTTATTTTGCATGATGGCCCTCCGTACGCGAACGGCAGCATTCATATTGGTCACTCCGTTAACAAGATTCTGAAAGACATTATCGTTAAGTCGAAAGGCATGGCGGGATACGACTCGCCATATGTACCCGGTTGGGACTGCCACGGCTTGCCGATTGAGCACAAAGTTGAGCAGATGATCGGTAAACCGGGCGAGAAAGTCTCCGCTGCGGAATTCCGTGCCGCCTGCCGTAACTATGCTGCTGAGCAGGTTGAAGGCCAGAAGAAAGACTTTATCCGTTTGGGCGTACTGGGTGACTGGGATCGTCCGTACCTGACTATGGACTTCAAAACTGAAGCCAACATCATTCGTGCGCTGAGTAAAATTATTGGCAACGGCCACCTGCACAAAGGCGCCAAACCGGTGCACTGGTGCATGGATTGCCGTTCAGCACTGGCTGAAGCGGAAGTGGAGTACTACGACAAAACCTCCCCTTCTATCGACGTGATGTTTAACGCCGTTGATGCTGATGCGGTACGCGCTAAGTTTGGCGTTGCAGCCTCTGAAGGCCCGGTTTCTCTGGTGATCTGGACTACCACCCCGTGGACCATGCCTGCTAACCGCGGTATCTCCCTGCATCCTGAGTTCGAATACCAGTTGCTGCAGATTGAAGGCCGCAGCTTGATCCTCGCCAAAGAGATGGTTGAGAGCGTGATGAAGCGCGCGGGCATCGCTGAGTGGACGGTCCTGGGCGAATGCAACGGTTCAGCACTTGAGTTGCAACTGTTCCAGCACCCGTTCCTTGAGCAGATCCAGTCGAAAGTCGTATTGGGCGAGCACGTTACGCTGGAAGCGGGTACCGGTGCAGTGCATACCGCACCTGGACACGGCCCGGATGACTATGTGATCGGCCAGAAATACGGTCTGGAAACCGCTAACCCTGTCGGTCCAGATGGCGCGTACCTGCCAGGCACCTATCCAACGCTGGACGGCGTAAACGTGTTTAAAGCCAACGACATGATCGTTGAGCTGCTGAAAGAGAAAGGCGCACTGCTGCACGTTGAAAAACTGCTGCATAGCTATCCGCACTGCTGGCGCCACAAAACCCCGATCATCTTCCGTGCTACCCCTCAGTGGTTCATCAGCATGGATCAGAAAGGCCTGCGTGCGCAGTCGCTGAAAGAGATTAAAGGCGTGCAATGGATCCCGGATTGGGGCCAGGCGCGTATCGAAGCGATGGTGGCGAACCGTCCAGACTGGTGTATCTCACGTCAGCGTACCTGGGGCGTGCCGATGGCGCTGTTCGTGCACAAAGAGACCGAGCAGCTGCATCCGGATACGCTGGAGCTGATGGAAAAAGTCGCGAAGTGCGTAGAGCAGGATGGCATTCAGGCATGGTGGGATCTCGATCCGCGCGATCTGATGGGCGACGACGCTGATCACTATGTCAAAGTACCGGATACGCTGGATGTGTGGTTCGATTCAGGCTCAACCAGCTACTCCGTGGTCGATGCGCGCCCAGAATTTGGCGGCCATGCGCCGGATATGTATCTGGAAGGTTCAGATCAGCATCGTGGCTGGTTCATGTCTTCGCTGATGATCTCGACGGCGATGAAAGGCAAAGCGCCTTATCGTCAGGTACTGACGCACGGTTTCACCGTGGACGGTCAGGGCCGCAAGATGTCGAAATCCATCGGCAATACCGTGGCTCCGCAGGATGTGATGGACAAACTGGGCGCGGATATCTTGCGTCTGTGGGTCGCCTCAACCGATTACTCCGGTGAAATGGCGGTGTCCGATGAGATCCTGAAGCGTGCCGCTGACAGTTATCGCCGTATCCGTAACACCGCGCGCTTCCTGCTGGCAAACCTCGCGGGCTTCAACCCGGCGACCGATTGCGTGAAACCCGAAGAGATGGTGGTGGTCGATCGCTGGGCGGTTGGCCGTGCGCTGGCTGCACAGCAAGACATCGTCCAGTCATACGAGAACTACGATTTCCATGAAGTGGTGCAGCGTCTGATGCACTTCTGCTCCATCGAAATGGGCTCGTTCTATCTTGATGTGATCAAAGATCGTCAGTACACCGCGAAAGGTGACAGCCTCGCGCGTCGCAGTTGCCAGACCGCGCTGTGGCACATCGTTGAAGCGCTGGTGCGCTGGATGGCGCCAATCATGTCCTTCACTGCTGATGAAATCTGGGGCTACCTGCCGGGTGAACGTGCTAAATACGTATTCACTGAAGAGTGGTATGAAGGCCTGTTTGGTCTGGCGGATAACGAAGCACTGAACGACGCCTACTGGGATGAGCTGCTGAAAGTGCGCGGCGAAGTCAACAAAGTGATCGAGCAAGCGCGCAGCGATAAACGTATCGGTGGCGCACTGGAAGCCACAGTAACGCTTTACGCGGATGCTGAACTGGCCGCTAAACTGCAGGCGCTGGGCGATGAGTTGCGTTTTGTCTTGCTGACTTCCGGCGCAACGGTGGCGGACTACGCCACTGCCAGCGATGAAGCGCAGCAGAGCGAAGTACTGAAAGGTCTGAAAATCGCCCTGCATAAAGCAGAAGGCGAGAAATGTCCGCGTTGCTGGCATTACACTACTGACGTTGGCCAGAATCCGGAGCATGCTGCGGTCTGTGGACGTTGTTACACCAACGTAGCCGGCAACGGTGAAGTGCGGAAATTTGCCTGATGAGTAAACTCTGCTCTACCGGATTGCGCTGGTTGTGGCTGGTGCTGGTGGTGATCGTGGTCGATTTCGCCAGCAAGCAGTGGATCATGAACAACATGATGCTGCATGAAACACAGCCGCTGATACCGTTCCTGAATCTGTTCTACGCGCACAACTATGGCGCGGCGTTCAGCTTCCTGGCGGATAAAGGTGGCTGGCAGCGTTGGTTCTTTGCCGGCATCGCGATTGCGATTGTGGTCGCGCTGGTGGTGATGATGTATCGCAACCGTGCAAGTAACAAATTAACCAATATTGCCTACGCGCTGATTATCGGCGGGGCGTTGGGTAACCTGTTTGACCGTGCATATCACGGCTTCGTGGTGGATTTCATCGACTTCTACGTTGGTGACTGGCATTTTGCCACCTTCAACATCGCTGACTGCGGCATCTGTATTGGTGCGGCCTTGGTGGTGCTGGAAGGATTCCTCACGCCGAAAGACAAACAGGTCAAAGAGAAAGGGTAACAAATGACTGAGTCCGTACAGCGCGATAGCGCGTTGCTGGTGCATTTCACGCTGAAGCTGGAAGATGGCTCAACAGCGGAATCCACACGCGCCAACGGCAAACCAGCGCTGTTCCGTCTGGGAGATGGCAGCTTGTCGGGTGCATTGGAACAGGAACTGTTAGGACGTAAAGTCGGCGATAAGCATGCCTTTACGCTGGCACCGGAAGATGCCTTTGGTGGCACCAGTCCGGACCTGGTTCAGTACTTTTCGCGCCGTGACTTTAAAGATGCTGGCGAACCTGAAGTCGGTTCCATCATGCTGTTCAGCGGCAGAGGTGGCAGCGAGATGCCGGGTGTGATCCGTGAAATTTCCGGTGACTCTATCACCGTTGATTTTAACCATCCGTTGGCCGGCCAGCGCATTCAGTTTGAAATTGAAGTGCTGGAGATTGATCCGGTGCTGGAGGCCAGCGATGCAAATCCTGTTAGCTAACCCTCGCGGTTTCTGTGCAGGCGTGGATCGCGCCATCAGTATTGTGGAGCGCGCGCTGGAGATGTACGGTGCACCGATCTACGTGCGTCACGAAGTGGTACATAACCGCTACGTGGTAAGTAGCTTGCGCGATCGGGGAGCGATCTTCATTGAAGAGATCAGCGAAGTGCCGGACGATGCCATCCTGATCTTCTCCGCTCACGGCGTTTCTCAGGCGGTGCGGGCGGAAGCGAAGGCGCGCAATCTCACTATGCTGTTTGACGCCACTTGTCCGCTGGTGACCAAGGTACATATGGAAGTGGCGCGCGCCAGCCGTAAAGGTGTGGAAGCCATTCTGATTGGTCATGCCGGACACCCTGAAGTGGAAGGCACCATGGGGCAGTATAACAACCCCAACGGTGGCATGTATTTGGTGGAGTCACCGGAGGATGTGTTCAAGCTGAGCGTTAAGGACGAAGGCAATCTGTGCTTCATGACGCAGACAACCTTATCGGTTGATGATACGTCAGATGTGATTGATGCACTGCGTCAGCGCTTCCCGGCAATTATTGGCCCACGCAAAGATGATATCTGTTACGCCACCACTAACCGCCAGGAAGCCGTGCGTGTTCTGGCGCGTGATGCGGAAGTGGTGCTGGTGGTTGGCTCGAAAAACTCCTCTAACTCCAACCGTCTGGCCGAACTGGCACAGCGTGCGGGGAAACTGGCGAAGCTGATCGATTCAGCGGATGACATTCAGGAAGAGTGGGTTAAAGGCAAGCAGATCATCGGTGTGACGGCGGGCGCCTCGGCACCGGATATTCTGGTGCAGCAGGTGATTCAGCGCTTGAAAGAGTATGGCGGCGAAGCCGCGATTGAGCTGATTGGCCGCGAAGAGAACATTGTGTTTGAAGTGCCGAAAGAGTTGCGTGTCGAAGTGCGCAACGTCCAGTAAGCGTTTGCTACCGAAACAGAATCAGGCCGACATCGTTCGGCCTTTTCTTTATCTGTCGTCGCCAAAAAGACCACTTCCAGCAGGTGGGATTGCTTTTACTGATAATGTTTGGCGGCTGGCATAAAATTCTTATTATCCCTTTTTTATTGTGGCGTGACTGTTATCTGACCGTTAACCTGTTTACGCTTTGCATGCATAGATTTGTATCAGGAATGAATAATTATGAGTGATATCCGCATTGCTATCGTTGGTGCGCCGGGCCGCATGGGACGCAATTTAATTCAGGCCGTGCAGCAAGCGGAAGGTGTCGCGTTAGGCGCAGCACTGGCACGCAGCGGTTCTTCACTGCTGGGCGCTGACGCAGGTGAACTGGCTGGTATCGGTAAAACCGGTATTACCGTTACCGATGATTTGCTGAAAGTCGTCCATGATTTTGATGTGCTAATCGACTTTACTCGCCCGGAAGGCACGCTGGAATATCTGGCGTTCTGCCGTGAGCATCAAAAAGCGATGGTGATCGGCACCACGGGTTTCGATGAAGCGGGCAAAGAAGCGATTCGCGCTGCTGCGGAAGAAATTGGCATTGTGTTTGCCGCTAACTTTAGTGTTGGAGTGAACCTGGTGCTGAATCTGCTGCAGCAAGCGGCCAAAGTGATGGGTGACTATGCTGATATTGAAATCGTGGAAGCGCATCACCGTCATAAAGTTGATGCACCATCAGGTACAGCGTTAGCGATGGGCGAAGCCATTGCCGATGCGATGAACTGGAATTTAGACGAGCACGCGGTCTACGCCCGCGAAGGCCATACCGGCGAGCGTAAAGCACAGACCATCGGTTTCGCGACCGTGCGTGCGGGCGATATCGTCGGTGAGCATACCGCGATGTTTGCTGATATTGGCGAGCGTGTAGAGATTACCCATAAGGCTTCCAGCCGCATGACCTTTGCTAATGGCGCAGTTAAGGCGGCAAGTTGGTTGAAGAACAAGAAATCTGGCCTCTATGATATGCGAGATGTGCTGGATTTATCGATGTTGTGAGTGTTGTGAACCATCGTGATGTGGTTATTTCAATCGGTAAGATAATGATTGAATAGGGCAATGTGATCATTGCCCTTTATTTTACTTATTAAAATGATGGCTTGGTTGTTGTTTTGTCTTGTGATGGCCATTTTACAAGCTTTATGTCTATTAAGAAGTCAGTAAGATGCGATTTTTGACCATTTGGTCAAAAATTTATGCGTGGTAGCACGTATTTGCGATTATTGCCGCTTAGTAACCGTTTATTTTCCTCACTTATCTCACTCTTTTATCGCCTTTCTCGCTTTTTAACATTCAACAGCCTTAAAAATACAAAAAAATAGCCACTCAGGGTAGACAAGCTGAAGGTCGATCATTAGAATGCGCGCAATTTGCCAAAATTCGAGTATTCAGGCGGATTTTGCATTGATTCGGGCATGCATTTTGAATTAATATGCAAATATTGTGACTGTTTATTCCCTGGAGGATGTTTTGATTAAGTCAGCGCTCTTGGTTCTGGAAGACGGAACCCAATTCCACGGTCGGGCCATCGGGGCAACGGGGTCGGCAGTGGGGGAAGTCGTTTTCAACACGTCAATGACTGGTTATCAAGAAATCCTCACTGATCCTTCCTATTCCCGCCAAATCGTTACCCTCACTTATCCCCATATCGGCAATGTTGGCGTTAATGCCGCCGATGAAGAATCCAGCCAAATCCATGCTCAAGGCCTCGTTATTCGCGACCTGCCGCTGATCACCAGCAACTTCCGCAGTGAAGAAAGCCTGTCAGCTTACTTGCAGCGCAATAACATTGTCGGTATCGCCGACATTGATACGCGCAAACTGACGCGTTTGCTGCGTGAGAAGGGCGCACAGAGTGGCTGCATTATTGCGGGTGATAATCCAGATGCGGCACTGGCGCTGCAAAAGGCGCAGGCGTTCCCGGGCTTGAAAGGAATGGATCTGGCAAAAGAAGTGACCACCGCAGAAACTTACGCGTGGCAGCAGGGGAGCTGGACCCTGGAAGGGGATTTGCCTGAGCAGAAAACGGCTGCAGAGCTGCCGTTCCACGTTGTCGCCTACGACTTCGGCGCTAAGCGCAACATCCTCCGTATGCTGGTGGATCGTGGCTGCCGCTTGACGGTTGTCCCGGCCAAAACCAGCGCAGAAGAGGTGCTGGCACTGAATCCAGATGGCATCTTCCTGTCGAACGGTCCTGGTGACCCGGAGCCGTGTGACTACGCCATTAATGCAATTCAGGCGTTCCTGAAAACCGATATTCCGGTGTTCGGTATCTGCCTTGGCCATCAGCTGCTGGCACTGGCAAGCGGTGCGAAAACCATCAAGATGAAACTCGGCCACCACGGCGGCAACCATCCGGTCAAAGATCTCGACAACAATGTGGTGATGATTACCGCGCAGAACCACGGTTTTGCGGTTGATGACAGCCAGTTGCCAGAGAATCTGCGTGTCACGCATGTGTCGCTGTTCGACCAGACGGTACAAGGTATTCACCGCACAGATAAACCGGCCTTCAGCTTCCAGGGACACCCTGAAGCGAGCCCAGGCCCGCACGATGCGGCGCCGCTGTTCGATCACTTTATCGAACTGATCGAAGCTTACCGTTCTAACGCGAAGTAATCAGGAGCCCACGATGCCAAAACGTACAGACATAAAATCCATCCTGATCCTTGGCGCTGGCCCGATCGTTATCGGCCAGGCATGTGAATTTGACTACTCCGGTGCACAGGCGTGTAAAGCGCTGCGTGAAGAGGGTTACCGCGTCATTCTGGTGAACTCCAACCCGGCTACCATTATGACCGACCCGGAAATGGCCGATGCGACCTATATCGAGCCGATTCACTGGGAAGTGGTGCGTAAGATCATCGAAAAAGAGCGCCCGGATGCGGTTCTGCCGACCATGGGCGGCCAGACAGCGCTGAACTGCGCGCTGGAACTGGAACGTCAGGGTGTACTGGCAGAGTTTGGTGTCACCATGATTGGTGCGACCGCAGACGCCATCGATAAAGCCGAAGACCGCCGCCGCTTTGATGTAGCGATGAAAAGTATCGGTCTGGGTACTGCTCGCTCTGGTATCGCGCATACCATGGAAGAAGCACTGGCCGTGGCTGAAGATGTGGGCTTCCCGTGCATCATTCGTCCTTCCTTCACCATGGGCGGGACGGGTGGCGGTATCGCTTACAACCGCGAAGAGTTCGAAGAGATTTGCGAGCGTGGCCTGGATCTGTCCCCTACCAATGAGCTGCTGATTGATGAGTCGCTGATTGGCTGGAAAGAGTACGAGATGGAAGTGGTGCGTGATAAAAACGACAACTGCATCATCGTCTGTTCAATCGAAAACTTCGATGCGATGGGTATCCACACCGGTGACTCGATCACCGTGGCACCGGCGCAAACCCTGACGGATAAAGAATACCAAATCATGCGTAACGCCTCGCTGGCGGTACTGCGTGAAATCGGTGTTGAAACCGGCGGTTCTAACGTCCAGTTCTCAGTCAACCCGAAAGATGGTCGTCTGGTTGTTATCGAGATGAACCCGCGTGTGTCGCGCTCGTCAGCGCTGGCCTCCAAAGCCACCGGTTTCCCGATTGCAAAAGTCGCCGCGAAACTGGCGGTGGGCTTCACCCTTGATGAGCTGATGAATGACATCACCGGCGGTCGTACTCCGGCGTCGTTTGAGCCGTCAATCGACTACGTTGTGACCAAGATTCCTCGCTTCAACTTCGAGAAGTTCGCTGGCGCCAATGACCGCCTGACCACGCAGATGAAATCTGTGGGTGAAGTGATGGCAATTGGCCGCACCTTCCAGGAATCAATGCAGAAAGCGCTGCGCGGTCTGGAAGTCGGTGCAAACGGCTTCGACCCGAAAGTGGATCTGGATGATGCCGAAGCGCTGACTCGCATCCGCCGTGAGCTGAAAGATGCCGGTTCTGACCGTATCTGGTACATCGCCGATGCGTTCCGTGCCGGTATGTCGGTGGATGGCGTGTTCAACCTGACCAACATTGACCGCTGGTTCCTGGTGCAAATCGAAGAGCTGGTGCGCCTGGAAGAGCAGGTTGCGCGTGAAGGTGTTAACTCACTGAACGCCGATTTCCTGCGTGCACTGAAGCGCAAAGGCTTTGCTGACGTGCGTCTGGCAAACCTGGCGGGCGTGGCGGAGAGCGAAATTCGCAAACTGCGTCAGCAGTTCAACCTGCACCCAGTCTACAAACGCGTAGACACCTGTGCGGCTGAATTCTCCACCGATACCGCTTATATGTACTCCACTTATGAAGAAGAGTGCGAAGCGAATCCAAACCAGGATCGTGACAAAATCATGATTTTGGGCGGTGGTCCAAACCGTATCGGTCAGGGTATCGAGTTCGATTACTGCTGCGTGCATGCGGCGCTGGCGCTGCGCGAAGACGGTTACGAAACCATTATGGTGAACTGTAACCCAGAAACCGTTTCAACCGACTACGACACCTCTGACCGCTTGTACTTCGAACCGGTGACGTTGGAAGACGTGCTGGAAATCGTGCGCATCGAGAAGCCTAAAGGCGTCATCGTGCAGTACGGCGGCCAGACCCCGCTGAAGCTGGCTCGTGCGCTGGAAGCGGCAGGCGTGCCCGTGATTGGGACCAGCCCAGATGCGATTGACCGCGCTGAAGATCGTGAGCGCTTCCAGCAGGCGGTTGATCGCCTGAGCCTGAAGCAGCCGGCTAACGCCACCGTGGCTACGCTGGAGCAAGCCGTCGAGAAAGCCGCAGGTATCGGTTATCCGTTGGTGGTGCGTCCTTCTTATGTGCTGGGCGGCCGTGCGATGGAAATCGTTTATGATGAAATCGACCTGAAGCGTTACTTCCAGACCGCGGTTTCTGTTTCCAACGATGCACCGGTACTGCTGGACCGCTTCCTGGATGATGCAGTGGAAGTCGACGTGGATGCGATTTGCGACGGTGAACGTGTGCTGATTGGTGGCATCATGGAGCACATCGAGCAAGCCGGTGTTCACTCCGGTGACTCCGCCTGTTCACTGCCGGCTTATACGCTGAGCACTGAAATCCAGAACGTGATGCGTCAACAGGTCGAGAAACTGGCTTTCGAGCTGAACGTACGCGGTTTGATGAACGTGCAGTTCGCAGTGAAGGACAACGAGGTTTACCTGATTGAGGTGAACCCACGTGCGGCGCGTACCGTGCCATTCGTGTCTAAAGCGACCGGCGTACCTTTAGCGAAAGTGGCTGCGCGCGTGATGGCCGGGAAAACCCTGGCTGAGCAGGGCGTCACGAAAGAAATCATTCCACCGTATTATTCGGTGAAAGAAGTGGTGCTGCCGTTCAACAAGTTCCCGGGTGTTGACCCGATTCTTGGCCCAGAGATGCGTTCTACCGGTGAAGTGATGGGTGTCGGCCGTACCTTCGCTGAGGCATTTGCCAAAGCGATGCTGGGTGCGCAGAGCAACATGAAGAAAACCGGTCGTGCGTTACTGTCAGTGCGCGAAGGCGATAAGAAACGTATCGTCGACCTGGCGGCGAAGCTGCAGAAGTTTGGCTTCGAGTTAGATGCCACACACGGTACCGCTGTGGTGCTGGGTGAAGCCGGTATCAACCCGCGTCTGGTTAACAAGGTGCATGAAGGTCGTCCACACATTCAGGACCGTCTGAAGAATGGTGAGTACACCTACATCGTCAATACCACCGCGGGTCGTCAGGCGATTGAAGATTCCAAACTGATTCGCCGCAGTGCGCTGCAATATAAAGTGCATTATGACACCACGCTGAACGGTGGATTTGCTACGGCGATGGCGTTGAATGCCGACCCGACTGAGAAAGTGATTTCAGTGCAGGAAATGCATGCGCAAATCAAAGGTTAATCAATAAGTTGACCGACTGAAAACGGCTCCTGCGGGAGCCGTTTTTTTCGCCTGTTTATCATTAGTTGAATAAGGTTATGTGTGAAAAATCTATTGATTTGACATAGTTTTTATCAGTTGATGCGGTAACGGTTACACCTCGGATTATCCGCACAAATTTATAAATACGATCCCGGTAAGCGCACCGTACTATCTTGAGCGCTCATCAATAGAGCGCTCACCTTAACTGGGATATAAAAATGAAAATGCGTGCTTTCACCCTCAGCGCAGTGGCTGCGTTATTAGTTGCTGCGCCTCTCGCCAGCCAGGCGGAAATTACCCTGCTGAAGCAGGATCCGCAGGCGGGCGATCCACTTAGTCGTCTTGATTTCAAAGTCGGCGGCAGTATTCGTCCTCAGTTCCAGCATCAGGCTGGTGTCAGTGACCAATCGTATAAACGTAACGGCTACGATGGCGGTTCACGTTTCCGTTTCTCCGCTGATTACTACCTGTTTGATGACATCAGCTGGGTCAGCTACTACGAGCTGGGCGTGAACTTCCCGGCCTGGTGGGGTTGGGATCACCACTATGCCGATGGCCAGAACAACACCACGCGCCGCCAGCTGTATACCGGTCTGAAAAGCAAAACCTGGGGTCAGTTGACCTTTGGTCAGCAGAACAGCGTTTACTATGATGTGGTTGGCGCGAAGACCGATATCTGGGACTACGACATGCTGGCTCAGGCACCGGGCAATGGTATCAACGGCGATTACGACGGTTCATACCGTTCACGTAAGATGCTGAAGTACAAAAACACCTTCGGCGACGTCGATGTTTATGCTTCATACCTGTTTGAAGATAACGACTACCTGCCGGGTAATGGCCTGCGTTACAAGCGTAAAGGCGGCGGCTCACTGGGCGTGAACTATCACATCACCAAAGATCTGGCATGGGGCACGGCATGGAACTACACCCGTGCAGATATCCATAATCCAGGCAACGGTGAAAGCAAAGACTACGACCAGAACATCTACGGTACCGCGCTGAGCTGGAAACCTGATAACTGGACGTTGTCTGCCGGTGCGGGTTGGTATCAGAACTTCTCCCCAACTACAGTGAAGAACGTCAACAACTACTTCGCAGATGATGCGTGGGGCGTTGAATACTTCGCGGGCTACAAATTCGCTATCGATCAGTATGCGGTTAAATCGATCCAGCCATACTTCATGGGCGACCGTCTGGAGTTCGTCAATGGACGTAACTACAAACGTATCGACAATGGTGTCGGTATCAGCACTAAACTGGATTACGGCTTCCAGGTGGACTACGAATACGTGATCACCTCAAGCACCGACAAATCACTGGGTAACATGAACCTGGTGCGTCTGCGCTACGATTTCTAATCAAAGTGACAACGGCTCCTGCGGGAGCCGTTTTTCTTTGTCGCAGACAGTGCGGTTTTCTTTACACTCCATCACGTCAAAGCCTCATTTCGCCCTGAGTTGTAGCGTTCAGCTGGACTAATCTGGCGTCTATTTCCATGTATGGTGGGAAAGTCGGTGTAAAACTCTGTCCAATAACAAAAATGCGGTCGCATAGGAGCTTTACGCAAATAGCGGGGGCGGCCTATCGACGAAACTTTCGCCTTTACGTATGATGGCGCCAATTTTTTTCCTGTAGGTCTTTTAACATGATTAGTCTGATCGCAGCACTGGCAGCCGATCGCATTATTGGTATGGAAAACGCCATGCCATGGAACCTGCCTGCTGATTTGGCGTGGTTCAAACGTAATACGCTGAATAAGCCGGTGATTATGGGGCGTCTGACCTTTGAATCAATCGGCCGCCCGCTACCGGGACGTTTAAATATTGTGGTGAGCAGCCAGCCTGGCACCCATGACGGCGTGACCTGGGTGACTTCACTGGACGAAGCAGTGAAAGCGGCGGGAGACGTGGAAGAGGTCATGGTGATCGGTGGCGGTCGCATTTACGAACAGATGCTGGCGCGTGCCGATCGTTTGTATCTCACACACATTGATGCCGAAGTCGAAGGTGACACCCAATTCCCGGATTACGAGCCGGATGAGTGGCAATCGACCTTTAGCGAGTTTCATGACGCCGATGCACAAAACTCGCACAGCTACTGCTTTGAGATTTTAGATCGCCGTTGATGTTTATCCCGGTGCGCGTCAATGTGCCCCTGACGAAGACTGTGCCATATCGTCGTAGTGTCGCCATTTCGGCGACCGGGAAATCTCAGCACCATCGATTATGGCGAAAGAAAAAAAGCCCCGCTCAATTTGCGGGGCTTTTTGTTTATGATCTGCGGCAATGGTTAATTGGCCGGGGCATTTATTAATGCATGTCGCTCAATGGCGGATGTGCGCTGGCGGCACTCTCTGCCATCGCCTTTTCGCGGTTGGAGGCCTGCACATAATAGCGTTGTGATTCCCAGTGCAGCAGCGTTAGCGTTCCGCCCCAGCAGCAACCGGTATCCAGTCCGATTATGTGTTCAGGTGTCCCTTTGCCTTCCAGCGAAGCCCAGTGGCCAAACACCTGCGTATAGTCGAGGCCGATTTTGGCCGGAACGAGGAACCAGGGTTTTAATGGCGGTGGCGCAGAGTTGGGGGCTTCTTTGCAGATCATATCCAGCTGACCGTTGGGGAAGCAGAAGCGCATACGCGTCAGAGCATTGGTGCTGAAGCGCAGGCGTGCCAAACCGCTCAATTCCGGCGTCCAGTTGTTCGGCATGTCGCCGTACATTGCATCCAGGAACAGCGGGTAGGTGTCGCTGGCCAGCACGGCTTCAACTTCACGCGCACAGAGTTTTGCCGTGTCGAGATCCCACTGCGGTGTGATACCCGCATGAGCCATCAACAGCTTTTTCTCTTCATCTACCTGTAACAGCGGCTGGCGACGTAACCAGTTGATCAGTTCATCAGCGTCGTGCGCCTCTAACAATGGCGTCAGACGATCTTTAGGTTTGTTACGGCTGATGCCCGCATAAACCGCCAGCAGATGCAGATCGTGATTGCCGAGCACCAGTCGCACGCAATCTCCCAGCGATTTCACATAGCGCAGCACATCCAGCGAACCCGGGCCACGCGCCACTAAGTCGCCGGTGAGCCAAAGCTCGTCTTGCTGCGGATCGAAATCAACCTGCGCCAGCAGCGCACGTAGCTCGTCATAACAGCCGTGAATATCGCCAATCAGGTATGTACTCATTACGTCAGTCCGATCAAAACGCGCCGCCCGGACAGGCCGGGCGGAGGGGGATTAATGTATGTGGGTTTGCACGGCGAGTCGGAACACCGGAATGTCGACGTGAAATTCTTCACCTTCATCGTCGATCATCACATAGTGACCTTGCATGGTGCCCATTGGGGTTTCCAGAATCGCACCGCTGGTGTACTGATACTCACCGCCAGCGGCAATGTGCGGTTGCTCGCCAACCACACCTTCCCCCTGAACTTCAGTCTCACGACCGTTGCCATTGGTGATAAGCCAGTAGCGGCTATGCAGTTGAACGCTATTTCGTCCCAGATTACGTATGGTGATGGTGTAGGCAAACACGTAACGATCCTCGTCGGGCAAGGATTGTGATTCCACATATTGACTCAATACATGAATACAGACGCGGGCCAGTTCACTCATACGCTTATTTCTCCGGGGTTTCAGCCTGATGATTACCCAGCCAGTTCGCCAATTGGCAATACTGCGCCACGGTGACATTCTCAGCACGCAGCGAGGCATCAATGTTCAGTTCATCCAACGCACCCGCAGTAAACATATGTGCAAGGCTGTTACGCAGGGTTTTACGGCGTTGACCAAAGGCTTCAGTGGTGATGCGGCTCAGCAGGCGAATATCGCTCACCGGATAAGGCGGCTCAGGGTAAGGCATCAAACGCACCACGGCGGAATCAACTTTTGGCGCAGGCGTAAAGGATTCGGGTGGAACTTCCAGCACCGGAATCACCTGGCAATAGTACTGCGCCATCACGCTCAGGCGGCCATAGGCTTTACTGCCTGGTCCGGCAACCAAACGGTTTACCACTTCTTTCTGCAGCATGAAGTGCATGTCTTTAATCGAACCAGTATAGCTGAAAAGGTGGAACATCAGCGGGGTCGAAATATTGTACGGCAGGTTGCCAAAGACACGCAGTGGCTGACCTTTCTCCTGCGCCAGCGCCGAGAAATCGAAAGTCATGGCATCTTGCTGATAAATGGTCAGCTTTGGTCCGAGGAACGGATGGGTCTGCAAACGTGCAGCCAGATCGCGGTCCAGCTCTACAACGGTCAGTTCATCGAGGCGTTCGCCCACCGGTTCAGTTAAGGCACCAAGGCCGGGACCAATCTCCACAATCGCTTCTCCCTTCTGCGGGTGAATAGCGGAGACAATGCTGTCGATAATGTACTGATCGTTCAGGAAGTTCTGCCCGAAACGTTTACGGGCAAAATGCCCCTGATGGACGCGATTATTCATTACTGCTCTTGATCATAGTGATGGCGAGATTAAGCGCCGTGATAAAGCTGCCCGGTTCCGCCTTGCCCTGACCGGCTAATTCCAGCGCGGTACCATGGTCGACAGAAGTCCGGATAAAGGGCAGGCCAAGGGTGATATTCACCGCGCGACCAAACCCCTGAAATTTTAGCACTGGTAAGCCCTGATCGTGATACATCGCCAGGACCGCATCAGCATGCTGTAGGTACTTCGGCTGGAAAAGCGTATCAGCCGGTAATGGGCCGGTGAGCTGAATACCTTGCTGACGCAGTTCGTCGAGTGCCGGAATAATAGTATCAATTTCTTCACGGCCCATATGGCCGCTTTCGCCCGCATGCGGGTTCAGGCCGCAGACGAAGATATGGGGATGCGGTAAACCAAATTTCTGCTGTAAATCCTGATGCAGAATCGTAATGACCTCATGCAGACAGTCGCGAGTAATGGCGTCAGCGACATCTTTCAACGGCAAATGCGTGGTCGCGAGGGCGACACGCAGCTCTTCGGTGGCCAGCATCATCACGACGCGATCGCCACCCGCGCGTTCGGCGAAAAATTCGGTATGACCGGTAAACGGAATGCCGGCGTCATTGATAACGCCTTTGTGTACCGGTCCGGTAATCAATGCGGCAAATTCACCGTTGAGGCAACCATCGCAGACACGCGCCAGCGTTTCCAATACGTAATGCCCATTCGCGACGGTTAATTCACCAGGCGTGACCGGCTGAGCAGTATCAACCTGCAGCAGCGTTAACGTACCGGCCTGCTGTGCTTGTGCCGCAACACCCGGTTGGTAATCGCGCAGCGTCAGCGGTAAGCCCAGTTGCTGGGCGCGCTGACGCAGCACATGGCCATCGGCACAGACCACCAGTTCAACTGGCCAGTCGAGCTGAGCCAGTTGAACGGTAATATCAGGACCAATCCCGGCGGGTTCGCCGGGGGTGATCACCACACGATAATTACTGACCATTGCTGTCCAGAATCTTCACGTAAGCACTGGCGCGTTGTTCCTGCATCCAGGTTTGTGCTTCTTCGGCAAATTTACGGTTGAACAGCACACGATAAGCACGCTCTTTCTGCGCCGCATCGGTTTTATCAACCTGGCGGGTATCCAGTAACTGAATCAAATGCCAGCCGAAAGATGAGTGTACCGGCTCGCTGACCTGGCCTTTTTGCAGCTTCAGCAGCGCATCACGGAAGGCCGGATCGTAGATTTCCGGGGTTGCCCAGCCGAGATCGCCGCCCTGATTGGCTGAACCCGGATCCTCAGAGAACTGTTTTGCTGCGGCGGCAAAGGTGGTTTTACCACTTTTGATATCTGCAGCAATTTGCTCGATCTTCGCTTGCGCCTGCGCGTCAGTGAGGATCGGAGAAGGCTTCAGCAGAATGTGACGCGCATGCACTTCGGTGACAGAGATGTTTTTGCTCTCACCGCGCAGGTCGTTCACTTTCAGAATGTGGAAGCCAACGCCAGAGCGGATTGGGCCGACAATGTCACCCTTCTTCGCGGTGCTCAACGCTTGCGAGAACAGGGTAGGCAGCTCTTCAATCTTTGCCCAACCCATGTTGCCGCCTTTCAGCGCTTGCGGATCGGCAGAGTAAGTCACTGCCATTTTGCCGAAATCGGCACCGCTTTTCAGTTGACCAACTAATTGACGCGCCAGCGCTTCCTGATCGTCAACCTGCTGTTGCGTTGGATTTTCTGACAGCGGCAGCAAGATCTGGCTCACGTTCAGTTCGGTACCCTGAGTGTTCTGAGAACCAATCTGCGTTGCCAGCGCATCCACTTCCTGCGGCAGGATGGTGACACGGCGGCGCACTTCGTTATTACGCACTTCAGAGATCAGCATTTCCTGACGGATCTGCGCACGGTAAGCGTTGTAGTTCATTCCGTCATAGGCCAGGCGGCTACGCAACTGGTCCATGCTCATCTTATTTTGTGCGGCGATATTTTGAATGGCCTGATCTAACTGCTGATCGCTGACCTGCAAGCCGGCTTTCTCGCCCATCTGAAGAATGATGGCATCCATGACCTGACGCTCAAGGATCTGATGACGCAAGGTTTTGTCATCAGGTAACTGTTGATGAGCCTGCTGCGCCTGTGATTTCACGGTGCGCATCATGTTATCAACGTCACTTTCCAGTACCACGCCGTTATTCACGACGGCAGCAACTTTATCAACCTCTTGTGGGGCTGCGAACGCAGTGTTAGCGGTGATCGCTACACCAAGAATCAGCATTCTCCAGTTCTTCATACTTTATCCATTGTTGTTTCCGCACTGCGGGATAGCCTGTCAAACATCACAACATCAGAAAGCGCGCTGGTAAGGGATGATGCCCTGACGCAGCATTTCATTGGTGCCTAAGCCATAGTTAGAACTCAGACCACGTAGCTCAATGTTGAATGAGATTTGGTTGTCGTACTTACTGTCGTTGTTTTCCCAGCCGTTGATCTTGCGCTCGTAACCCAGACGAATGGCGTAGCAGCACGAGCTGTACTGCAGGCCTACCAGTTGTTCAGCCGGACGACTGTTGCGGGTATCGTAGTAATAACCGCCGACCAGTGACCAGGCATCAGCAATTGGCCAGCTCGCGGTCGCACCGACTTGTGAAATCCCGTTTTTGTAGATCGGGTTCGTCAGCAAGCTGGCGTTGTTCAACGCTTGTGCCACATATTCCGGGCTGCTGTAACGGTAGCTCAACTGCACCATCCGATCCGCATCCTGACGGTATTCCAGGATAGCGTTGCCCTGGGCGACGTTATCAAGGCGGGTGTCATACTGCAGTCCGCCGCGAGCGCCCCAGCGATCGCTGATTTTCCAGTAGGTGTCACCCGCCCACACCAGGCTGCCGGTGTCATCATCATCACTGGTCTGGTTTACACCGGTACGAGACGGGGTAAACGAGTAGATTTGACCTACAGAAACGTTAAAACGTTCAACCAGATCGTTATCATAAATTCGCGTGGTCACGCCGGTTGAGACTTCGTTAGCCGATGCGATGCGATCCAGGCCGCTATAAGTACGATCGCGGAACAGACCGGTGTAGTCGGTTTGCAGCAGAGTCGAGTCGTAAGGATAGATATTGCTCTGGTTACGGTACGGGACATACAGGTACTGCACACGCGGTTCCAGCGTTTGCGTGTAACCCGGCTCCCAATCCATATCGCGGTCAAATATCAGACGGCCATCCACTTTGAACTGTGGCAGAGTGCGGTTGACGGAGCTATCTAATTGGTTACCGTTGCTGGAAATATTAGAGATTTCGTTATTGTTATAACGATCAATATTGTCCTGCTGATAGTGCGTAGCGAGGAATTTTGCTTCGGTATCCAGGCTGGCCCAGCCATTAGACAGCGGTAAGTTTAATGTTGGCTCAATGTGAAGACGCGTTGCTTCAGGCATTTTGCTATTCACGTTAGTGAATTTCACTGCCTGCGCGTAGATGTGGCCATCAAATGGTCCAATATCGTTCTGATAGGCGTTCAGGTCGAGCTGTGGCATGGCACGATAGACGTTAGTCGAATCTGTGTTACCAAATACCTGGAAATCTTTCGTCGACAGCGTGGCGTCCCAGTTGGTATCCGCGTAGCCAAAACTGAATTTCTGCGTCGCATAACCATCAGTGGAGTTGTAGTACTTCGAGTCGAGATCGTTGAAGTAATACGGGTCGCTGACCTTGGTGTAGTTGGCGTTGAAGCGCCAGTGTTGCTCGTAAACGCCAGCATGCTGCCAGTAGAACAGCCAACGGTCAGAGTTATCATTTTCGGCGATGCCACGCACCGCTTTGTCGTTGTCGTACTGCTTATCGGAAGGCAGATAATCCAGTTCCATTAAACCGGAACCAAACACGGTCAGATAGCGGAATTCGTTCTGCAATTGCAGACCACGTTTGCTCATGTAATGCGGCGTAATCGTGGCATCGGCCTGCGGCGCGATGTTCCAGTAATACGGCAGCATAAATTCGAAGCCGTTATTACTACCGTACTTGGCATTCGGGATCAGGAAACCAGAGCGGCGGCGATCGCCGATCGGTAGCTGCAAATAGGGGCTGTAGAACACCGGCACATTGCCGAGTTTAAAGCGGGCGTTCCATATCTCCGCCACTTCTTCCTGGCGGTCCTGGATCACTTCGGAACCGACGACGCTCCAGCTGTTGGAACCCGGCAAACAGGAGGTAAAGCTGCCGTTTTCCAGAATGGTATAACGGTTATTGCCGCGCAGTTTCATCTGATCGGCCACGCCACGGCCCTGACGGCCCACCATCTGGTAATCACCGTTCCACACGTTGGTGTCTTTGGTGTTCAGATTGGACCACGCTTTCGGACCTTTCAGGATGACCTGGTTGTCGTCATAGTGCACATTACCCAGCGCATCCACGGTGCGCACTGGCGTTGTCTGTCCATCCTGCTGACGCTGATGCAGTTGCATTTCATCGGCACGTAAGCGGCTGTTGCCCTGCTGCACATCAACATTGCCCGTGAATACCGCGTCATTCGGGTAGTTACCCTTGGCCGAGTCAGAGTTGATGGTGACAGGCAACGAATTGGTGTCGCCGCTGACCAGCGGACGGTTGTAGCTCGGCACGCCCAGCATACATTGCGACATCAGATCGTCGGCGAATGACTGCTGACTGTAGAGCGCTGCACCAATCATGGTTGCCAGCAGGGTAGGTATCTGTTTTTTCATACGCGGTTCGGGATTTCCATGAGAACGGGCATCATGCCGACAATCGGCTCAGAGACTAACTTACTGCCCGGCGTTGTGCCAGTGTTAATCCTTGTCTGATCGCGTTGCTGTTAGGCACTGAAGTAAATGAAAGGTATGATAATGCAATTTTCAGCCGCAAGCATGGCGAATTGAGGAGTTTATGCGCTACTGGGGAAAAGTTATTGGTCTGGCTCTCGGCTTACTTTCCGGAGCAGGCTTCTGGGGCATTGTACTGGGTCTGATCATTGGTCATATGTTTGACAAAGTGCGCAGCGTAAAAGGACAGGGCTATTTCGCCAATAATCAGGCGCGACAGACGCTGTTTTTCAGTACCACTTTTCAGGTGATGGGCCATTTGACCAAGTCAAAAGGGCGCGTCACCGAGGCAGATATCCAGATTGCTTCCTTATTTATGGATCGTATGCAATTACATGGCGATGCCCGCACGGCAGCGCAGCGCGCTTTCCGCGAAGGGAAGCAAAGTGACTATCCGCTGCGAAATAAGTTGCGTGAACTGCGCAGTGCCTGCTTTGGCCGTTTTGATCTGATTCGGATGTTTCTGGAAATTCAGATTCAGGCGGCATTTGCTGATGGTTCGCTGCATCCCAATGAACGCCAGGTGCTGTATGTGATTGCGGAAGAGCTGGGCATCTCGCGGGCACAGTTCGATCAGTTCCTGCGCATGATGGAAGGTGGGCAACAATTTGGTGGCGGTGGCTCCTCATATGGCGGTGCTTATCAACAGGCGAAACGCGGACCGACGCTGGATGATGCCTGTAGTGTGCTGGGTGTAAAAAGCAGTGACGACAGCACCACGATTAAACGAGCCTACCGCAAGCTGATGAGTGAGCACCATCCGGACAAACTGGTGGCGAAAGGGTTACCGCCAGAAATGATGGAGATGGCGAAGCAGAAGGCTCAGGAAATTCAGGCCGCTTACGATCTGATTCGTAAAGAGAAGGGATTTAAATAGTCTGAGACATTGAGCGTAAATTGAAAGGGTCGTCATTAATGACGGCCCTTTTTTATGACCTGCAGATTAAAAATCTGCTGGCTGCTTAAACGTCATGCTATTGCCAAACGCCGGATGGGTAATGGTTAATGACTCCGCGTGCAGTTGCAGACGCGGCGCCATTGCCAGTGCTTCTTCATGAGCATAAAAGCGGTCGCCCAAAATCGGGTGACCCAGCGCCAGCAGATGCACGCGCAGCTGATGCGAGCGCCCGGTAATCGGCTTGAGCAGCACTCGCGCACTGTGGCTGGCCTCGTACTCCAGCACCTGATATTCCGTCTGCGCCGCTTTGCCGTTCTCGAAGCACACCATTTGTTTCGGGCGATTGGGCCAGTCGCAAATCAGCGGCAGATCGATCAATCCTTCTTCCGCGGCTGGATGACCCCAAACGCGCGCCACATAGTACTTTGACGGCTCACGCTCGCGGAACTGCCGCTTCAACTCGCGCTCTGCGGCTTTATTCAGTGCTACCACGATCACCCCGCTGGTCGCCATATCCAGTCGATGCACCGATTCCGCCTGGGGGAAATCACGTTGAATACGCGTCATCACGCTATCTTTGTGCTCCTCCAGCCGGCCCGGCACCGACAACAACCCGCTTGGCTTGTTGACCACCATAATGTGCTCGTCCTGATACAGAATATGTAGCCAGGGTTCGAGCGGCGGATTGTAGGCTTCCATCAACATGTCGTAGTGGCCTTCAGCAATTATTGGTGCGTGACAACAATCAGACGCAGCGCGTCCAGACGCCAGCCCGCATCACCGAGGCTTGCCAGCACCTGTTCGCGATTGCTTTCCAGCGCTTCAACTTCATCATCGCGGATGTTCGGGTTGACCGCTCGCAGCGCTTCAAGACGTGACAACTCGGCACTCAGCTTCTCATCCGCCTCGACTTTCGCCGCTGCGATGATCGCCTGTGCTTCCGGAATCACCACTTTTTCGGCCTGCGTCAGAATCTCGTGCACTTCCTGCTGCACTGCGTTAACCAGTTTGCTACCGGTATGGCGATTCACGGCATTTAACTGGCGGTTAAAGCTTTCAAACTCCACTTTGCCTGCCAGGTTGTTGCCCGCACGATCCATCAGCAAACGCACCGGCGTTGGCGGCAGGAAGCGGGTGAGTTGCAGGCTTTTCGGTGCCTGCGCTTCAACCACATAGACCATCTCAACCAGCAGCGTACCCACCGGCAGCGCTTTGTTTTTCAACAGTGATAATGCACAGCTGCCGGTATCGCCGGACAGGATCAAATCGAGACCATTACTGATCAGCGGATGTTCCCAGGTGATGAATTGGGTATCTTCACGCGATAGCGCCTGGTTGCGGTTGAAAGTCACGGTGCAACCGTCTTCCGGCAAACCTGGGAAATCCGGCACCAGCATATGATCGGATGGCGTCAGCACGATCAGGCTGTCACTGCGATCTTCCTGATTGATACCGACGATATCGAACAGATTCAGTGCGAAGTTGACCAGATCAGTGTCGTTATCCTGTTCACCAATCGCATTCGCCAGCGCTTGCGCCGCTTCGCCGCCGTTGGAGTTCAGCTCAAGCAAACGGTCACGACCCTGTTCCAACTGCGATTTCAGCGTGTCGTGCTGTTTGCGACTCTCTGCAATGAACTCATCCAGCCCTTGCGGATTCTCTGGCGCGGCGAGGTATTCAATCAGCTTGCTGTATTCGCTGTCATAGATGGTGCGGCCAGTCGGGCAGGTATGTTCAAACGCATCCAGGCCTTCGTGATACCAGCGCAGCAGCACCGCCTGGGCAGTTTTTTCCAGCCACGGCACCAGAATCTGGATGTCGTGCATCTGGCCAATACGGTCAAGACGACCAATACGCTGTTCCAGCAGGTCCGGGTTAAACGGCAGGTCGAACATCACCAGGCGGCTGGCGAACTGGAAGTTACGGCCTTCAGAACCGATTTCCGAGCACAGCAGCACCTGCGCACCTTCTTCTTCTGAAGCGAAAAATGCCGCAGCACGGTCACGCTCCAGAATGGATAATCCTTCGTGGAACACCGCGGCACGAATACCTTCACGCTCACGCAGCACCTGTTCCAGTTGCAGCGCAGTGGCGGCCTGAGCGCAAATCACCAGCACTTTCTCTTTACGGTTGCTGGTCAGGTAGCCCATCAGCCACTCTACGCGTGGGTCGAAGTTCCACCAGGTACCGCTATCGCCTTCAAATTCCTGATAAATCTTTTCCGGATACAGCATGTCACGTGCGCGTTCTTCTGCGCTCTTACGCGTGCCCATAATGCCGGAAACTTTAATCGCGGTTTGATACTGCGCGGGCAGTGGCAAACGAATCTGGTGCAGTTCGCGTTTCGGGAAGCCCTTCACGCCGTTACGGGTGTTACGGAACAGCACGCGGCTGGTGCCGTGGCGATCCATCAACATCGAGACCAGCTCTTTGCGCGCATCTTCTTTGCCTTCACGATCGCTGTTCGCCACCTGCAGCAGCGGCTCGATGTCCTGCTCGCCGATCAGGTCATTGATCAGGTTCATCTCTTCTTTGGTGATCGCCTGATCGGCCAGCAATGAGCTGACGGCATCAGCCACCGGGCGATAATTCTGCTGCTCAGCCACAAACTGGCTGAAGTCGTGGAAGCGGTTTGGATCGAGCAGACGTAAACGGGCAAAGTGACTTTCCAGGCCCAGCTGTTCCGGCGTTGCCGTCAGCAGCAATACGCCAGGCGTTTTTTCCGCCAGCTGTTCGATTACCTGATATTCACGGCTGGGTGCCTCTTCGCTCCAGGCCAGATGGTGAGCTTCGTCGACCACCAGTAAATCCCAGTCGGCTTCAGCCAGTAATTCCAAACGCTGCTTATTGCGACGCACGAAGTCTAGCGAGCAGATAATTAACTGCTCGGTTTCAAAGGCGTTATCGCTGTCATGCTGGGCTTCGGTGTAGCGGTCGTCATCAAACAGGGCAAAGCGCAGGTTGAAGCGGCGCAACATCTCTACCAGCCACTGGTGCTGCAGCGTTTCCGGCACCACGATCAGTACGCGATCGGCACGACCAGCCAGCAGCTGTTGCTGAATGATCATCCCGGCTTCAATGGTTTTACCCAGGCCCACTTCATCCGCCAGCAACACGCGGGGCGCATGACGACGGCCAACATCATGGGCGATATGCAGCTGATGCGGAATCAGGTTGGTGCGCATGCCACGCAGACCGCTGATCGGCAGGCGATACTGCTCGCTCTGGTATTTACGCGCACGGAAGCGCAGGGAGAAACGGTCCATACGGTCGAGCTGACCGGCGAACAGGCGATCCTGAGGCTTACTGAATACCAGTTTGCTGTCCAGCATCACTTCGCGCATCACCACGCCGCTTTCTTCGGTGTCGAGACGCGTGCCGATGTAAGTCATTAATTCGTTATCGTTGCGGACTTCATCGACGCTCATCTGCCAACCTTCGTGGTTGGTGATGGTGTCGCCCGGATTGAAAATCACACGGGTGACGGGAGCATCATTACGGGCATACAGGCGGTTTTCGCCGGTTGCCGGGAACATCATGGTGATCATGCGGGTATCAATCGCCACCACCGTTCCTAATCCCAGTTCACTTTCCGTATCACTAATCCAGCGCTGACCCAGTGTAAAAACCATATATTTTTAGCTCGACTCTCTGACATGCCATAAAGAAGTTCACCTGCACTCAGGCAATACAACACCGCCAAACATGAGTTTGGTCAGGGTGTCTATGCGGTGAGAAACAGGAAGGGCGCTATGGTACTGGATGGCAGGGCATTCGTCACCTGTCAAAAAAGCCCCAGCTGCCCGGTGATAAGTGTAGCAAAGTCATCGCCAACGAAAGGTAAAATTCCATCTGCCACCGGTTGTAACTGCCTGGTGACGTAGTGATCGTAGTCGAGCGGCGTGGTGCGCGCTTCCAGCGGTTCCGGGCCAGCGGTCGCCATCACATAGCGTATGGACCCGCCATTTTGGTGCTGCAGCGGACGCTGTAATTTCCGATTTTGCTCATCAGCGAGGCGCGCGGCGCGCACATGGGGTGGCACGTTTTTTTCGTAATCTTTTAACGGGCGGCGCAGACGCTTTTTATAGACCAGTAATTCGTCCAGTTCGCCTGCCAGCAACTGGGCCACGGTCTCGCGGATATAATCCTGCCACGGTTCGCCACGGAAAATTCGGCCATACAGATTTTGCTGGAACTGCTGCGCCAGTGGCGTCCAGTCGGTGCGCACCGACTCCAGCCCTTTAAACACCAACCGCTCTGTTCCGTCGCTGCGAATCATCCCGGCGTAACGCTTTTTACTGCCCTGCTCGGCACCGCGAATGGTCGGCATCAGGAAGCGACTGAAATGGGTTTCGTACTCTAATTCCAGTGCGCTCTCTAGCCCGTAAGTCTGCTGCAGATGTTGCTGCCACCACGCATTGACCTGTTTAGCCAGACGATGACCAATGGCGGCGGCTTCTGCCTCGCTGTGCGCGCCTTTGAGCCAGACAAAGGTCGAGTCGGTGTCGCCATAAATCACATCAAACCCTTCGGCTTCAATCAGCTCGCGTGTTTGCTGCATGATGGCGTGGCCACGCAGGGTAATAGAAGACGCAAGACGTGGATCAAAGAAGCGACAGGCGCTGGTGCCCAGCACGCCGTAAAAGGCATTCATGATGATTTTCAGTGCCTGTGACAAAGGTTGATTGCCGTCGCGTTTCGCTGCTTCACGCCCTTGCCAAATCTGCTCCACAATCGCTGGCAGGCAATGGGTTTGGCGTGAGAAGCGCGCATGACGGAAGCCGGGCACGGAATCGGCATCGTCTGGATGCGCCAGCCCCTCCACCAGACCGACGGGATCGATCAGGAAGGTGCGAATAATGGAGGGATAAAGGCTTTTGTAATCGAGCACCAGCACCGAATCATACAGTCCGGGCCGTGAGTCCATCACATAACCGCCGGGGCTGGCTTCGGGGGCGACTTCACCGAGGTTAGGTGCCACGAATCCTGCACGATGCATGCGCGGAATATAAAGATGACCAAAAGCCGCCACCGAACCGCCGTGACGATCGACCGCCAGGCCGTTCACCGTGGCGCGCTCCAGCAAAAATGGCATGATGGCGGTGTGCTGGAAAATGCGCGTCACCAGCTCGCAGTCTTTTAGGTTGTACTTCGCCAGCGCGGGTTTGTCATGGGCAAAGCGCCAGTTGATCTCTTCCATGCGCTGCCACGGGTTGTCGATGTCTTTTCCTTCGCCGAGGAGCTGGCGTGACACCGCCTCAAGACTGAAAGAGGGAAAATCCCAGAACGCCGATTTCAGCGCTTCAATGCCATCAATCACTAATCGTCCTGTGGCTTGTGCGAAGAATACCCCAGGTTTAAAACCGTGCTCACGCCACTCCAGCGCCTGGTTCTGGCGGCCCAGTCGCAGCGGGATGCCGTAGCGGTCGGCGTGTTTTTGCAGGACGCGCAGATCGAACTGCACCACGCTCCAGCCGATGATCACGTCAGGATCGTGGCGAGCGAACCAGGCATTGAGCTGCTCCAGCAGCTGCGGGCGGCTATCCACATAGATGAGATCGAAATCGAGCGTGCTGGCATCGCCATTGGGCGGACCCAGCATGTAAACCTGGCGCTGACCGCAGCCCTCCAGCCCGATGCAATACAGCTCACCGTGTTCCGTGGTTTCAATATCCAGCGAAACCCATCTTAGCTGCGGGCGATAATCTGGATGCGGTTTCAGACGAGCATTGACCACGCTTTCGCCGCGCACCTCGCCGCTAAACCACACCGGTGCCGTGATGAAACGCTCCATCAAATAACGCTCTGGCGGGCGGATATCGGCTTCATACAGCGCGATGCCATTTTCCCGCAGCCGCTTTTCCAGGTTTTGCAGCTGGCGGTGGCTGCGGCAATAAAGACCAAACACCGGACGACGGCGGAAATCTTTCAGTTTGAGCGATTGCACACGGGTATGCCGCTCGCCTCGGATCAACGTTTCGGTTTGCTGGCGGAATTCTTCTGGAATGAAAGCCACGGACTCCTGTGCCGGTAGCACCAGCCGCTGTGGACCCTCATCAGTCGCCAGCCACAGCACCACTTCGCTGCCGGTTGGGGTATCTCGCCAGTGGCGGGTAAGCAGAAAACCTGCACGCGGTTCGGTCACGTTAACTCCGGGAAATGAATTGCCTGAAGTATATCATGGATGTTTATACAGTGCCTGCGTGTGGCGATAGTGTCAGCACTCTGTCAACATCGTTCTACAATTCTTGCCTTGACGGTTCGGCGCTGGCTCCGGACAATCCAGCCTCTATATTCCGCAGAGGATAGTTATGGAAGCCTGGATTCAACATCTGTTTTCGCAATCGCTGGAGTACGCGCTGATGGCCGTGGCGCTGGTGACCTTCCTTGAGTCGCTGGCGTTCGTGGGATTGCTGTTGCCAGGAACCGTATTAATGGCCAGCCTTGGGGCACTGGTGGGCAGCGGACAGATTGGCCTTTATCCTGCCTGGGCGGCGGGTTTTGCCGGTTGTCTGATTGGCGACTGGGTCTCGTATGGCATCGGCTGGAAGTTCCAGGGGCCATTACACCGCTGGAAATATCTGAAAAAGTATCAGGGCCTGCTGGATAAAACCGAGCACGCGCTGCATGAACACAGCATGTTTACCATCCTGGTGGGGCGCTTCGTCGGCCCGACGCGTCCGTTGATTCCATTGGCCGCGGGCATGCTGGAGCTGCCGGTGCGCAAATTCCTGCCGCCCAATTTGATTGGCTGTATTCTCTGGCCGCCGGCTTATCTGATGCCGGGTATCCTCGCCGGTGTGGCGATTGATGTGCCACAGGCCGCGCAAGGCGGAAATTTTAAGTGGCTGCTGTTGCTGGTGGCGTTGCTGGTGTGGATGGGCTGCTGGCTGATGTGGCGCTGGTGGCGCAGTGGCAATACCACTGACTGGGCAACGAAATATCTGCCGCAGGCGCGCTTGCGCTGGCTGGCACCGCTGGCCGCTGTTATCGGCGTGGCCGCGTTTATCGCCATTCAGTATCACCCGATGATGCCCATCTTCCGCCATCTGTTGTGGAAGGTGTTCTTCGCTTAAGGCCTTTTCACGCCAAGGATGGCAGCCGCTTCACTCTCTCCACTGATCAAGCTCGCCGTGCTGCCATCCCAGTAAATCCGACCATCAACCACCACCAGACTGCGCGGCGCAATTTGCTGAGCGTCTTCCAGGCTATGCGACACCATCAGCAAAGTAATGTTGCGGCTTTCGCACACCGAACGCACCAGTTGCAGCATCTCACCGCGCAGCGCCGGATCGAGCGCAGAGAAGGGTTCATCCAGTAGCAGGATTGGCCGATCGCGCAACAGGCAGCGTGCTAAGGCTACACGCTGGCGTTGACCACCAGAAAGCTCCGCGGGCAAGCGGTTCAGCATCTCCGCTAATCCGGTCTGCTCAGCGATGGTGGCCAGTTGTTGTTGCTGTTCCCGCGTCAGTTTCAAGCCCGGATGCAAACCTAACCCCATATTTTGCTGCACTGTCAGGTGCGGGAAGAGATTGTTCTCCTGGAACAGCATCGACACTGGCCGTGCAGAGGGCACGCTGCGCGTGTGATCGACGCCATTCATCATCAGGGTTCCCTGGCTCACTGGCAAAAAACCACCGATCAGACTGAGCAAGGTGCTTTTGCCTGCGCCGCTGGGACCAAGGATTGCCAGACGTTCACCCGCCTGGGCTTCAAAACGGAAGCGCATTGGCAGATGCTGGTAAAGGTAAGTGAGGTTATTCAGTGTCAGCATGGCGACCCGGCAGTTTTTCCATCAGGGTAAAGAGTAACAGGCACAGCAGTAACAGCAGCAGTGCCGTCACGGCACCGTCCGCGCCGCGGTAAGCGCCAATTTGCTGGAACAGATAGAATGGCAGCGTACGGAAATCGGCGCTGCCAAACAGTGCCACCACGCCGAAATCACCAATCGACAGTACGCAGGCAAACGCCAGCGCTTGCGCAATGGGCCGCTTCAGCGCGCGCAGTTCAATCAGTTTCAGGCGATGAAGACCATCAATGCCCAGTGAGGCGCAGAGCGGGCTGTAACGGGCGCTGATATCGCGCATCGGGTTTTCCAGCACTTTCATCGCATAGGGGATGGCAATCAGCGCATTGGTGAAGATCACTAAGCCATCGGCACGCTGCGGCAGGCCGATGGTGGCGTTGAACAGCAGGAAAAAACCGCTGGCCAGCACGATGCCTGGCATCGCCAGAATCAGCATGCCGCTCAGTTCCATCGCCTGTGCCGCCATGTTGCGCTGACGCTGCCGTAGCTCACGGCTGCTCCATAGCAACATCATCGTCAGTACCACGCACAGCAATCCGGCGCCGATGGCGATGCGCAGTGAGGTGAAGGTCGCTTGCCATAACGCGGGTTGTTGCAGCGCTCCTCCAACACCACCGCGCAAGCCATCAACGATCACCGCAGCGAGCGGCGGCAGTAACAGCAGTAGCGCACAGACAATCAGTAGCGTGTCGCCGATCCGGGCATGCCAGCAATCCTGGGGATCACGCCAGCCTCGAATATTTTGGCTGCCGGTGGGGATGGCTTTGCTGAAGCGCTGGCTTAACAGCACCAGCAGCAGACAACAGCCAAGCTGTAACAGTGCCAGCAGGGCTGCACGGCTGGGATCGTAATCAAAACTCAGCGCCTGGTAGATAGCCAGTTCCAACGTGGTGGCGCGCGGTCCACCGCCCAGTGCCAGCACGGTGGCAAAGCTGGCGAAGCACAGCATAAAAATCAGTGCGGCGGTGGGCAGAATCTGGCGTCGCAGCCATGGCCACTCGACGAAACGAAACTGGTTCCACCCGCGCAAGCCAAGCTGGGCGGCTAACTGACGCTGCTCACCGGGAATACTTTCCAGCGCCTGCAACAGCATGCGGGTGGCGAGCGGCAGATTGAAGAACACGTGTGCCAGCAGAATGCCCTGCAGACCATAGGGTGAGAAGTGGTAGTCGAGTCCTGCTAAGGCGCAGAGTTGAGCCAGCCAGCCGCTGCGACCGTAGACACTGAGCAAGCCAAATACCGCAACCAAAACCGGCAAGACCAGCGTCATGGCGCACAGACGCAGCAGCAGCGTGCGCCCTGGAAAGCGACGGCGATACAGCGCGCGTGCCAGAAGAATTGATGGCAGCACCGAGAACAATGCGGACAGCAGCGCCTGCTCAAACGAAAACGCCAGCACGTGATGCAGATAGCTGTCAGTGAGCAAGGCGCGCCAGTCAGTGACGGGCGCGGCCAGCGTTAAGGCACCAAACGCCAGCAGTGCCACTGTGCACAATAGCAGCGCAACGGCACTTCCAGGAATTAACAAGGCTGGCATTAACGGCTAACGGCTTGTTGCCAGGTGCGAATCCAGTCAGCGCGATGATCGGCCACTTCGGCTGAGCGATATTGCAGCGCATTCGCCGGAACGGTCAGCGACTGATAACCCGCAGGCAGATCGCTTTTGATCACCGGATACATCCAGTTGCCAGTCGGAATGGTCTGCTGGAAGGCTGGCGACACCATAAATTGCATAAACTGCTGCGCCAGTTTCGGCTGTTTGCTGCTGGCGAGCTGTGCAGCCACTTCCACTTGTAGATAATGGCCTTCGCTAAACGGCGCAGCGGCGTAGTTATCTTTCTTCTCTTCAATGATGTGATAAGCGGGAGAGGTGGTGTAACTCAGTACCAGATCGCCTTCGCCTTTCAGGAACAGGCCATAGGCTTCGCTCCAGCCCTTAGTGACGGTGACCGTTTTCTGTGCCAGCTTCTGCCAGGCGTCAGGTGCTTTATCGCCATACACTTTTTGCATCCACAGCAGCAGGCCTAATCCCGGTGTGCTGGTGCGTGGATCTTCATAGATCACGCGCCACTTTTCCGGGCTTTCGACCAGTTCTTTCAGGCTTTTCGGTGGGTTCTTCAGCTTGTTTTTATCGTAGACGAAGGCGAAGTAGCCGTAATCGAACGGAACGAAGGTGTCGTTATGCCAGCTATCAGGCAGTTGCAATTTACTGGTGTCGACGGTGCTTTTCGCAAACAGGCCGGTTTTTTCGGCGGCTTGCACGAGGTTGTTATCGAGGCCCAGCACCACATCGGCTTTGCTGTTTTTGCCTTCCATCCGCACGCGGTTGAGCAGTGACACGCCATCTTCCAGCGCCACATAGTTCAGTTCGCAGCCGCACTCGGCTTCAAAGGCTTTTTTGACGGCAGGGCCGGGGCCCCACTCTGCAGAGAACGAGTCGTAGGTGTAAACAGTAAGAACAGGCTTGGCAGCTAACACCGGGGCAGAGACCAACAGCAACACGGGCAAGACTTTTTTTAACACTTTGCGCTCCTTGAGGAGAAGATAAAGTTGAGTCGCAAAGGATCTGAGTTATCGCTCATCTCAAATCCCTACGCCGGTATGAGCCGGATCAGGTTCGACGGGTTTCTCTCAGCCCGATACCAGGGCACCCCGTTGAGAACGGCTTATTTTAGACACTTCTGTGACAGCGCGAAAGTGTCACAGCTCCGGTGGTGCAAACCAGGCCGATTTAAAGTCAAACCAGCCGAGCGTGTTGAGCCGCACACCGCGCATACTGCGCTGGCCTTCCAGCAGTAACCAGTGATGGAAGAGCGGATGAACAAAGTCGCTGTTCACCAACTGTTTGCTCCACTCGGCCAGAGGCAAGGCTTTCTGTCGCCACTGTTGTGCATCTGCGTGCCAGTCAATCGGAACGCAGTGATGCATGAGCGGCAATTCGTAGAGCTGCGCAAACAGTGCGTAGTCGAGCGGCAGAGTGAAGTTGACGCTGCCGAGCCAGATGTCACTCTCTCCTTCACCTTCGAACCACTCTTCGTAGCTCAGCTCGCGCGTGATCAGTTCAACGCCCTGTTCAGCCAGCAGCGGGCGCAGGGCGTTAGCGATACCTTCATGCTCAACATGATGGCTATACCAGCTGATGGTCAGTTGCGTTAGCCCATCGGGCTTTTCGGCCGGGGTGAGATCGCGGCGATGGTGCCAGCGCGGTAAGAAACCGTATGCCGGGAACCAGTAGCGCTGATAGCCCACTCCCGCATGGTTGAGCAGGGCAATCGGATTGAGTAGATAGCTCACCCAGCGGCGAAAATGGGTATCCTTACCACGCTCTGAGCGCTGGTCGAACAACAGGAAATAGCAGCCTTCTTCCAGACGGCTCTCTTCGGACTTCTCATCGGCGGTTTCCCCCTGCAGCTTAACGCCGGCATACACCAGCTCGTCGCTGATTTCCGGCAGCACCCAAATCGACACGTCATCAATCAGCGCGCGATAGCCAAAATAGTCATCAAAGGCGGCAATTTTCAGCTGCGTCTGCTGATTGCGTACCACACTGTAGGGGCCGGTGCCGATGGGTTGACGGGCAAAATGGCGCAACGTCGGCCACTCACGCGGCAGGATCATGGCGCTGACGCTGGCCAGCAGCCAGGGCAGCCAGTCATCAGGCTGCGCCAGATGAATATCCAGTGTCCAGGGCGCGGGAGAGTGCAGTTTATCAATATGTGAGAACAGCGGCTGACTGCGTACCCGTTCCAGTGAGGCGATGATGTCTTCCATCTCCAGTTCGCGGCCGTGGTGGAAGCGAATCGCGGGTCGTAAAAAGAAACGCCAGTGGAGCGGGGAGGTTTGTTGCCAGTGGTGGGCGATATCCGCTTCGATTTCCCCCTTTTCCTCATTTATTCGCGTCAGGCCGTTAAAGATTTGTCGCGCCAGATGGGTTTCCGAACGACGCAGCGGCGAGCCAGGCAGCAGATTAGGCAGCGGGCGGTAATAGAGCACGCGCAGGATATGTTTGCCCTGGCGGAAACTACGCCCGAGATGGGCCGCAATCATCTGCCGCACCTGATTCTTATCGCCCACCAGTTGCACCAACTGTTCGATGCGGTCCTGCTCCAGTAAATCTTCCGCGCGCTGTTGCTGCAGTGCTAAGCCGGTGTAATTGAAGCTCAGACTAGAACGCTTGCCGCGCCCGGCTTCTGCCTGCCAAATCAGCCAGCCCGCATCCTGCATGGCATTTAGCAGATTGCGCATATGGCGTCGCGAACAGTGCAGCCGTTCAGCCAGATCGCTTAAGGTGGTTTCCTGGTCCATTCCCTGGCAGCTTTGCCATAGGCGGATGAACTGCTGTTGCAGTCGCGCAGAGGACATAAAAGGGGAACTCCTTCTCAGAATCGCTCAGTTTTTCCTGCCCCATATTAGAGGCATACTGCCAGGTAATGGAAGAGCGGGAGGCATTCAGCAATGAATGGCGCTCTGCCAGCGGTTCCGCCGACGTGGAGCCTTTTCTGAGTAGGGTGCATTTCACCGCCAGCAGCGTTTTCTCTGCTGGCTTTTTTCGTTTTGCTGTGAAATCTTCTACCCTCTTTGTCTTAGCCTCATTTCTCCGCAAAGGGATTTCTGCATGAAATCGCTGTTAACGCGCCAGCGTCGTCTCAACCCGGTTTATCTCTCTTTTATGGCGGTGTCGTTTATGACCGGCGTCGCCGGTGCTCTACAGGCGCCCACGCTCAGTTTATTTTTGACGCGCGAAGTGCAGGTGCGACCGTTTTGGGTTGGGCTGTTTTTTACCATTAACGCGATTGCCGGGATCGTGATTAGCCTCCTAATGGCGAAGCGTTCGGACAATCGTGGCGATCGTCGCAATCTGATTCTATTTTGCTGCCTGATGGCGGTACTGAATGCGCTGCTGTTTGCCTTTAATCGTCATTACCTGACGCTGATCAGCGTGGGGGTGTTGCTATCGGCACTGGCCAGCGTGGCAATACCGCAGATATTTGCGCTGGCACGGGAATATGCCGATCAGTCGGCGCGTGAAGTGGTGATGTTCAGCTCGGTGATGCGTGCGCAACTGTCGCTGGCGTGGGTGATTGGCCCGCCGCTGTCGTTCGCCTTAGCCCTCAATTATGGCTTCGTGACGCTGTTCTGCGTAGCGGCGGCGATCTTCCTGCTCAGTATGCTGTTGATTTGGCGTACTCTGCCATCGGTACCGCGCGTGGCCGCGACGCCAGAGCAGGTATTGACCCAGCTCAGCCCGTGGAAAGATAGCCAGGTGCGGATGCTGTTTATCGCCTCCGTGGTGATGTGGGCGTGCAACACCATGTATATCATCGACATGCCGCTGTATATCAGCTCAACGCTGGGGCTGCCGGAAAAGTTGGCGGGATTATTGATGGGGACGGCGGCAGGGCTGGAGATTCCTATCATGCTGCTGGCTGGGCACTATGCCAAACGCTTTGGTAAGCGCAAGTTGGTGCTGTTAGCGCTAGTGGCGGCGATCCTGTTCTATCTCGGACTGGTGTTGTTCAAGTCGCGCACGGCATTGATGGTGCTGCAGCTGTTCAACGCGGCGTTTATCGGCATCGTCGCCGGGATTGGCATGTTGTGGTTTCAGGATCTCATGCCGGGACGCGCGGGCGCGGCGACCACGATGTTTACCACCTCGATATCGACCGGTTTGATTATTGCGGGATTGATACAGGGCACGCTGAGCGAGCGCTTTGGCCATGAGTCGGTGTATTGGCTGGCATTAGCGATGGCGGTTGTGGCGCTGGGGCTGGCGTCGCGCGTGCGTGATGCCCAATAAATAAAAAGTCGCCAGCAAAGGCGACTATATAGACATTCAGGGCGAATCTTTTCGGTACGCATTGAAGCGCACCGAAAAGGGCATTAACGCAGGAATGCTGGCTGAGTGTTCTCGTAGTTGGAGATGGACGCTTCGTGTTGCAGCGTCAAACCAATGCTGTCGAGTCCGTTAATCATGCAGTGACGGCGGAAGCTGTCGATTTCAAAGCTGTAAGACTTATCACCTGCCGTGACGGTCTGGGCTTCCAGATTCACGGTAAAGGTCACGCCTGGCTGCGCGGCCACCAGTTTGAACATCTCATCCACTTCTTCATCGCTCAACTTCACCGGCAGCAACTGGTTGTTGAAGCTGTTGCCATAGAAAATATCCGCGAAGCTTGGTGCAATCACCACATGGAAACCGAAGTCGGTCAGCGCCCACGGTGCGTGCTCACGTGATGAGCCGCAGCCGAAGTTTTCACGCGCCAGCAAAATGCTGGTGCCTTTAAATTCCGGCTTGTTCAGCACGAAACCTGGGGTTGGCACGGTGCCCGCATCATCTTCAAAACGCCAGTCGTGGAACAGGTGCGCACCAAAACCGGTGCGCGTCACTTTTTGCAGGAACTGCTTTGGAATGATGGCATCGGTATCGACGTTTGCGGCATCCAGTGGCGCTACAATGCCAGTGTGTTGAGTAAATTTGTTCGCCATGGCTTAAGCTCCCTGAGTCAATTCACGAATGTCGGCAAAACGACCGGTTACTGCTGCCGCTGCAGCCATCGCCGGGCTCACTAAGTGAGTGCGACCGCCACGGCCCTGACGACCTTCAAAGTTACGGTTACTGGTGGAGGCACAACGCTCGCCTGGGTTCAGACGGTCATTGTTCATCGCCAGACACATGGAGCAACCCGGCAGACGCCATTCAAAACCCGCTTCCAGGAAGATTTTGTCCAGACCTTCGGCTTCGGCTTGTGCCTTCACTGGGCCTGAGCCAGGGACGACCATGGCAACAACGCCAGGTGCGACTTTACGGCCTTTAGCGATGGCTGCCGCTGCGCGCAAATCTTCAATTCGTGAGTTGGTGCAGGAGCCGATAAAGACTTTGTCGATAGCGACTTCAGTCAGTTTGATACCCGGCTGCAAATCCATGTAAGCCAAGGCTTTCTCGGCAGAAGCACGTTCAACCGGATCGGCAAATGACTGAGGATTTGGGATCGCCTGATCAACCGCCATCACCTGGCCTGGGTTGGTGCCCCAGGTCACCTGCGGAGCAATATCGGCCGCGTTCAGGGTGACAATGGTGTCAAATTTGGCATCGCTGTCGGACTTCATTGTACGCCAGTAAGCGACGGCTTCATCCCACTGCTCGCCTTTCGGTGCGAACTGTTTGTCTTTCAGGTAAGCGAAAGTGGTGTCATCCGGTGCGACCAGACCCGCTTTGGCACCCATTTCAATCGCCATGTTACACAGCGTCATACGGCCTTCCATGCTCAGCGCTTCAATCGCTGGGCCACAGAATTCGACAACGTGACCGGTACCGCCGGCGCTGCCGGTTTTACCGATAATCGCCAACACGATATCTTTGGCCGTAATGCCTGGTGCCGCTTCACCCAGCACTTCAATCTTCATGGTTTTGGCACGGCCCTGCTTCAGGGTCTGGGTAGCAAACACGTGTTCAACTTCGGAGGTACCGATACCGAATGCCAGCGAGCCGAATGCGCCGTGGGTGGCGGTATGGGAATCGCCGCAGACGATGGTCATGCCCGGCAGTGTCATCCCTTGTTCAGGTCCGATAACGTGCACGATGCCCTGGAACGGGTGATTCAGGTCATACAGCTGAATGCCGAACTCAGCACAGTTCTTGATCAGCTCCTGCATCTGAATACGCGCCATCTCACCCGACGCGTTAATGTCTTTGGTCTGGGTAGAAACGTTGTGATCCATGGTGGCGAACGTCTTCGACGGCTGGCGTACTTTGCGGCCGTGCGCGCGCAGGCCATCGAAGGCCTGCGGTGACGTCACTTCATGGATCAGATGGCGATCGATGTACAGTAACGGGGTTTCGTTAGGTGCTTCGTGGACGACATGTGCATCAAATAACTTCTGGTATAAGCTTTTCATTTTATTATTTTTCCTCAGCGATAAAACCGGCAATGATGCTGCCCATTTCATCTGTGCTCACAGCTGGGCCGTTACCGGCTAAATCGCGGGTACGATGGCCCGCTTCGAGCGCACGGCTGACCGCACGCTCGATACTGTCTGCGGCTTCACCTGCATTCAGGCTAAAGCGCAACAGCAGAGACAACGAGAGAATCTGTGCAATCGGGTTGGCAATGTTCTGACCGGCGATATCTGGCGCAGAACCGCCCGCAGGCTCATACAAACCGAAACCCTCTTCGTTAATGCTGGCAGAAGGCAGCATGCCCATGGAACCGGTGATCATTGCACATTCGTCTGACAGGATGTCACCGAACAGGTTAGAACAGAGCAGCACGTCAAACTGTGATGGATCTTTAATCAGCTGCATGGTGGCGTTATCGATGTACATGTGGCTCAGTTGCACATCCGGATAATCTTTTGCCACTTCGTTGACGATCTCACGCCACATCACAGAGGTTGCCAGCACGTTAGCTTTATCCACTGACGTCACTTTGTTACGACGCTTGCGTGCGGCTTCAAAGGCGTTGCGCGCAATACGCTCGATCTCGAAACGGTGATACACCTCGGTATCAAATGCACGCTCATGCGGACCGCTACCTTCGCGACCTTTTGGCTGACCGAAATAGATACCGCCGGTTAATTCACGCACGCACAGGATGTCGAAACCGCGTGCGGCGATGTCGCTGCGCAGTGGGCAAAACGCTTCCAGACCTTTATATAAGGAAGCGGGGCGCAGATTGCTGAACAGCTTAAAGTGTTTACGCAGCGGCAACAGTGCACCACGCTCAGGCTGACCCGCCGGCGGCAGGTGTTCCCATTTTGGACCACCAACAGAGCCGAACAGAATCGCATTGGCTTGCTCAGCACCGGCCACAGTAGCAGGCGGCAGCGGTTCACCGTGACGATCGATGGCGATACCGCCAACATCATATTCGCTGGTGGTGATACGCATGTCGAAGCGTGCGCGAATTGCATCGAGAACTTTGATGGCCTGCGCCATCACTTCCGGGCCGATTCCGTCGCCTGGCATTACCGCAATATGATAAGACTGAGTCATAGTTACACCGTTTCCTTCTGATCTTTAAATTTACGCTGCAATTCTTTTTCTACCTGTTTGGCGCGCCAGATGTTGTTCAGGGCGTTCACCATAGCCTTGGCAGAAGATTCGACGATATCGGTCGCCAGGCCAACGCCATGGAATTTACGACCGTTGTAGTTCACCACGATATCAACCTGGCCCAGCGCATTCTCGCCGTGGCCTTTCGCCGTCAACTTGTAGTTCACCAGCTCGGCTTCAAAGCCGGTGATGCGGTTGATGGCCTGATACACGGCATCCACCGGGCCGTTACCGGTCGCGGCATCGGCTTTGGTCTCTTCGCCACAGCCCAACTGCACAGACGCGGTAGCAGTCACGCTGGAACCGGTCTGCACATTGAATTCGTTCAGTTGGAAATACTCTGGCTCTTCATTCTGTTTGTTGATGAAGGCCAGCGCTTCCAGGTCGTAATCAAATACCTGGCCTTTCTTATCGGCCAGTTTCAGGAAGGCATCGTACAAAGCATCAACGTTGTAGTCGGAGTCTTTGTAGCCCATCTCTTCCATGCGATGTTTTACCGCAGCGCGGCCTGAACGTGAGGTCAGGTTTAACTGGATTTTATGCAGGCCGATGGATTCCGGGGTCAGGATTTCGTAGTTCTCGCGGTTCTTCAACACGCCATCCTGATGGATACCGGAAGAGTGGGCGAAAGCACCGGTGCCGACGATCGCTTTGTTGGCCGGAATCGGCATGTTGCAGATTTGGCTGATCAACTGGCTGGTGCGGTAGATTTCCTGATGATGAATATTGGTGTGCAGGTTCATGATCTGCTGACGGGTTTTAATCGTCATGATCATTTCTTCCAGTGCACAGTTACCGGCACGTTCACCCAGGCCATTGATGGTGCCTTCAACCTGACGCGCACCCGCTAACACCGCTGCTACGGCATTGCCGGTTGCCATGCCTAAATCATCATGGGTGTGAACGGACAAAATGGCTTTATCGATATTCGGTACGCGTTCGCGCAACTGGCTGAAGATGTTGGCGTACTCGTGCGGTAAGGTGTAGCCGACCGTATCCGGGATGTTGATGGTGGTCGCGCCGGCGTTAATCGCGGCTTCTACCACGCGGCACAGATCGTCAATCGGTGTACGACCGCCGTCTTCGCAAGAGAACTCAACGTCATCGGTGTAGTTGCGGGCACGTTTAATCGAGGCTACCGCGCGGTCAATCACATCAGGCAACGTACTGCGCAATTTGGTGGCGATATGCATTGGCGAAGTGGCGAGGAAAGTATGAATGCGGAATGCTTCAGCCACACGCAAGGCCTCGTAGGCGGCATCAATATCCTTATCCACACAACGAGCCAGGGCGGCAACGCGGCTGTTTTTCACCGAGCGCGCGATGGTCTGCACCGATTCGAAATCGCCAGGCGAAGAGATAGGGAAACCGACTTCCATTACATCCACGCCCATACGCTCCAGCGCCAGGGCGATCTGCAGTTTTTCTTTAACACTCAGGCTGGCCTGTAATGCCTGCTCGCCGTCGCGCAGAGTGGTATCGAAAATAATAACTTGCTGGCTCATGGTCATCTTCCTTTTGCTTTAACTCAACTTCGCCGGTGTAACGAGCATAAAAAAACCCGCGCATCGGCGCGGGTTCTTTAAACTTCTTCAGGTTCGAATCAGTGATTGATTCCACCCACAAGTCTACCGCGCAAACTGAATGCGTTTAGTAGTAGACCGAGTAGGCGGAAAGAATGAAACATGAATCAAACCTCGTAAATTTTGTGCTGCACATATTGATACTGGGATTGCTGCGGGAAGTCAACCCTAAGTGAAAGGGTATTTCTTTTGTCGGTTAAGGGTGATCTGCTGCGAATATCCCGCTATACAGAGCTTTGGCATTAATTAGCGGCATGCATAATGGCTTAAACAGCCTAAAAAATTTTTCAAAAAAGCGAATTAATTTTAATGCATTGAATTTAATGGGTTTATCTGGGTTTTCGGTACAATCATAAAAACAAGATTTGGCGGGTTGCTTAGCACAATGTCATGCAAGAAGCGGATTTTGAAGTTAATCACGCCAGAAAGTAATATTCAGGAAAAATTGTGGGCTAACCGGCCAGGCAATATGAAAATCATATTTCTTAGAACACGCTGCAAATAATCATGAAACCAGCATTTTCATCTGTGGTTGTGGGATGGCATTAGTTTAATCCTCGCGAGCGATTATCACGTGTCAGTGCCTTTTGTGCCGAAATAAGCCTGTCGCAGCGTCCTGTCGTTTGCAGGCCGGGTTTTCTGCGGTTATGGTAATCGACCTACTCTTAAAAGAATCAACTCAAGTAGATTCCCTGTACCTGGAAGGCAGAAATGAATTCTGTCATCTGAGCATAAACATAAGGTTTTGATCTTAACTGGCGAATACGGGGCTGGGTGCCAGTGGCGCAGGGGCAATGCGCGTCACGGGATCCGGTTCCTCAAGCCTGGAGGCAGAAAATGGAGATGTTGTCAGGAGCCGAAATGGTCGTCCGTTCGTTAATCGATCAGGGCGTTAAGCAGGTATTCGGCTATCCGGGCGGAGCAGTGCTCGACATTTACGATGCGCTGCAAACGGTCGGTGGTATTGACCACGTATTAGTGCGTCACGAGCAAGGCGCAGTGCATATGGCTGATGGTCTGGCACGCGCGACCGGCGAAGTCGGCGTGGTGCTGGTCACCTCAGGTCCAGGCGCAACCAATGCCATTACCGGTATTGCGACGGCCTACATGGATTCGATTCCGATGGTGATTCTGTCGGGTCAGGTGCCGTCTTCACTGATCGGCTACGATGCGTTCCAGGAGTGCGACATGGTCGGGATTTCCCGTCCGGTGGTCAAACACAGCTTCCTGGTGAGAAACGCCGAAGAGATCCCAACCGTGCTGAAAAAAGCCTTCTGGCTGGCAGCAAGCGGCCGCCCAGGCCCGGTGGTGATCGACCTGCCAAAAGACATTCTTAACCCAGCGAACAAACTGCCGTACGTCTATCCTGAGTCGGTCAGCATGCGCTCTTATAACCCGACGATTCAGGGACATAAAGGACAGATTAAGCGTGCACTGCAAACGCTGCTGGCCGCGCATAAGCCGGTGATTTATGCCGGTGGCGGTGCGATTATGTCAGGCTGTGAGGCGGAGCTGCTGCAGTTAGCTGAACAGCTGAATATTCCGGTCACCATGTCACTGATGGGACTCGGCGTGTTCCCTGGCACGCATCGCCAGAGCGTAGGCATGCTGGGCATGCACGGTACTTACGAAGCCAACATGACCATGCACAATGCTGATTTGATTTTCGGCATTGGTGTGCGCTTCGATGATCGTACCACCAACAACCTGGCAAAATATTGCCCGAACGCCACCATCATGCATATCGACGTCGATCCGACCTCGATTTCCAAAACCGTCAGCGCCGATATCCCCATTGTGGGTGATGCGAAGCAGACGCTGTCGCAGATGCTGGAACTGCTGGCGCAAAGCGATGCGAAGCAAGAGCTGGATAGCCTTCGCGACTGGTGGCAGACCATTGATGGCTGGCGTAGCCGTAAGTGTCTGGAATTTGATCGCACCAGCGACAAGATCAAACCGCAGGCGGTTATCGAAACCATTTGGCGTCTGACTAAGGGGGATGCGTACGTTACCTCTGACGTCGGTCAGCATCAGATGTTCGCCGCGCTCTATTATCAGTTTGATAAGCCGCGTCGCTGGATCAACTCCGGTGGCCTTGGCACCATGGGCTTCGGCTTACCGGCTGCGCTGGGCGTGAAAATGGCGCTGCCGGATGAAACCGTCATCTGCGTGACCGGTGATGGCAGTATTCAGATGAACATCCAGGAACTGTCGACTGCGCTGCAGTACGATTTGCCGGTGCTGGTACTGAACCTCAACAACGGTTTCCTCGGTATGGTGAAACAGTGGCAGGATATGATTTATTCCGGCCGCCACTCGCAATCCTACATGCAATCTCTGCCTGACTTTGTGCGTTTAGCCGAAGCCTACGGACACGTGGGTATTTCCATCGCGCACCCCGCTGAGCTGGAAGAGAAGCTGCAGCTGGCATTGGATACCCTGGCGAAAGGGCGTCTGGTGTTTGTTGATGTGAATATCGACGGCAGCGAGCACGTTTACCCGATGCAGATTCGCGGTGGTTCGATGGATGAGATGTGGCTGAGCAAAACGGAGAGGACTTAATTATGCGTCGTGTGTTATCGGTATTGCTGGAAAATGAATCCGGCGCATTGTCTCGCGTGGTGGGCTTGTTCTCACAGCGCGGCTACAACATCGAAAGCCTGACCGTTGCGCCAACCGACGATCCAACGCTGTCACGCATGACCATTCAGACGGTCGGCGATGAAAAAGTGCTGGAGCAGATTGAGAAGCAACTGCACAAGCTGGTGGACGTGTTACGTGTCAGCGAGTTAGGGCAGGGTGCTTACGTTGAACGTGAAATCATGCTGGTGAAGATTCAGGCAAGCGGGTATGGCCGTGAAGAAGTGAAGCGCAGCGCGGAAATTTTCCGTGGCCAGATTATCGATGTGACGCCAACGCTGTACACGGTTCAGCTGGCAGGCACCAGCGATAAACTCGACGCCTTCCTTAACACGGTGCGCGATGTTGCTGAGATCGTTGAAGTGGCGCGATCAGGGATTGTGGGCGTGTCACGTGGCGATCGTGTGATGCGTTAATTCCGCAGAGTTATCATCCTGCTTCAAAGCTAACCCGGCGTAATGCCGGGTTTTTTTATTTAATGCGCTTGTGAGTGCTGCCCGATAAAAGCGGTTGCTCAGCGTAGTGTTCTGCGGTTAGATGTTACAAATGTTTTACCCATAGCTACTCTGCGGACATTTGCCCAGCCCTGGCTTATCAGAATTAAGGTGTCATCGTGAAACTGGATGAAATTGCGCGCCTGGCGGGCGTGTCGCGCACCACGGCCAGCTACGTTATTAATGGCAAAGCGCGGCAGTATCGTGTCAGCGACAAAACCGTCGAAAAAGTGATGGCGGTGGTGCGTGAACATAATTATCACCCCAATGCTGTTGCGGCAGGCCTTCGCGCCGGGCGTACGCGTTCAATTGGTCTGGTGATCCCGGATCTTGAGAACACCAGTTACACGCGCATTGCCAATTATCTGGAGCGCCAGGCACGTCAACGTGGCTATCAGCTGCTGATTGCCTGCTCGGAAGATCAGCCTGACAATGAAATGCGCTGTATTGAACATCTGCTACAGCGCCAGGTGGATGCGATCATCGTTTCCACCTCACTGCCGCCAGAACACCCGTTTTATCAGCGCTGGATCAACGATCCGCTGCCGATTATCGCGTTGGACCGCGCGCTGGATCGTGAACACTTCACCAGTGTGGTCGGTGCCGATCAGGACGATGCGCATGCACTGGCGGCTGAATTGCGTCAACTTCCGGTGAAAAACGTGCTGTTCCTTGGGGCCTTGCCTGAGCTTTCAGTCAGTTTCCTGCGTGAAATGGGCTTCCGCGATGCGTGGAAAGACGATGAACGTACGGTGGATTACCTCTACTGCAACAGCTTTGATCGCGCTGCGGCTGCCACTCTGTTCGAGAAATACCTCGAAGATCATCCGATGCCGGATGCGTTGTTTACCACTTCATTCGGTCTGCTTCAGGGCGTGATGGATATCACCCTGAAGCGTGATGGTCGCCTGCCCACTGATCTGGCTATCGCCACCTTTGGCGACCACGAATTACTGGACTTTTTAGAGTGCCCGGTACTGGCGGTGGGGCAGCGTCATCGCGATGTCGCCGAGCGCGTGCTGGAATTAGTTTTGGCCTCGCTGGATGAACCGCGTAAACCGAAGCCGGGATTAACCCGTATTCGCCGCAATTTATTCCGTCGTGGCCAATTAAGCCGACGTATGAAATGAAATCGCGGGCAGATCGCTGCCCGCACTTATTAATCATCCAGATATTTTTCTGCCATAGGACTGGGGTAAAAAAGCGTAAATAGTCACCACTTTCCCTAACGAATTAACTGCGCTGAATTTTCTTATTTGTTTACATCTTCAGCAGTGACGCGTAGCAGAGCCGGCGCGATGGTGCTGGGCTTCCTTTCAGAAATCCCCTAAAATGCAGCCGCTGTCGCATATCCCGGGATAATTATCTTTTGCGATTAAAACGCTTTATTTTTCACCATTTTTCAAATCGTGAAAATTTTTATTCCATTATTCATCAGGTTAATTTCTTATTTTGCCAATCATTCCCCTTAATTGCCCTCCATTAAATAATTCTCACCCTTGTAAAGAGTGATATTCACTTGTCGTTGCGGCTTGACAAGGATTTCATAGGCTCCGTAAACTCGTTTCGTGGTAAAAAGTGGGATAAAGTGGTGAAAACGGGTGATTGGGGGGTAGGACTGACATGTTCCGAGGAGCAACGTTAGTCAATCTCGACGGCAAAGGCCGATTGGCGGTACCAACACGCTATCGTGAATTGCTTGTCGCGGAGTCTCAGGGGCAAATGGTGTGCACCATTGACCTCCACCAGCCATGTCTGTTGCTTTATACCCTGCCCGAATGGGAAATCATCGAGAAAAAACTGGCGCGCTTATCCAGCATGAATCCGAATGAACGTCGCGTGCAGCGACTGCTGTTAGGACATGCCAGTGAATGCCAGATGGATAATGCAGGTCGTTTGTTGCTGGCGAATACGCTACGGCAACATGCGAGCCTGACCAAAGAAGTGATGCTGGTTGGACAGTTCAATAAGTTTGAGCTGTGGGATGAACAGACCTGGTATCAACAAGTTAAGGACGATATTGACGCAGAACAGTCGGCTCAGGAGCCTTTATCTGAGCGGTTGCAGGACTTGTCGCTATAGCTATGCAGGATAATTTTAAACACACCACAGTGCTGCTGGATGAGGCGGTTAACGGCCTCAATATCAGGGAAGACGGCATTTACATTGACGGCACTTTTGGGCGCGGCGGTCACTCACGTCTGATCCTTTCGCAACTGGGCGAAAAAGGGCAGTTACTGGCGATCGATCGCGATCCGCAAGCCATAGCCGCCGCAGCTGAAATTCAGGATCCACGTTTTTCGATTGTGCACGGACCCTTTTCGGCGCTGGCAGAGTATGTCGAAGCGCGTGGTCTCACCGGCAAGATCGATGGCGTACTGCTCGATCTTGGCGTGTCATCACCGCAGTTGGATGACGCAGAGCGCGGTTTCTCGTTTATGCGTGATGGGCCACTGGATATGCGTATGGACCCGACACGGGGCCAGTCTGCGGCCGAGTGGCTGATGAACGCCGAGGAAGCCGATATCGCCTTCGTCATCAAGACCTACGGTGAAGAGAAGTTTGGTAAACGTATCGCACGCGCCATCGTCGAGCGCAATCGTGAACAGCCAATGACGCGCACCAAGGAATTAGCCACTGTGATCGCTGCTGCGATGCCAGTGAAAGACAAGTTTAAGCATCCGGCCACGCGCACCTTCCAGGCGATTCGTATCTGGATCAACAGCGAACTGGAAGAGATCGACACCGCGCTGAAAGGGGCAATGTCGGTGCTGGCACCTGGCGGTCGTTTATCGGTTATCAGCTTCCACTCGCTGGAAGATCGATTGGTCAAACGCTTTATGCGCGATCAAAGCCGTGGCCCGCAAGTTCCAGCGGGTATTCCAATGACCGAAAGCCAGCTTAAAGCGCTGGGCGGACGTGAGCTGAAAACCTTAGGCAAGCTGATTCCGGGCGAAGCGGAAGTTAACGAGAACCCACGCGCGCGCAGTTCGGTACTGCGAATTGCTGAGAGGACCGCGACATGATTGGCAACGAGCGACACAGCCTGCCTGGCGTCATCGGCGGTGACCTGCTGCGATTCGGCAAGATCCCGGTGTTGCTACTGATTGCGGTGCTTGTGTCCTCGGTGTTAGTGGTCACCACCACACACAAAACGCGCCTGTTAACGGCGCAGCGCGAACAGTTGGTTTTAGAACGTGATGCGCTCGATATCGAGTGGCGTAACCTGATTTTGGAAGAGAATGCGCTCGGGGATCATAGCCGGGTTGAGCGAATAGCAACCGATAAGCTGCAGATGCAGCATGTTGATCCTTCACAGGAAAATATCGTGGTGCAGAGATAAATAAGGAATCGCAGACCTCAATGAGCGGCGCAGGCAAAACGCTGAAGTTAAAAAAACAGGAAGATAAGGCCAGCTTTATAAGCTGGCGTTTTGCGTTGCTGTGCGGCTGTATTTTACTGGCTTTGGGCGGATTGCTGTCACGCGTGGCGTGGTTACAGGTCATCAGCCCGGATAAACTGGTGAAAGAAGGGGATTTGCGTTCGCTGCGGGTGCAATCTGTTCCTACTGCACGTGGCATGATCAGCGACCGTGCTGGCCGTCCATTGGCTGTCAGTGTACCGGTGAATGCCATCTGGGCTGACCCTAAAGAACTGATGGAACATGGTGGTGTGTCACTCGACAGCCGCTGGAAAGCCCTCTCAGATGCCTTATCTATCCCACTCGATCAACTCGCCGCGCGCGTGAATGCCAATCCCAAAGGGCGCTTTATCTATCTGGCGCGCCAGGTGAATCCGGCCATTGGCGAGTACGTCAAAAAGCTCAAGTTACCCGGCATTTATCTGCGTGAAGAGTCGCGCCGCTACTATCCAGCGGGTCAGGTCACTGCGCATCTGATCGGCTTTACCAACATTGATGGCCAGGGCATTGAGGGCATCGAAAAGAGCTTCGACAAGTGGCTGACCGGTGCGCCAGGCGAGCGTACGGTGCGTAAAGATCGCTATGGTCGTGTGATCGAAGATATCTCCTCCGTGGACAGCCGCGCGGCGCACAACCTGACGCTCAGTATCGACGAGCGTTTGCAGGCGTTGGTTTACCGCGAATTGAACAATGCCGTAGCCTTCAACAAGGCGGAGTCAGGCACTGCCGTTCTGGTGGATGTGAACACCGGCGAAGTGCTGGCGATGGCGAACAGCCCGGCTTACAACCCGAACAATCTCTCCAACACGCCGAAAGATGTGATGCGCAACCGTGCCATTACCGACATCTTCGAGCCCGGCTCGACCGTGAAACCGATGGTGGTGATGACCGCGCTGCAGCGTGGTGTGGTGAAAGAGAACAGCGTACTGAATACCGTGCCGTACCGCGTCAATGGTCATGAGATCAAGGACGTGGCGCGCTACAACGAATTGACCCTTACCGGGGTTTTACAGAAGTCGAGTAACGTCGGGGTTTCACGTTTGGCGTTAGCGATGCCCTCCTCAGCACTCGTAGACACTTACGCGCGCTTTGGACTGGGTAAACCGACCAATTTGGGGCTGGTCGGGGAAAGTAGTGGCTTATACCCTCAAAAACAACGGTGGTCTGACATAGAGAGGGCCACCTTCTCTTTCGGCTACGGGCTAATGGTAACGCCGTTACAGTTAGCGCGAGTCTACGCAACCATTGGCAGCTACGGCATCAATCGCCCGCTGTCGATCACCAAAGTTGACCCGCCAGTGGCGGG
>NZ_JZRD01000051.1:0-8508 GCF_000963995.1 Pantoea sp. SM3
AGATCTTAACTGACAAGCATTATGACTCCGGTCGGCGTTTTTTTTTGAAAACGCAAAAAGAGTTGTTGATAGAAGCATGCTGAAGAGTTGCGCACAGTGAAGCCTGTTCTCACTGTACAGGAACTTTTCAGATGAAATTTAACGCCGTCTTTGCCGCTTTACCGCTTGCGCTGCTGGCGGGGTGCGTTCAGCAGCCCCAGAAGCTGCAGGAGCGTGCACCTGCTGAACCGGTTCCTCCGGTCAGCGTATCCCGAAATATTCAGGCATCCGCTGATGATGCTTATGCGCGGACGCCAGAAGTAGTTCGCTACGATCGTTACCTGCTGGTCAGTACTGATCCGCAGGCCGTGCAGCGCGACCCCCTCTCACAGATTATTGACGTTCGCATTCCCTCTTCAGTGCAGCCAACCGTGGCTGACGCCATGCGCTATGCCCTGAAGCAGTCCGGCTACTCGCTTTGTCAGACCGGTCCGGCTAACGGCGTGTTATACCGTCAGCCACTTCCGGCCGTCCAGTTCCAGCTCGGTCCTATGCGCCTTCGCACCGCGCTGCAGGTACTGGCGGGCCCGGCATGGGAGCTTGAAGTTGATGACGTTCAGCGTGTGGTCTGCCACAGCCTGCGTGCCGGTTATCAGCTGCCCGTGTCACAGCTGCCGCCACCTCCTGCCAGCGCCTACGCACCGGCTGCAGGCACACCATCCTCTGCCAGTTCCTCTCAGGTGATCGCGCCTCGTCCTGTTCAGGCCCAGCCTGCTCACGGAGGGTGGCTGACAAAATGACCACAGAAACGTCCTTCCCTCACGAAAATGCTGATGATGTTGCTCCGTTGTCGTCAGGCAGCAGGTTCAGCGCTGTAAAACGCCGGCTGCCGGCTATAGGACTGACCACGCTTTCCATTGCCGCGCTTGGCCTCGCAATCATATCGCTTCGCGCCGGTGTGTCGCAGGAAAACCGTCTCAGCTACGTCGAGAAGCAGCAAAACGTGGTTTACACCCAGGCACTGGCTAAAACCGATCTTGAACCTATCCAGGCAAACATTAATACGCAGGCTGAGGCAATAAAAAAACAGCAGCTTCAGCTTGATGCGGTCCGTAAATCTCTCGAAGCCTGGTCTGCCAAAGGTTTGTCTGAAGCTGTCGGACAGGTTCGCCATTCGATCGATGAGCTGAATGATTCCCAGACCGCGCTGCAAAGCCGTCAGGCTGCTCTTGAACAGTCAATCACCGCATTACAGCACCCGTCTCAGAAAGCGCAGCAGGCCACAGCTGAACCCAAAGCGACACACCCAGTAAAAAAGCCGGCACCCGCTAAGCCACATCAGGCAGTCAAAACCGTGGCCCGCAAAGCGCCATTTGTACTGACCGGCGTTGAAAAGCGGGGTTCAGAGTCTTTTGCGGCCATTGCGCCGTCGGGGTTCAGCTCGCTGGCTGAAATCCGCCTCATAGGCGAGGGCCAGACCGTTAATGGCTGGACACTTGTTCACGCCGGCTACGGGCAGGCGCAATTTCGCGTGAACGGTCGCCTGACGACTATCAACGTTCACTAAAGGAGGCAGTATGAAGCTAAAAATGATGCATCTTGCGGCGGTTATGCTCTGCTGCTCTGCGCAGGCCAGCGTTCAGGTTCAAAATTCCAGGGGCGAACCGGTGGATGCGCCGGCTCAGAGCGTGCAGCAAAGTAACGTGCAGGATCTGCAACAGCAAGCCGGGCAGTGGGGACTGAGTCAGGACGATTATCAGCGCTATAAGTCGCTAATGAAAGGTCCGCGCGGCATTCAGTCACCGGGTCTGGATCCGTTGTCAACGCTGGGTATCGAGGCGCGGAGCCAGGCTGAACGTCGTCAGTATGCTGAGAAGTGGGTTAAGGAAGAGTTTGCGCGTACGCAAAAAGAGCTGGATTTCCAGCGCGAAGTCACAGCCGCATGGAAGCGGCTCTATCCGGAAACGCTAGCCGTAAACATGGGCAACGCAGCCGGTATTGCCCACGATACCGGAGGCAGGCTGGCGCTGTTCGTTAAGTCAGCGGGCTGCGGGCAGTGTGACGCCCGTCTGGCAGCGGTCTTAGCCGATAACAGGCCGGTTGATATCTACCTTGTAGACAGTCAGGGCGATGACGGGAAACTTCGCGGCTGGGCAAAAGATCATCACATTCCGCTGGACAGGGTGCGCAGCCGTCAGATCACACTGAATCACGACGGCGGTCGCTGGATGCGGTTCGGTAACGGCATGATGCCGGTGGTTCTGCAGCAGGGGGAAGACGGATGGCAACTCGCCGCATTCTGACCGGAGCGGCGCTACTGCTGCTTTCATTTTGCACTTTCGCGGCTGGCAAACAGACCGTTCCGGAGGGGTACGTGCGCGTGGCGCAGGCTCACAACGTGCCGCCGGAATCACTTTACTCTGTCAGCCTGCAGGAATCATCGCGCAGGCTGCCGCAGGGCGAACGCCCCTGGCCGTGGACCCTGAACGTGGCGGGTGAGGGCTATCGCTATAAAACCCGTCTTGAAGCCTGGCAGGCGCTGCAGGTGTTCATGAAAACGAACTCACTGAAGCGCATAGATGTCGGTATCGCCCAGGTTAATCTCGGCTGGAACGGCCAGCGATTTACGTCAACCTGGGTGGCGCTGGATCCTTATGTGAATCTCAACGCTGCTGCCGCCATTCTGCGCGAGTGCTGGGACCGGAAACCCGGAAGCTGGCTCGATGCAGCCGGCTGTTATCACCATCCCGCAGGCGGCGCACCCGCTGCCCGCTATCGCGCTTTCGTTAAAAGTAAGCTCGCCATGCTCCAGCCCTCGCCGCATCTGCCGACGGCTACCGTAGTTGAACAGACAGCATCTGTATCGGTGCCGGATAACGGTCTCGTCTGGATAAATCCACGGAGTCAGTGATCATGAATCTGAAAAACCTCATCGTTACCACGTTCATCGCTTTTTCGCCTGCCGCACTGGCGGAGCTCAACGTCATTGCAGATCTGGGAGGGGAGAGCACGCAGGCTATTTTCGAGGCCGTAAACCGCCAGGATATGCCGCCTGCGTCTACTGCGACTCCTGAACAGGGGGAAGCGGCCATGCTGCCGGTTACTACGCCAGAACTTTCCCCTGGCAACGTGGCTCCCCGGGCGCTGCAGCTGCCGGGTATCGGCTCGCTGTTTATCATTGGTGATGACAGCTACTCACGGCAGTGGCTGCAGCAGAACGTACAACTGCTTTCGGCCAGAAATGCAGCCGGCCTCGTTGTGAACGTTGAAAGCATGGCATCGCTGGAATCTCTGCGCAGTCTCGCACCCGGTCTTCAGCTGGCGCCCTCATCAGGAACTGAACTTGCCCGCCGCCTGAAGCTGACCCATTACCCCGTACTTATCACGGACAGCGGCCTGTCTCAGGAGGTGGGGCCGTGATATCAGCTCCTAACATCGCTGCACTGCTTATGGCAAATCCGGTCCTACTGGCCATCCTGTCGGGCGTGATTATCTTTCTGCTCTGGCGTTTTCGCCGTCAGTCGGCCAGCGAGCGGCGGCACCGCAGGTATCGCGCCACAGCAGAGCGCGTTTATGTCCGCCTTCGCCAGCTCAGTGGAGACGGGCAGCGCATGAGCTATCTGCGCAAGATTAACCCCTATGTCTTTGAAGAGTTACTTCTGCTGGCATTTGAGCGTCAGGGGTATGCCGTACAGCGCAATACGTCATACAGCGGCGACGGCGGGCTGGACGGACGCGTACACATAAACGGCGAGTGCTTATTGATTCAGGCCAAGCGCTACAGCCGGGCGATAACGCCGGCTCACGCTCAGGACTTTGACGCGCTGCTGACGCGTATGGGGCAGCGAGGGTTGTTTATTCATACCGGCCGGACGGGCCAGAAAAGCAGGGCTGCCAGTAGCAGTTCACAGCAACTGATGATTATCAGCGGACAACGACTTCTGGCTCTGCTGGCAGGTAAACCCTTTAAGGAGTTTTCTTTGTGAGTGATAAATATGTAATTGAGGCTCTTCTGCGCCCGGCTGTGGAGCTGAATACAGCGGTCGCAGCGGGCACTGCCGCCATCGTCTGCGTCACAGCGCCATGGGCAGTAGCCCTGGCACCCTCCGTCAGCTACGTCACCGCCGGCGGATTCGCAGTGCTATCTGCCATACGCGCGCGTCAGGGAATGCAGGTTATTCGCTACCGCCGCAATCTTCGCCGTTTACCTCGCTACGTCATGACGTCAAAACAGATCCCGGTCAGTAAACGCCGGCTTTTTCTGGGCCGCGGGTTTCGCTGGACCCAGAAGCACACCCAGCGCCTGCGCGATACGCTGCGCCCGGAAGTGGCCCACTACCTTAAGCCATCAAAGCTGTATCAGCTTGCCCGCCAGTTAGAGGAGGCAACAGAACGCAGTCTGCCGGCGATTGGCAAACTGCTCAGTGCCGATTCGCCAGTCAATCCAGTTCGCCCGCTTCCCCCGGTTGGCGGTAACCCGGCCGTACACGGCATAGAGCCCGATGAAACTGACGTTACTCTCGATTTACGTGAGCGTGTCGGTCACACGGTTGTCTACGGTACAACCCGAGTGGGCAAAACGCGCCTTGCTGAGCTGTTAATCACTCAGGATATACGTCGTGGTGACGTCACTATCGTATTTGATCCTAAAGGCGATGCGGACCTGCTGAAAAGGGTCTGGGCGGAAGCGCACCGGGCAGGCCGTGGCGATGAGCTGACCGTTTTCCACCTTGGCTGGCCTGAAATTTCGGCGCGTTATAACGCCGTAGGACGCTTCGGGCGCGTATCGGAAGTCGCGACCCGTGTTGCCGGCCAGCTAAGTAGTGAGGGCAATAACGCAGCGTTTAAAGAGTTTGCATGGCGGTTTGTGAATATCGTTGCGCGTGCGCTGGTCGCCCTCGGGGAGCGCCCGGATTATACCCTTGTTACCCGCTACGTGAATAATATCGCCGATTTGTATCTGCGCTACGCTGAAAAAATCGTTACTGAGAAACTGCCTGAACTGAACATTCAGATCGAGAATAATGCCAACGCATTCAGTGAGGACGACGTGCCGCGTAACATGCAGGGGCAGCCTGAGGCTATCCGGATTTGGGCAGTTGAAGTAGCGCTGAGTTCTGACGCAGGAAACGCGCTGTATGACCCGATACTTGACGGGTTGCGATCTGCAGTCCGCTATGACCGTACCTATTTTGACAAAATTGTGGCGTCACTGCTGCCACTGCTGGAAAAACTCACCACCGGTAAAACGGCGGAGCTGCTGTCTCCCGATTATCTGAATATGAAAGATCCGCGTCCTATTTTTGACTGGGAGCAGGTTATCCGTAAAAAAGGCATCGTTTACGTGGGGCTTGATGCGCTCAGCGACAGCGAGGTTGCCAGTGCCGTAGGCAACAGCATGTTTGCCGATCTGGTGAGCGTGGCCGGTCACATCTACAAACACGGTATCAACGGCGGCCTACCGGGTTCAAAAGAGGGCAAAGACCCTATTAACCTGCACTGCGATGAATTCAACGAACTGATGGGTAATGAGTTTATCCCGCTCATCAATAAAGGCGGTGGTGCGGGCATGCAGGTAACTGCCTATACGCAGACTTCGTCTGATATAGAAGCCAGGATTGGGAGCGCGGCCAAAACTTCTCAGGTTCAGGGTAACTTCAACAACCTGATCATGCTGCGCGTGAGAGAAAACCGGACGGCAGAGCTGCTGACCTCACAGCTGCCGCAGGTTGAAATCTATAGTAAAACACTGGTCTCGGGTCATCAGGATTCAGCTGACGTCACCGTCAATCATGATTTTACCTCCAGCACCCAGGACCGTGTCGGCACCATTAAGGTGCCACTTCTTGAGCCTGCAGACATTGTCACGTTGCCTAAAGGGCAGGCGTTTGCGCTGCTTGAAGGCGGCCAGCTCTGGAAAATTCGCATGCCGCTGCCGGCGGGCGATGCAGGCGACGTGCATATGCCTGAGAACATCGCGCGTCTTGCAGAAGAAATGCGACGCAACTATCACAGTAGTGAGGGATGGTGGGACAGTCGCAGTTCAGCAGCTGCGCCAGTGAAGGGAGATAACAATGGCTGAGGCTCGTCGTACCGCACCACAGCAAAATCCGCAGCAGTATCCCACGAACCCACGTGAGCATGGCCTGCTCTTTAACCTGGTCTGGGGCTGGCCATCGAAACTCATTGGCGTGATTCTGGCTTCCCTGATGGTGAGTCTTGTCATTGAATATATCGGGATTGCGTTCTTCTGGCCTGCAGAGGGTGCAGCACACAGCCAGGCGGTGATGAATACCGAGTTTGGATATCTGTCTTCTGATTTTACTCGGAGCTTGCTGCTTTCCGAGCCGGCTGCAACGGTGACGCGCTGGGTGACTGATGCCTATCAGTGGGCGTTTGTGGACAGTGGGATCATCGGCTGGATACAGGCAAAATATCAGGCAGAGATGAATAGCGGCAATGAGGTATCGCGCAATCTTAAGGGGGCCAGCAGCTGGCTGGGAAATTATCTGCAGCAGTACATGCTGGCAACGGTATATGTCTCTGTAGTGACTTTGATTCGCGTCACTATCATCGCCCTTTCTGTACCGCTGTTCGTCTTGGTTATATGTGTCGCCGTGGTTGAAGGGCTTGGCCGACGGGATTTACGGCGATTTGGTGCCGGTTATGAATCATCTTTTCTGTACCATCACGCGAAAAGGCTGATTAAACCGGCTGTGTATCTTCCTGTGATGGCCTACCTTTCATGGCCTTCAGCAGTCTATCCAAACCTTCTGCTACTGCCCGCAGCGTTAATGCTGGGAATTACCATTACGGTTACAACGGCATCGTTCAAAAAATACCTTTAATGACTTGATACCAAAGCCTGTTAAATGCAGGCTTTAGTTTACGCCGGTACAATCGATTAAATCTGTATCGGCTTGGACGTCCGCTGTGAGCGAGACACGGACATCAAGCCCGATCTATAGCTGATTTTGAAATGCCAAAACGAACGCTCTTACTCAGTATTAAAAAGATGATAATGTTTCTTTAAGTATCTGAAATCGGGTAGGGATAAGGTTAAATGAATGGAACATGTTTGTGTAAAACGGTTGAATTTCAACTCAGTTATAAACCATCACTATTTTATCGTTGTCATTGTTCGCTTTGTAGAAAGCAGAGTGGTGCAGGTTATAATCTCGCCACGTTAGTGAAAAGAAATGAGTTTCGCTGGATACAAGGGGAAAACTGCATCGCCTCGTGGTTTAAGCCAACTGGCTACCGTACAGATTTTTGCAGCGTATGTGGCTCAACTGTACCTAACATTCTGCGGGACTTGCCTTATGTCTGGATTCCCGTTGGATTACTGGATGAAAGTCTTGAAATGGAATGTGTAGGAGACTTTTGCACTGACGATGCCATGCCCTGGGATGAAACCCGTTCAAACAGACTTCACTCGGGACCAGTCAAATCGCTGTCATACCTTTTAGAGTGCCTGAAACTCAAGACCTAAAGGTCTGCCATGAGCGAAATTCGGACACTGGCCGCCTGACTGGCCTGAAGGGTTCTTCCGGGAACGCTACTCACTCTTCTGAGTGACTTCGCGGATAGCATCAGCATAAATTTTTTTCGTACCGTCCACGCAGTGCTCTTCCGACTCTCTGAGCTGCGCCAGAATATTTTCTCTGTTCACAGTCTTTCCTGAAGAAATCACACGTGAAACGGCCAGCCCTATGGCTTTATGGATATCATCACTGTCTTCTGAATGACTGAATTGTATCGCCATCATACTGTTCCTTCTGAAATAAATCCGCATAATGCCGTTCATGAGTTTCTGCATGAACGATAAGACGTTTCTATAGATGCCGGATGTCGATCTTACAGACAGTTATGAAATCATTTATTATCCACTGCAGGACTCAGATTTAACCTGTAAGCCGACTGTTCAATGCCTACTGTTCTCTATTACCAGAACAAACGCAACGCAATAATAGCCTTTTAAGCATCATCCGAACGTCTGATCAGACACCTCTATTGACCTGCAGCCTGTTTCTTAACCAATAGGATTGTATCTAACAGGAATGTGTTAATTGTCCGCTTTGAGCGATGAACGGACGTTATTCGTTTTTTTGTTGTTCGTAATCCAGCAGGTATTTATCTAACGGATAAGCAGTTCCAAAAGAGTGAATTTCTCCATTATCTTTATCAATTATGAACGGTGCATTTCCCGCCAACTGAGCAGAAAAATCACCCGTTTCCAGATACTCTTTCGATTGATAACAATAGAACCAGCCTTCTGAGAATCGGCCATGAAGTGTAATGACGACTGGAGTGCCAAAGCCTTTAAGGTAATCCAGAGCCTTGTCCGTCGCATTTTGATAAGTAATCATTATTCCATTCTCAAACGATAGCGTCATATGAACGAGCTGATTTGATCAGCTCCAGACAAACTAACATAGCACGATGCAAGCAACTTCCGCTCCTGGCACAAAGCTGCATGTTGAAAGGGGCGGATGTCCGCTATGAGCTGTGAGTTCAATGGCTCGATGC
>NZ_JZRD01000052.1:0-45822 GCF_000963995.1 Pantoea sp. SM3
AAAACCATGCTCATCCAGTATCTGACTGACGACTTCCGGCACGGATTTATTCACAAAGAAGCGATGTGTGCGGTATTGCTTATCCAGAAGCGCAAAGCGGGGTTCAATAATAATGAGATAACTGACCTGGTCGGCGGAACCCGTCAGGCGGCGGAAATCGGTTATATAACCGTGAACAATCTTCTGCGATTCGAATTTCTGCAGAGGTCCAATGCCCATAGTTAGCGTCACCGCTTTGCGCAGCATCCGGTCTGGTGAAATGTCATTATCCGGGCTGTTGAACATCACGCTGTAAAGGTAGTTCTCGCTCAGCGCTTCCATGCCCGTAAGATTTTCCACATCAATCGGTGAATTGCAGGCTGGAATCAATAAAGAATAACGATTGAGCGTAGAGGAAAGTTCCGATACCGTACTTTGTATTAGGTCCGAGGGGATCATTGTCATTCTCTCCTTGATGACGAATTGTTATATCCCTCATAACGGCAGAAGGAATAACGTCTGGAAAAATCTAACTGATGTCCGAAAAGAGTTGCATTAATTTATGACAATCAATGCCAGTTCTTTGTATCATCGAAAATTCGTTTAAGTGCAAAACTGTAAAGAACATAGCCAACAACAAGCTCTAATAAAGACAACATCCCCCATCCTATTCGCCACTGATCCTTGGAAAAGAAAAAAAACCAGATTGCAAAGCTAAATCCTGAAATAGAAAGCCCTAACCCCAACCCCTGAAAAAACCTTGAAATTAGTGATAATAATATTTGTCGGATTTTCATAACCCCTCAAAGAAGTACTTACATATTTTCTTGAATTCTTCCGGATTGGTGTCAGCGATATCACATGCTTTTTCATAGGGAGCAACAACATCCTCTATAAGAAAATAAAATAAATCCAGGTCACCTCTACTCTTTAACTTGTACCAGCGGTCAAAATTTCTTTGCCTCAAAGCCAGAGAGGTATACACCGCCCTGGATTCTTCGGCTCCGATAGCCAGTAACCCAGATATCGCAAAGCCAGAAATAATGGATCCGAGCATACTGCTCAGCAGGACTCTTCCCAAGTTAACACCCGTCATTGAGGTAAAAGTGGCCCCGCCTGTCACAGTAGCGGATACGTTGCTCAAGACTTTCAACACATCATGTCTGTCAATTTTGTCCACAAACTCATCTGTGAACACTTCTATCGCTTGAGGGAGAATTTCATGACCTGAAAGGCCATTTTTAATTAGCTGAGCAAACCGAATTTTATCGTCAAATCGGCTGCTACGATTGTCAGTATCAAAAAAATCATATCCCAGATAGGCCAGTGATACGGGCAAGCGGATAAATCCCTTTGTAAAAGATGCCACTAAGCCTTTACTATCTGCATTAATTGCATTCAGCATATTTCGGGCAATTTCCTTTGCGCTGTCCATCTTGCTCAGGCTCCGAACTCTATAAGAACACCATCTTCTTCATACCAGCCCAGACCGAGGCTCTTCGGTAATTCACCAGTAGCCTGATACTGCAAAAGCTGCTGGCTCAGCACCGGCAATATCTGCTGATTGAGCAGGCTGTCTACGTTGCGCGCCCCGGTGTCCGGCAGCAGGCAGGCAGCGGTTAGAGAGTCGTACAGCGCATCCGAAATATCCGTGCGCAGGCCGTAGTGGCGTTGCAGCCGCTGACTGACCTGACCGAGCTTCATTTCGACGATGATACGCATCGCCTCAGCACCCAGCGGACGGTAAATCGCCGTCTGGAAACGTGCCAGCAGTGCGGGCTGGAAGTGGTCACGGATAACCGGACGCAGCAGTTCCTGCAGCTCAGCTTCGCTGGCGTCCGGCTGCTCGTCCATTTTCTGCATCAGCATGTCACTGCCGAGGTTGGAGGTCATCAGGATAACTGTGTTACGGAAGTCAATTTCACGGCCCTCGCCGTCGCGCATAAAGCCCCGGTCAAAGACCTGATAGAACAGGTTAATCACATCGCGGTGCGCCTTCTCAACCTCATCGAGCAAAACCACGCTGTACGGGCGTTTGCGCACCGCTTCGGTCAACACGCCGCCCTGCCCGTAACCGACGTAGCCCGGCGGTGAGCCCTTAAGCTGGCTTACAGTATGCGCTTCCTGGTACTCGGAGAGGTTAATGGTGATCAACGACTTTTCACCGCCGTACAGCGTGTCGGCCAGCGCCAGTGCCGTTTCAGTCTTGCCCGTACCGCTGGTGCCGACCAGCAAGAACACACCCTGCGGGCCGTTTTCTGCGGTCAGTCCGGTTTTTGAAGCGCGCAGGCGCTGTGCAATCGCGTTTAGCGCCGCTGGCTGCCCTACAACGCGCGCTTCCAGCGCTTTTTCCAGCGTCAGCAGCTCCGTCTGTTCGTCCTTCATCAAGGAAGAGAGCGGCACGCCGGTCCAGTCGGCAATGACGCCAGCCACCGTGCGTGCGTCCACGTCCAGCGTCATCAGCGGCTCGCCCTGTTGCAGCGCGTGCAGCGCAGACTGAAGTTCAGTACGATGCGACTGCTGACTGGCGTCCTGACGGCAGGCCAGCAGCCTATCCGTCAGCTCGCGCTCGGCCACCCAACTCAGCTCTAGCTGTTCCAGACGTTCATCAGCGCTGGCCAGCTCTCTCAAAATGTCATGCATGCGCGCTTCCTGTATGAGGCCGCCCAGCGCTTCATCATCCAGGATGGCGCGCTTCTCCATATTCAGGGCATCCGTGCGGGCGCGCAGCTGCGTGATGGCTTCCGGCACCGCGTCCTGGCTCATGCGCACTCGCGCACTCGCGGTATCAAGCAGGTCTACCGCCTTGTCCGGCAGCTGGCGCCCGGTCAGGTAGCGGCGAGACAGCGTGACAGCGGCGCGCACGGCTTCATCGGTGATGTGCACGCCGTGGTGTTGAGCGTAGCGCGACTTCAGGCCCCGCAGCATCAGGCAGGCGGTCTCGTCGTCCGGCTCATCGACTTTAACCATCTGGAAGCGGCGCTCCAGTGCGGCGTCCTTTTCAAAATACTGCTTGTACTCGCTCCAGGTCGTGGCGGCGATGGTGCGCAGCTCGCCGCGCGCCAGTGCGGGCTTCAGCAGGTTAGCCGCATCCGCGCCACCTGCCTGATTACCTGCGCCGATAATGGTGTGCGCCTCGTCTATGAACAACAGCACCGGCTGCACGGCCTGCTGCACCTCCGTAATGATGTTCTTCAGGCGCTGCTCAAACTCGCCCTTCACGCCCGCGCCTGCCTGCAACATGCCAAGGTCAAGGGTGCGCACGCTGACTGTGCTCAGGCTGGCAGGCACGTTGCCTTCCGCAATGCGCAGCGCCAGTCCCTCGACCAGTGCGGTTTTGCCCACGCCCGGCTCGCCCACCAGAATCGGGTTGTTCTTGCGGCGACGCGAGAGGATGTCCACCATCTGGCGGATTTCATTGTCGCGCCCGTACACCGGGTCAATCTTCCCGTTCCGCGCGTCGGCAGTGACGTCGCGTGTGAAGCGGGACAGCGCTTCAGCGCCTGCAGCAGGCGCAGCGCCCGCCAGCGTAGGTGACTCGCCCTCCTCTGCGTTCAGGCTACGCAGAGGTTCGTTCGGCTGCAGCACGTCCGGCCTTTCGTCCGACTGCGCGTCCAGCAGCGGTCGCAGCGCCATCATCTGGCGCGGGCTCAGGGTGAGGATGGGCCAGAGCGCGTCGCAACGTTTCAGCGAGTGGTTGCCAACCATGGCTGTCAGCAAGTGCACGCTACGGATGCGCTCCTCACCGTCTACCGAGGCCGCCAGCCAGGCTTCCTTCAGCAGGTGGTGCAGGCGAGTCGAAAGATCCGGGCGGCTGCGCACCAGGCGAGGCTGACCCTCCAGAAAGCTCAGCAGCCCCTGCCAGACGCCGTCCATATCCCACTCATAGCGGCGCGCCATGACCGTGATATCGCCCTCACCCTGCTCCAGCACCTTCAGCAGCCAGTGCTCGGGCATGATTTCCGCGTGTGCGCGGGTCTGACACAGCGAAGCGGCAGCCTCCAGCGCTCGGGCGCAGAAGGGGTTAAGACGGCGCAGCAGCGCTGCAGACTGGTGTTCCATTGGTGTTCTCTCCGTTGCTGGCACGCTACCGCCCCTGGCCGTAAACCGAGGCCCATAAGGTCTGTAGTATCTGCACATCAGTGTGTTTTTCAGGCGTGCACCCGCGCGCAGGCGCACGCCTGAAAAAGCGGACGGCGAACCGTCCGCACGGGCTTACGCGGTGGCGCGCTCGTTCCAGGAATCGGAATGAATGATGTTGCCGTCCTTGTAGGTCCAGGTGATTTTTTCGTAGCGCAGCTCAATCATCTCCAGATGATTGTGCTTCTCTTTGGAAGGGTCCTTAATGTCGTGCATCACCGGGTTAACCTTCACCACCTTCACGTTCTCAAGCTTGGTGTTGAAGTACTCGACTTCCTGGCCCGCGTCGCTGATGCGGTACCATTTGAACTCCGCCGACTTCAGGGTCTGGCCAGTGGTCACGGCCTTATAAAGGTACGGACTGGACGAATCGATTTCTTTAGTCAGGAAGAACGGCGTGTGGATACGCGTGCCGGTTAGTTTTCCGGTATTGTTGTCGGTCGGGATGTACAGGTTATGTTCCTGCGCTACCACCTCAATGCTGCCTTCACGATCCTGCACGTCCACTGAACCCTTGATGTCTGCACCGCCGTCGTCCTTGAGCCACAGATAAACTGGAATTGCCATGTTGTTACTCCTTTTCAGACTGAGAATGGCCATCATCCTGTGATGACCGGGTTTGAACGCCCGGCACGCGGCAGGCATCGGCCTGCGGTACCAGACTGATTTCGACCCGGCGGTTGAGCGCACGCCCCTCCGCCGACTCGTTTGTTGCTACCGGACGATCCTGACCGTAGCCCTGCACCGCAAAGCAACTCTCTGGCACGTCGCCCGTGTCACGCATCCAGTCGCGCACCGCTTCGGCACGCTGTCGGGAGAGCACCTGGTTCAACTGTGGATGGCCGGTGCTATCGGTGTGGCCGGCGACCACAATCAGCCAGCCGGGCCGGGCTTTGATGTCCACCAGCGCATTAATCAGCACTTTGTCAGAACCCGCTCTCAGCGCCGCTTTGCCCGATTCAAAAAGGGACAGACTGTCAAGGCGCACCGTCTGTGGGCCCTGCACAACCTGCTGAATCACGGGAGCAGGCGCAGGCGGGGGTGACCAGCGGTGGATGGCTGTGTTTACCGGCGCAATAAGCCGCATGCCCTGATAAAGTCCCATGCCGAACCGCAGTGGCTCACCGCTACGCTGCCAGGCATCCAGCAGCGAGCGATCATGGATAAGCGCATCGCGCGCAAGCGTTTTGGCCGCGATAGCGTCCTCCGGCAGGCTGCGCCACAGGGCAAGGTGATCGGCCACGCTGCGCACAAGGCGCTGGTTATGAATGAAGGAAGCAAGCATGGCCAGCGCCAGAAACAGGCCGAAAGTCAGTCCAGCTATTCGCGCCGAGCGCAGCCAGCGGCTAATACCCTGCTGCTGCGGAATATCGGACAGCAGCACATCCGGCAGCGGCAACGGCAGTGAAAGCTGAGAGGGGCTGTTTTCAGGCGACAGCGTGGTCAGCCCGGCGAGATGTTGCTGCCAGAGGTTGCCCGGTTGCGACGGCAATGGCGTCAGGCAGACGCCGAACTGGCACGGGTTCGCAGCATGCGGCACTGCAGCCTGATCCACATACCACTGCATCAGGCTTTGCAGTCTGAGCGCGTGATGAAAATGAAGGGGCTCCCGGGTGACCCACTCCGCCAGCGAAAGGCGGGCGTCATTTTCCGGATGAAACTGAAACTGCGGATGATCTGGCGTAAGGCTGAACCAGTGCATACCCTCATCCACTGACGAGCCCCATATCACCGTCCACAATGGCGGCAACCCATTCAACACATGCCGACACTGTGAAAAGGCACGCAGCCACCCATTCTGCTGTTGCGTTAATAGGTCTGCGGAGGTGTGCTGCCCGGGGATGATCGCCAGCATCACCGAAAGCTGAGGTACCAGTGCCGGATACTGCTGTGCCAGCCGTTCTGCCAGCGTGGGCAATTCAGCAGGCTGACGCACGTTCAGGTACCACCCATGCCGGGTCTCGCGGTGAGTCTGATCACCAAACAACGGCGATGTATCCCCTGTCACCAGAATCACCGGGCCATGATAGGTTTCCGGCGGCAGGCAGGCATCCATGGTTGGTCGATCACCAGGAGCATTACGCTGTAGACGCCACAGAATAAAACCGGTCACCAGCAGCACCAGTGCGCAGAGCACTGCCGTATTCATCGCCGTCAGTCCCGAAAAGCCCGTCACCAGCAGGATGGCGAACACGGTCCCCAGCAGCGTCAGGCCCTGGCGTGAATCGGGTCGTAACATTACTGTGCACCCGCCATGCGCGATACCATGTCTGCCAGCGCTGATTCCAGCACGAACCAGAGACCGCCAAGCAGCACGACGGCCATCGCCCAGCTCAGCCAGTAAAAGCGGCGGCCGGTGTGCAGACCTTTAGGTCGCACCACCAGCGGCGCATCTTCCGGCAACGCAAATGGCGGCACCCGCGCAGCCAATGCATTCACCACGTCCTCACGACGTTCATCATCCTGCGCGCGGTAATGCCCGACGAAACCCAACTGCAGCGTGCGGTAGAAACAGGTCAGCACCGTAACGTCTGCTGCAGGCTCGTTCAATACAGTGCGGATGCGATCCCAGAGCGCTTCGCCGCCGTTCAGTGAACCAAAGAAGCGCACCTGCAGTGGATCACGGGTCCAGCGCAGCCAGCCATCGTCCTGGCTCCCTCTGTTCAGGACAGCCTCATCCAGCAGCACGCAGAAGGCATACAGCATGTGGTCGCGGCTGGCGTCACTGAAGCCAGCCTCTGTCAGCGCCTCACGGGCTGACTTCACCCAACCTGCCGCCCGGCGATAAAGCGCGTCACCGTTCTCAATTTGCTGTCCGCAGCGCAACTGGCTCACCATCAGCCAGCCCTGAAAAAACAGTTTTTCTGTCAGTTTGTTATGATTATTCATGAGCGCAGCACCGCGTAGAGTTCCAGTTTCAACTCACCGAGCGATTCTGGCGTATAGAAAGTGCAGCCACCGGAGGCCAGCATCGCCCTGGCCGCATCCGTTGAGAGGTCCAGCGCAAAATACTGGTTCTCAAGGCGCAGCGGGATGGCCGCAGGAACGTGAGGCAGTGGGCGGATGACCATTCCGCTCAGCGCAATATTCACCACCTCAGAAACATCGTCCTGGCTGCCGGCTTTACACAACAGCGGGAAGCGCGCCTGAAGCTCGTGATTCGGCAGGGAAGAGCGAACGGACAGATAAAAGTCCGCGCCTTCGCGCAGTCGTGCGTCGTGGAGTTTTCCCCTCCACAGCACGCCCTGTTTTTCCAGGTCGATGGTGACAACCCGGGAAGGCAGGCTCGCCTCCAACAGCGTATCCAGCAGCGTGAAAAGCGGCGGGAAAACCTGCTCTGGCGCGTTGTGCAGGTAGGCCGGGATATCTTCCGGCACATTCTCGAGGGAAAATGTCAGCAGGCTGCCCGCAAGGCGCACCAGTTCACGGTAAAGCAGTTCAGGATGGCGCGACGGTGACTGGTACAACTCTGTCAGCACCGGCTCCGCACTGTTCAGCGCATTGAGCAGCCAGAACAGAGAAACGTCTGACACGGCAAAATCCGCCATGCGTTCGTTACTCTCGCGACGCAGTTGCATCAGACGCTGACGGCGTGCCTGCAGGCGATGAAGCAGGTCACCCAGCGCCGCGATCAGCGCCGGACTCCCAGCCAGTGACAGCAGGGGTGGAATAAACGCGGCGTCGCGCATCCACTGCCCCTGCGCGTTGCGCACCAAACGGGCAACCGGACAGGTCAGGTATGCCGCGTTTTCCTGATGCGCCAGCCGCAGGCGCAGTGCAAAACGCTGTACCGCAATCTCTGTACGCTCGTGACCTGCCAGCTCCTGCACGCGCTCCCGGGTGGCGACCCAACGGCGCGGACGTTCGCTGTCCGCACCGTTTTCCAGATTACCGCCGTTGGCGTTGATCAGCGGCAGCGCCAGTACCACCTCTACGCTGTCCCGGTCCGTCACCTCACTTAACTCACAGACAGGAGGCAATGTGTCAGCCAGACGGGTATCGAGCAGGGTGCCATCCGCAAAGCGGACGGCAATGCGCGTCGCATTCAGCTTCGACAGTGCCAGCGCACCCTCATCGAACTCAACACACAGCACGCCCCAGGGGTGTGCCAGCGTCATGCCTGCGATGGTGCCTGCCACATGCGCGTCCCACATGGCCTGCTGCTGAAACTGTTGCGGCGTCAGAAACGCGCCGTCTTCCCATAACGGACGGTAAATTTTCATTCCGGATAGCCGCCTTACGCTTTCGCTTTTGGCATCTGCGATACCAGCGAGAGATTGACGTCCATGCCTTCCACCTGGAAATGCGGCACTGCGAAGAGTTTCACGCGGAAGAAGCCTGGGTTGTCTTCGATATCTTCCACCACCACCTTCGCATCGCGCAGCGGGTGTGAGGCCTGCAACGCGTCACCTGGATCGGTCATCTCGGTCACCAGGCTCTTCACCCAGGTGTTTAGCTCGAGTTCGAGCAAGCGGCGATCTTTAGTGGTGCCGATGTTTTCGCGCTGAATCAGCTTCAGATAATGCGCGATGCGCGACAGCAGGAAGATATAGGGCAAGCGCGCGTTGATGCGGCTATTGGCGGTGGCGTCTGTAGTGTCATAAATCGCGGGCTTCTGCGCCGAGTTCGCTGAGAAGAAACAGGCATAATCACGGTTTTTGTAATACGAAAGCGGAATGAAACCCAGATTGGCGAATTCAAACTCGCGCGTTTCAGGGATCATCACTTCAGAGGGGATTTTCACCTGATTACCGGTGCCGAGGTCATACAGGTGAATCGGCAGATCCTGCACAGCACCGCCCGCCTGTGGACCACGAATCTGCACGCACCAGCCGTTGTTGATAAAGCTTTTCACCATGTTGGCGGCGAAAGCGAAAGACGAATTGGTCCAGAGATATTTTTCGTGATCCGGGCCTTTCACCTCTTCAACATAGTTAAAACTGCGCACCGGCACGGTATCAGGTCCGTACGGCAAACGTCCCAGCACACGCGGCATGGTCAGACCGATATACCGTGAATCATCGGTATCACGGAACGATTTCCACTTAATGTATTCCGCACGATCGAAGTAGTTGCCGATGTCTTTGATGGCTGCCACTTCTTCCATTGTTTCCTTAAGGAAAAACGCCGGACCGGCTGACCCGATAAACGGCATATGGGCGGATGCCGCAACTTTCGAGATATTACGCAGCAGTGCGATATCCTGCGCAGAAGCATCGAATTCATAGGCTGCAATCACCGCACCGATCGGCTCGCCACCCGGCGTGTCGTACTCAGCGACATACGTTTGCAGATAGAGGCCACTTTGGATAATTTCCGGCGCGTCTTCAAAGTCCTGACGCAAATCTTCTTTCGATACATCAAGCACTTCCAGTTTGACGTTTTGGCGGAAATCGGTCTTATCCACCAACGATTTCAAACCACGCCACACCGATTCGACTTTCTGGAATTCGTCGTGGTGCATCACCGCGTCCAGCTGTCGGCTGATCTGATAATCCAGCTCGGCAATGTGATGATCCAACAAGGTTTTATCCAGCTTTTCGACTTTCTCACCGCTGATTTTTAAGCGATTAAGAAACACCTGCATCGCCGCCGTCACGCGCTCGTCAGCAGTGGCATCTGACATTGCCTGATTGTCTTGCCAGACATTCAGGTCACTCAGTGAGCTAACCGGATTAAGATTAATTTTGTCGAACAGCGAGGCGTACACGCCTTCCGCTGCAGAGTTTTCAAGCACAGTGGTTTCACCGGAAGATCGGGTTTCATTCTGAACTGACATCAGCATCGTCTCTCATTTAGTCCGTTAAAAGGGGTTCAGCCGTTATCGCTGGCAAGCGCAGAAAGTTCCGCACGCAGTTCGTCACTCAGTGCCGGGTCTTTCAGGATGATCTCCAGTTCTTTGCGGAAATTGACGTTATCGAGCAGATTGGATTTGAGATCGCGCAGCAGATTACGCATCGCGAGCATCGCTTTGAGTTGCGGGATCTGACGAGCGACCTGTTCAGGTTCGAAGTCTTTGATGTTGCTGAATGTCAGATTGATGGCCTGTTCACTGCCATCCGCTGACAAGGTATCCGGCACGGTGAGTCGGACTGATGGCGAGAAGTCAGCGAGTACGCTGTCAAAATTGTTTTTATTGACGTTGACCTTTTCGCGTTCGCTCAGCACGCGATCTTCCTGGCCATTACTGAAATCGCCGGTCACCAGCAGTTTGAGCGGCAGCTCCATTTTGCGTGCAGCGCCGCCGGTGTGAACGTCGAGTTTGATATTAACGCGCGCTTTGGGTATTTCGTTTTGATAAGAATTACTCATACAACCTCCTGTTAGACAAGCGCGGAAAGCACGCTTTATGCACACTTTCCTTGTGTGATTCGAGGCGAATATATAACAGGCTAATTTGGGTTAGCAACAGATGAAGATGAACTTTGCGATCTGATTTATATAGGAAATTTCTGATACTTGGCTTTAAGTCGTTGAAGTTAATCCAGGATTAATGAGGAGAATGGTGATGATTTATTTTTTATGAGTGTTCTTATGCGCCTTATTTTCTTAGGATTTATCGTAAGAAACATCTCAATCATTAATATATTTCATGATGAAATGGTCGATAAGGTACATTAGTCGGAATGTGACATTCTGCCGTCTATTTTTTCTCTGCCCATTGAAACGAAAAACCCCGAAAGTTGGTTATCCAACTTTCGGGGTTCACGTTAAGAAGCGGGTTTGTCAGGATTAACTGTTGCGGTGTAAATGACTACTCACAAATGCGCGACATCGATCTGAGAGCGGATCAGTGAATACCTGCTGTGGTGGCCCCGACTCTTCGATTTTGCCCTGATGCAGAAACACCGCTTTGTTGGAGACATCACGCGCGAAGCCCATTTCGTGGGTGACGATGATCATCGTACGTCCCTCTTCAGCCAGGCTGCGGATCACCCGTAACACTTCGCCCACCAGTTCAGGGTCGAGTGCGGAGGTCGGTTCATCAAAAAGAAGCGCTTTGGGCTGCTGTGCCAACGCACGGGCTATCGCCACACGCTGCTGCTGCCCACCTGACAGCTGCGATGGCCACGCGTTGCGCTTTTCATACAGGCCGACTTTATGCAGCAGGGCTTCAGCTTCCTCAATCACCTCTTTATGGCCGCGTTTTTGTACATGCACGGGCGCTTCAATAATGTTCTGCAGCACCGTTTTGTGCGGCCACAAATTGAAACTCTGAAACACGAATCCCAATTGCATGCGCATCAGTTTGATACGGCGCAGTTGCTCCCGGCTCAGTTTCTCGTTGGGATTGTCAATGGTGACCACCTCATCCCCGACCGCGATTTCCCCGCCTTGCGGCACTTCAAGAAACGGAATACAGCGCAATAGCGTACTTTTTCCGGAACCACTGGCGCCAATCAGCGATATCACGTCGCCATCCTGCGCCGTCAGGCTGATGTCATGAAGCACCTCATGCCCGCTATAACTTTTTCTGAGATGACTCAGGGCGATAGTGGGTTTACTCATTGACGTGCTCCAACATGATAAGGTGACAAACGGCGCTCCAGCAGCGCCACCGCTTTACTGACCAGCACAGTCAGCAGCAGATAGATGATCGCCGCACTGATAAACACCTCCAGCGCGCGGAACGTCTCCGACACAATCGAGTCCGCAATACCGGTCATTTCCATCAAGCTGATGGTGCTGACCAGTGAAGTGGATTTGATCATCGAGATAATTTCATTGCTGTAAGCAGGCAACGCCTGACGCACGGCGAGCGGCAAGGTGATGCGGCGCAGCGTCGTGAAGCGCGACATACCGCTGACTTTGGCTGCCTCAAGCGACTGCACGCTAACGGCATTAAGACCACCACGAAGAATCTCCGAGGTGTAAGCCGCATCGTTAAGCACCAGCGCAATGAGCCCGCACCAGTAGGGATCGCGCAACAGCGGCCACAGCACGCTCTCGCGCACTGCCGGTAAACTCCCCAATCCGTAATAAATCATAAAAATCTGGATTAACAAGGGTGTGCCGCGGAACAGCCAAACGTAAAAGCGGGCAAAGACGCTACCATAGCGATTCTGGCGCAACAGGTTAAGTAATAACGCTAAAATCCCCCCACCCAGCAGTGACAAAACGGCCAGATTAAGGGTCAGTGGTAAACCGCGCAGCAACGCGGCCAGCGTATGCTGTAAAAAGGTGAAATCCATCGTGGCTCCTTACAACCGCGCGCGTTGTTGCCCGCGCATGGCCACTTTTTCCACATAGCGGAAAACAAAATCGGAACAGGTGGTGATGATCAGGTAGATCACCGCGCCAACGCTGTAAAAGAAAAACGGCATTTGCGTGGAGTTGGATGCAGTGGAAATCTGGTTCATGGTTTCCACTAAGCCGGTGACAGAAACCAGTGCAGACTCTTTGATCACTGATTGCCATTGATTCCCCATGCCTGGCAGCGCGGTGCGAAGCGCCTGCGGCACGATCATGCGGCGAAACAACATCAGTCGTCCCATACCTGTCACCGTAGCCGCTTCCAGCGTGCCTTTCGGGATGGCGTAAAATGCGCCACGAAACACACCACTCTGGTAAGCGCCAGAGATCAATCCGATGGCGATAGCCCCGGCGACAAAGCCGTTAACATCAAACGGCCCCTGCATGCCCAATGTTTCCCCGACGAAGGAGACCACCTGACGTCCGCCGAAGTAAAACAAATAGATCACCAGCAGCTCAGGGACACCGCGAAACAGCGTGATATAGCCATTAGCGAGGCGCTGTTGCCAGCGCGCACCACCAATTTGCATCCAACAGAGTAGGCTACCGAGCACCGCGCCCAACAGCCATGCACATAACGAAACGGTGACGGTCACCGTGGCGGCGTCAAGCAACACGCCGCCCCAGCCTTCGTCACCAAAACCTAACAGTTGCCAGTCAATAGTCATAAGCGCTCAGCATTACTCCGCAGGCGCGACGTTCTCGCCGAACCATTTCTCTGACAGCTGCTTCAACGTGCCATCTTTGATCATTGAAACTAAAGCCGTATCCAGCGCCGCTTTGAGCTCCGGGTTGTTCTTCTGAATAGCAATCGCGGAACCCTGCCCTAATACACCACCGGAGAAGCCGTAACCGGTGCTGTTCACGGTATCGGTGTGTTTTTTCACATAGGCATTCAGGTTGGTGCGTGACGCCATCACCGCATCAACGCGACCGTTAAGCAGGTCAGCAAACGTTTCCGGGCCAGCCTGATAGGTACGGATGGTGGCAACATCAGCCAGATATTTGTTGAGGAAGTCAGCCTGAATAGTCGCGACCTGCACGGCGATAGTTTTACCTTTGAATTTTGCTTTCAGCGCATCGATGGCTTTCGTCATGCCCGCCTCGTCACCCGCCTGAACGACTTCACCGTTACCTGGCAAGGTATCTACAGCGCTGCCTTTCAGGGTCACAAAACCAGATACGCTCACGGTGTACTGATGGGTGAAATCCACCACTTCTTCACGCTTAGGTGTCACGGTAACCGCATCAATGACAGCATCATATTTGCCATCGACCAGGCCTGGGATCATGCCAGACCATTTCTGCGCCACGATTTCATATTTGAAGCCCGCACGCTTAGCCAGTTCCGCCACCATATCGGGCTCATAGCCAACAATTTTGCCGCTCGGCGTAGACTGGTTGAACGGAGGATAAGCCGCTTCAGTCGCGAATTTCAGCGTGCCAAAATCTTTTGCCTGCACCAGTGCAGAAGCAGCTAGCAACAACAGGCCAGCGGAAGCGGTAAACAGCCCTTTACGCATTATCATAAAACCTCAGAGTTCATTATTTTAGGAGAGTAAATCGATGGCTAAACGGGCTAATGCCTGAGTGCCTGCATGAATGCTGCGTTCGTCGGGTTGGTAATCCGAATTATGCAGATGGTCGTCGCGTCCTGGCGCACCGGATCCAATGTGGATCTGGCAACCCGGCGCTCGCTCAGTAAACAGGGAGAAGTCCTCCGCGCCAAAACTGGCACTCGGTTTCGCCACAATCGGCTTACCAAACTGATGAGACAAAATCGGTTCGAGCGCATCAATCAGCGCATCATCATTCATTAACGGGGGCACGCCGCGCTGATAGTTGACATCAATGCGTGTATTCAGCGACAGCGCCACACCGGCACAGATACGTTTAAATGCGTGCTCAATATGCGCGCGTGACTCAGGTGACTTCGCCCGCACGGTGCCCTGAATCAGGCAGCTATCGGAGATGATGTTGTGCGTCGAGCCACCGTGAATATGGCCGATGGTCAATACGGCGGAATGTGCCGGATCGAGTTCACGTGAAATGATGGTTTGCAGTTGGCTGATGAGGTTCGCCGCCGCAATAATCGGATCGGTTCCCATATGCGGGCGCGCAGCATGAGTGGATTTGCCGTGGACGACGACATCGAATTCGTCGCTGGAAGCCGTGCTGGCGCCGCGCGTCAAGGCAATTTCACCTGCCGCCAGCTCAGGCTTGTTATGCAGGGTGATCGCCACATCTACACCCTCTGCCACGCCATCAGCTATCATCGCCTCGGCGCCACTCTCTGGCGTCTCTTCTGCTGGCTGGAAGATCAGCCGCGCGGTGCCTTTTAATTGGCCGCGATATTGCGCAACAATCGCCGCCACACCAAGCAGCGTCGCCGTGTGGATGTCGTGGCCGCAGGCATGCATCTTACCGGGATAGGTGCTGCTAAAAGGTAATCCGGTTTGTTCCTGGATCGGCAGCGCGTCCATATCGGCGCGGATCAGGAGGGTTTTGCCCGGCTGTTCGCCCACAATGTCCACGACCACGCCGGTTTTGCCGACGCCTGTTTGTGGCGAAAGACCAAGGCGCAGCAATTCCTGCTCGACGATATGAGCGGTACGAATCGTGTCAAACCCCAGTTCGGGATGCGCGTGAATATCACGGCGGATGGCAATGAGGTGCGCTTCCATGCTTTCGCTTTTGGCGCTGATGTCCCTGGCTAAAACATCTTTAAGGTCGGTCATGATGGCATTGATCTTTTCAGGCTGACGCCTGGCCTTTATGGCATTTTTATGATGATTGACCTCGTATTTATTCACAGCCATAGCAGGATTGCAACGCGCATTGCTAATGGTTACTTGCTGAAATATCGTGATATTTTGCTAATCCACTGCGTTTGCAGGATAAAAGCCCGGGTTCGCATCTTCAGTCAGTTATAACATTCATAATCCACATAAGATCATCAGATTTACTGATTTTGTGATTGAACAAAAACGAAGCAATTTTCGGCCCTTTACCGCTAATTTATCTGTTCAAGCAACCACGCACGCACGGCCTTTACGCTCGTGTGTTCACGTGGACGATGGGGAGAGACCAGATACCAGCCCGCATCAACGTTCATTTGCTGAGGAAAGGCGGGCACCAGACGACCGTGTGCGAGATCGTTTTCGACAAAGTGCGGACTGGTAAGCGCAATGCCTTGCCCGCTGATCGCTGCCTCTAAGGCCAGCGCAGTCTGGTTAAAACGCAAATGATGCTGATGACGTAGCGTGTTGTGCGGGAAAAGATAAGAGAGAAACACTGGCCACAAATGGTGCCCGTCATGCAGCAAAACATAGCGCTCAAAGCTAACCCGATCCTGCGGATCGCCCAACCCAGCCAATAAATCCGGACTCACCACTGCCAATACACTTTGACTGAACAGCAGCGTGGCATCCAGCCCTGCCCCAAACGGAGGGCGTCCATAACGCACCGCCAGATCAACCCCTTCATGATGAAACTGCACCAATCTTTCTGAGGCCAGTACGCGAAGGTCAATATCCGGCCACGCGGCGGTAAAGGCCGGTAAGCGAGGCAGCATCCAGCGGCTGGCAAAAGTCGGGGTGACACTCAAGGTCAAGCGGTCCGGTTCGGGTCGCAAAGCACGTGTGGCCTCATCGATCAACTCAAACGCCTGACGGACACTCACCGCATAACCTGCACCCGCTGCGGTTAACGCCAAAGTCCGCGGCAGCCGTTCGAACAATTTCAGCCCCAGGCTGCTCTCCAGTCCACGAATTTGCTGTGCCACCGCGCCCTGAGTGACACCAAGCTCTTCAGCAGCGAGGCGAAAATTGAGATGACGCGTTACCGCTTCGAAGACTTTCAACGCATTAAGCGGCGGTAGCGTGGAGAACCCCTGACTCATCCTGTAGTTTTCCTATCGTCAATTGCGAATCAGACTGACTCTCTGCAGCCAAATTTAGTCCCTATACTGCAATAAATCGACTTCTAAACTAATAAGGATACGAATTATGACAGTAGAAAAAGTCGCAGTCATTGTGGCTGGCGGCAGCGGCATGGGTGCCGCAGCAGCAGAAAAACTGGCGGCGGAAGGCTATAACGTTGCAATCCTTTCCTCCTCTGGCAAAGGGGAAGCGCTGGCTGACCGTTTAGGCGGAATAGGTATCACCGGATCCAACCAGTCAGTGGATGACTTACAAAAACTGGTTGAGGCGACAATGGCGCGTTGGGGCCGCATTGATGTGCTGGTCAATAGCGCCGGACATGGGCCGCGTGCGCCGATACTGGAACTAAGTGATGATGACTGGCAGCGCGGCATGGAGACTTATTTCCTGAACGTGGTGCGCGCAGCACGTCTGGTGACGCCTATCATGCAGAAACAGGGCGGCGGCAGCATTATCAATATCTCTTCGGCCTGGACGTTCGAACCCACCGACATGTTCCCGACTTCAGCGGTTTTCCGCGCCGGACTCGCCTCATTCACCAAAATTTTCGCTGATGCTTACGCAGCGGATAACATTCGCATCAACAACGTGTTACCGGGCTGGATCGACAGTCTGCCGAAAAGTGATGAGCGTCGTGAGAGTGTGCCACTAAAACGCTATGGCACTGCAGAAGAAGTCGCCGCCACCATCGCGTTTCTCGCCTCACCCGGTGCGGCTTACATCACTGCTCAGAATATCCGGGTTGATGGGGGAGTCACCCACAGCGTATAAAATCGACGCCTCCAGCCACGTAAAGTCCCATTTTGCGCGGCTGGGGCACCTCTCTCGCTTCTCCCCTCGCATAAACAAGACTGGTCTCGTCGATCGCTGCTTAAGAAATAGTCAGAATGTTCCTATCCGCTGCAAGACATTTCTGAACGCAGCCACGCAATATCCGATTAAACATTTTGACCCGAGGTGACTATGCAAACGATTTTACGTGCGCGAATTTATGCGCTTTTCAATCCTGAACGCCATCAGATCTGGCAATGGATGCTGACAGGCTGTGCCCTGTTTTGGATTGTGGCGGTCATCGCCGTCATGGGAATTCGCTGAATCAGTGCGCCTGCAGTCGCCCGGTTAATTGCGCAGGTGGCAACAGCTCAAATGCTCTTTTCATCACTCTGGCTTCCTCCGCCGGACTGCGGCCAAACATCCGTTTGAATTCGCGATTAAACTGGGAGTCGCTTTCATAACCCACACGCGCGGCGGCACCGGCTGCGGTGAGATTATCGCGAATCATCATTAATCGTGCCTGATGCAAACGCAGCGATTTAAGATATTGAATCGGAGACGTCTGCGTCACTGTTTTGAAATGCAGATGGAAACGGGGCACGCTCATCCCCGCTTCGTTCGCCAGATGCGGTACATCCAGTGGCTGCTGCCAGTCGGCATGGATGCGCTGCAGTGCACGGGCAATACGACCAAAATGGCCTTGATAGGTTAACGCCGCGCGCACCGCCCCGCCCTGCTCACCCATCAAAATACGGAAACAGATCTCCTCTACGCGCGCCGGTCCCAGCACTTTAGCCTCGAGTGGATCGCTGAGTGCTTCCAGCAATCGCAACGTACTTTCGGCCAGCACCTCATTAATCGGCGTGGAGATGATCCCTGCCGGCGGTACTGTGACCGCTGTTTCAACTTCGGCAAGTTGCGCGACCAAACGCGCGACCATCGTAGCATCCAGACGAATCGCAATCCCCAGCAGCGGCTCTTCAGAGGTCGCTTCGGTCTCGGCGGAAAAGGGCAACGGCACTGACAGCACCAGATAATGCTGCGCATCGTAGCGATACATTTTATCGGCGAGAAAGGCGCGTTTTGATCCCTGGCAAATAATGATAATGCTCGGCTCATAAAGTACCGGCGTACGCGCCCACTGCTGATCAGCACGCATAAAGCGCACATTCTCCAGTAAGGATTCGGTATAGCCTTCCTGGCACGCCAGTTGGCGCAACAGATGGCAGGTTTGCTGTTTTACCGTGTTCGACATAGATAGCGTTCCAAAGAGAGGTTCAGGCAAAGCATAGCCATTTCGTTCTGTCATGCACAATGGCGGCGAGAGAATAAGGCAAACATTCGCCACAATTCGGTCTGTTACGTCTGACTGACTTTTTCAACAATGACCTCGTCAACTACACGAGGAACCTATCATGAACTTCAACGAAAAAGTTATCCTGTTAACCGGTGCCAGCAGCGGGATTGGTGAAGGCATCGCCCGTCATCTGGCGCATCAAGGGCATAAACTGGTGCTCGGTGCACGCCGTAGCGATCGTCTGACCACCCTGTGCGATGCCTTGCGCCGCGAAGGTGCCAGCGTCGACTTTCTCGCAATCGATGTGACGCAACGAGGTGATACCCAAAAGTTGGCTGATTTCGCCCTGGAAAAATACGGGCGCATTGATGTGATGATCAACAACGCCGGCGTCATGCCGCTTTCGCCTATGAGTTCAATGAGAGTTGAAGAGTGGGATTTGATGCTGGATGTCAACGTTCGCGGCGTGTTGTACGGTATCGCTGCGGTACTGCCCACCATGCAGGCACAGCGCATGGGGCACATTATTAATATCGCTTCCGTGGGTGCGCTGACGGTTTCCCCCACCGCCGCTGTTTACTGCGCAACCAAATATGCGGTTCGCGCCATTTCCGATGGTCTGCGCCAGGAATCGCGTGAGCTGCGCGTCACGGTAATCAACCCCGGTGTGGTGGAGTCTGAACTGGCGGATAGCATCAGCGATAGCGTGGCGCGCGAGGGGATGAAAAGTTATCGACAGATTGCACTCAAGCCTGATGCTATCGCCAGGGCGGTAAGCTGGGCCATCGATCAGCCTGGCGAAGTAGACGTTAACGAAATCACCGTGCGCCCTACTGCCAGTGGACATTGAGGGGAAATATCCCTGGCGATTTCAGGCTGAAATTCGCAGAAATCGCTGCGAATTAACTCCGCAGCGATAATCAATTTCACCTTGATAATCGGCGTTTACAACGGGTGAATGAGCCACTCGTTAGCGCTTAAGTTTCGCAGCCGCCGCTTCTGTCGCTATCCGGCGGCGAGCAAGAAAGTCGTGCATTTGATTTTGCGCCTGCGTCAGTCGTTGCGGCGAGGCGCTGCGTGGTGAACCCGCATGAAACGGTGGCGCGGGATCGTATTCCATCTGCAGTTGAATGTTCTCCGCCACGTCGCGCCCAAACAGTTCCTCAGCCACGGTGAGTGCAAAATCGATACCTGACGTCACTCCCGCACCGGTTATCCGATTACGGTCGCGCACCACGCGTTCAGCCACGGGCGTTGCGCCCAACAGGCTGAGCTGATCCAGCGATCCCCAATGCGAAGTGGCACGATATCCCTGTAACAAACCGGCGGCCCCCAGCACCAGTGAACCGGTACAAACCGAGGTCACCCATTGCGCCTGTTGTGCCTTCTGCCGCACAAAATCCAGCGTCTCTTCATCCTCCATCAGCGCAATTTGTCCCGGACCGCCAGGAATGCAGATCAGATCGAGCGGCGGACACTCGGAAAACGTTGTCGTCGGTAGGATGGCTAAACCACGGTCGGACATCACCGGTTGCCGGTCTTTCCAGATAAGAAAGTTACTCACACCGGGCATGCGGGCAAAGACTTCCCACGGACCGGTGAGATCGAGTTGGGTGAGATCGGGGAACAGCAGCAGACCAATATTGAACGGCGAAGAGACGGCCATGATAGGCTCCGATTAGGGGTCAGAGCGTTATCATGGCCTTGATACGAAAAGGAATGCAACGGGTTAGTTCATCAGCGGTTTTGCCACCGGCGCTTTCACGCCATCAGCCAGCGCGAACAACGCTTCGACACGGGCTTTCTCCTTGTCGTCAACCGGGATCAGCACACCACACACCACAAACACTGCCACGTTACCCGCCAGACCAACAATGCCGCTGGTGAGCGAGCCGAGCGCCGGGATGTCATCCGGGAAGAACACGGTGAGCACGATAGCGATGATAATCCCGGTCATCATGCCCATCAGCGCGCCTTGTTTGTTTCCAAAACGGCTAAAGATGCCAAAGAACAGCGGCACTGCCAGCTGAATGATCCCCTGATAAGAGATCTGTGCCAGCAGCTGTAAACGGGAATAGTTGAAGGTGAAGTATGCCAGCAGCGCCGCAGCCACGATAAACACCACCATGCCCGACTTCGCCAGCACCGTTAGTTGACGATCGCTACGCGGTTTATTCCAGGTCGCCAGATCGTTGGCGAACTGGGTACCGCACACCTGCACGCAACCATCAACATGACCAATACTGGCAGCAAGAACAATCACCAGCGCCAGTGCCAGCAACCACGGACCGCCTTGATCAAACAGCGCAGTGAAGAAGCCATTTTGTGGATTCGCCTGTACGTTAGGATCCTGGCTGACTGCCGTAGCAAACAGCATCAGAATGGCATAGAAACCGCCCACCAGCAGAATCGTCAGCAGGGTGCCTTTCTTCACGGCACGGATGCCGCTGGCGGTATAAATACGCTGGAAGCTCATTGGCCAGCACATTGACCCAATCACGCCAGTGAAGATCAGGCTAAACATATACCAGGGACCATAGTGCGAACCTTCCGCGCCTGGAATCTGCAGCATTGCGGGCGGCAATGTCGCCAGCTGGCCGAAACCATGATCGCCACCAAACAGCAGCACCACGCACACCAGCGCGCCCAAACCGTAGGCGATGATGCCCTGATACATATCCGTCATGATCAACCCGCGCATGCCCATGCTGACGGTCCAGTACTGACGCACCAAAATCAACAATACGCCAGCGATCAGGCAGGTGGTGACACCCCAACGGCCAAAGCTGGCAAATTCAACCAACAACGCCAACGCCTGAATGCCCATCACCACCCACGGAAATACACAGATGATGCCGATAATTGACGCCACACGCTTTACCGCCGGGCTATTAAAACGCATGCCGAGCAGATCGGGTTGCGTGGTCAGGTTAAAGTGCTGGCCCCATTTCCACGCGCGGCGCGCCATCAGATACATGGCCGTCACGCCGAGCGTCGAGTACACCGCGCCGTAGAAGCCGATGACCCCGCTCACCGACAGTGAGAAGAAGGCGGTGAAGGTCGCCCCCGGCCACCACGAGTTGGTATAACTCATGGCGATATACCACGGCCCATAAGAACGGCCGCCGACGGCGTAATCGGAAAAGGAGGTGCTTTTACGATTGGTGGCGTACAGCACGGCAATCATGATTGCCAAAAACAGCCCAATCATGCCAAAGGTAATTAAATAATGGGGTTCTGCTGCGTTGATTTTCATGCGACTTCCTCATCGTCCGGAATTTCGCCAAACGCGCATTCCGCCAGATACATAACCCATAATCCCACACCGAGGAATACCGCAATCGCGAGCCAATAAACGATCGGCAGAGGTATTCCCAGCAATAATGCACTACTCCCGCTAACGCTTAAATAAAGCGGTGGACAAAGTGCCAGCAGCAATAATGCCAACAGGTATAGGGCAAATATTTTATTTTTAATACTTATGCGGGCGCGTAATTGCTGCGCCATGACCATCGAACTCATAATAACCTCCTCAATATTACTTGACGGTGTGCGCACTCCTTTACCTGCTGAATATCAGCATTTCCCCTTTGGTGTAACCTCAACGATAAAAAGCAAAAGCGCTGCCCGAAGGTACAACGGACCGATAATGTTATAACCTGACGAGCAAGGACTTAAGGACTCTGGGTTGAACTTACAATGCGCGCAGCCAGTTTTCCCAATCGGGATGATTTAGCACGCTGCGCGCCCGTAAATGTTTCCAGGCACCATATTTCGAAAAATCAAAATCGATATCAGCCACATGATGTTGAATAATGGCCCAGGTTGACCATTTCATATCGGCCAGGTATTTATGGACTTGCACGCGAGCAAATAATGCAGCATCCACTTTACCGAAATAGTCCTCCAGTAATTCCTGTTCAATTTTCGGAGTGAAAAACATTTCGCCAAACCATAGCGCTAACTCATAACAGCGATCGTTATTTGATGCATATTCAAAATCAACCAGGCGAATATCATTCTGCGCGTTAAGCATAAAATTACCGGCCAAAGTGTCATTCATGCATGGCACCAAATCTATTCCCGCTGCTTCTAACGCCTGCTGCGCGCGCTGTGCCTGTTTGTGCAACCAGGCGGCATCGGCAGAGAACGCGACATTGAGTGCACTGACCTGCTCAATGTGTTCGTTTAGCATGTCGAATACGGTTTTGTTCTGCTTGAGCAACGGCTGGTCGTTGAAGCTTTTCAAGCCCTGTAACGCACGATGGCGAATCGCGGATTGCTGAAAATCGAGGTTAGACGATGCGCGCCAGCCATCAATGAACTCAAACACTTCCACACCCAGATCGCGCAGATACGCCACCACCGGCACGCCGTAGCCGGTTTGCGCGGCTTTCAGGCTCGCTTCATGTGCGGTGTCACGATTGATAAAGCGTTCGGTGCCTTCGCCGGGAATTTTGACGAAATAAGCACAAGGCGCGCCTTCTACTGCGACATGCCAGTTGGCGTTAGAAATACCGCCGCTCACTGGACGATACTGCACCGCCCTGCCCTGCCATTCCGGCATCGCCGTGATGGCTTGTTCGACCCGCTGTTCCTGCCAGCTTTGTGCTTCACCCAGAGATTTGCTCATTTTGCCTGCTCCGCAGTCAGGTTTAACCAACGTTCAAAACGGGGATCGCTCAGGCTTTGACGGCAACGTAACAGCATCCACTGACCAAGCTTGGCAAACTCCAGACCGCGCGAGCTGGTGGCGCCGTTCAGCATGCCCCATAGCGTCCAGTGATAGTCATCAACCAGCGCATACAAGCGGCAACGCGCCACATCGGCCTCGCTGCAGTCCCCGCGCCACGCCCGAATAGCATCACGCCAGCGGTCGTCGGTAGGCAATTGTTCGTGGATGAGCGTGGCGATATCGTGCCAGGCATCGCCCCGTGCAGCGTAGTCAAAGTCCAGTAAGCGCCATTCACCCTGAGCGTTGACCATCCAGTTGCTGGCAATGTTATCGCCGTGGATCAACACGGGTGTAAACGATGCGGCGCTGAGGGCCTCCCACGCCAGATCGACACATTCCCCCATCCACTGCAGCTCCTCTGGCAATTGCACACCATGCGTTTCCACTTGCAGACGTAGCTGCAACATATCCTGTTGGCGACTGTGTGAGGGCAGTGGCAAACCAGAGTGGTGCAGTTTATCAAGCGTGCGCGTCAGGCTGGCAAAGTGATGCGGATCGCGTAACGCATCCAGTCGCGCCCAGCGGAAACCGTCATCCAGCGCCGCAAAGATCAGTACGCCAGTGTGCGGATCGGCGTGGCACAGCGCGGGCGCGATGCCCAACTCGCCCGCCTGACGGCTGATTTCGGCACTGCGCTGGAAATCGATCAAGGCTTTCTGATCATCGAACAGCACCTTGGCGTAATAACCCTGGCCCGCCGACTGCAAGCGAAATCCGGCCCATTCCGTCGCCAGCCGATGCGGCGACGCCACGCCAGCGGTACCGGGCTGAATATCAAAGGATTGCGTTGGCTGCCAATCCGCCAGCGCTTGCTGCAAACGTATCAACATAGGGCACCCTCCCCGTTAAGGCATAGCTCACTCAGCAGCGCCATCAGCAGATCGAGACCGCGATGCAGGTCGGCGACGGCGGTGAATTCACGTTCATTGTGCGAGAGACCGCCCACGCTAGGCACAAACAGCAATGCAGTTGGGCAGTGATAGCTCATGCTTATCGCATCGTGACCGGCCACCGAACGCATCGGCATCGCCTTCAACCCAAGGTTTTCCGCCTGCGCTAAGGCCAGTTCACTGAGTGCCGAATGTAACTGCTGCCGTGGACGATACTGCGATCTGTCGAGACTGACATCCGTTGCGGTTAACTGCGCAATCGATTGCATTTGCTGGCTGAAGCTGTCGCGCAATTGGCTCAACAGTGCTTCATCAGCAGAACGAAACTCTATAAATAAGGTGGCCTCAGAAGTCACGACATTTGGCGAATTAGGCGCAGTTTCCAGGCGACCCACTGAGCTGTGCAGCGCGTCGCCACAACGTTCGGCCTCGGCACGCACCGCCACAATGGTGTGCGCGGCCGCCAACAGCGCGTCCCGCCGACGCTCCATTAAGGCGGGGCCAGTATGGTTTTGCTCGCCGCGAAACGTCACCTGCCACTTCAGCGCCGCCCAGGTTTCTGTCACCACACCAATCTGCTTCTGCTGCAACTCAAGATGTGGACCTTGCTCAACATGCAGTTCGCAATAGGCCGCCACCGGCAGATCCGCTAACGCCGTTCCGCAATAGCCAATACTTTGTAACGCTGTTTGCAGCGAGATGCCTTCGCCATCACGGCATGCGAGCGCCTGCTCCAGCGAGAGTGCGCCGGTGAACACCGAACTACCGGTCAGACTGGGTTGAAAGCGCGCCCCTTCCTCATTGGTCCAGTTCACCACCGCCAGATTACGCTGCGCGGTGTGCGCCTGGTCGCGCAGCTGGCGAGCCAAGGTTGCAATGGTCACCGCTGCACCGGTGACGCCGTAGGCGCCATCGAAGCGTCCTCCCTGCGGTTGGCTATCCAGATGCGAACCGCACAGCACCCACGGCGCGCCTTCACAAAGCGTCATCAAGCCAAAGATATTGCCAATTTCATCCACGTGAACGTGAAAACCCTGTTGCGTCAGCCAGGTACAAAAGGCATCGCGCATTTGCTTATCCGCAGCGGACGCCGTCAGGCGATGTAAGCCGCCTGCGGGTGTCGCACCGATGCTGCTGCTGAGGGCGAACAGCGCATCAAACGCCTGATAATCTTGCGGTGTCATCCGCGGCATTGCCGGGATGGAGGATGTTGACATGGGCACTCTCCAGACTCGCTACAAAAGCTGCCGCAGGTCGCGCATTGGTCACTAAGATGTCGACCGCGCTAAACGGCAGCGTGTTCACAAAGGTTCGCAGTCCAAATTTGCCTTCATCTGCCAGAATCACACTCTGGCGACAGTGCGTGCTCAGCACGCGCCTTAATAACGCCTCAGGCTCTTCGTAATCCATAAAACCGTTGTCCCGATCCACTGCACCTATGCCCATAAAGGCAATGTCGTAGTGGAATTGACGTGCGAACTCCAGCGTATGGGGGCCAATGAGTGCGTTATCATTTCGCCGAACGCGCCCTGGTGTTAGCGTGACAGCGTTGTCGCTTTGCTGCGTCAGCAGCGCGGCGATATCCATTGAGTTAGTGACGACCTTCAAACGTGAGAAGCGGGTCAGCTGCTGCGCCAGTGCCAGCGTTGAGGTGCCGGTATCCAGAAACAGCGCCATCCCCTCTTCCACCAATTCGCTTGCCAGCTGACCGATTCGCGCTTTAGCACGTGGCTTGATACGGCTGCGGATCTGTAACGGCTGCTCTTCGCTGGGCACCGGTAAAATGGCACCGCCGTGCACGCGCCGTAATACGCTTTGCTCTTCCAGATATTTAAGATCGCGTCGAATCGTCTCTTCTGATACCACGAATTTCTGCGCCAGCTCCGTCACGCGTACCCGCTTTTCGTGGTGTAAAATCCGTTTTATTTCATCCAGTCGTGGCTGATTAATCATGCTTACCTTCTGTTTTGATCGACCAAAACCGCAGTATACCTTTCGGGCGGTCTCAAGGCCGCGCCCTACAGAGAAGGTTGATGTTGATCCCACGGCATCAGCGCTTCGAGCGCCGCACAGAACTGCAAGACGTCGCCTTCCGCATAACGTCGGCCAATCACCTGCAAACCCACTGGCAACCCCTGCGGGGTAAAACCACAGGGAATCGTCGCCGCCGGATTACCACTCAAATTGAATGGCCAGGTGAAAGGTGTCCAGCGCGCCCACTCTACTCCGCTGTCGCCCGGCGACTGATTTTCCGGCACATGGCGATCGGCCGCGAACGGCAGAACCGGCAGCGTAGGCGTGATCAGTAAATCCACGCTGTCAAACAAGGCGTGTACCTGTCCGGCAAAGGCCGCACGCTGTTTTTGTGCCGCCAGGTAGTCGGCTAGATTCAGGCTTTGCGCGCGTTCAATCAGCGCGGCAAAGCCCGGATCGAGCTGGTCGAGCTGCTGCTGCAGTGCGGCGCCATAAGCCACACCGCGCCCGCCGCTCCATAAGGTGTCAAACGCATCGAACGGTGATGACCAGTCCAGCGGGCGTGCCATTAGCGTCACTGGCAAAGAATGAGCAATCTGCTCTACCGCCTGTTCAACGCAACGCGCAATCTGCTCGTCGACCGGGGTGTTGAACAGCGTTGGACTGTAATGCACACGCAGTGAAGGCAGCGGCTGGTCGCAGCGTGCCAGCCAGGATTCACTTTTGGCTGGCAGCGCCTGGTGGTCGCGCGCATCCGGTCCCGAAAGCAGATCAAACAGCAGCGCGCTATCACGAACGGTGCGCGTCATCGGTCCGGCATGGCTGAGCATTTCAGTCGCAGACCACGGCCAGGTCGGGATGCGTCCCAGCGAGGCTTTAAGGGCGAAAATGCCGCAAAATGCACCGGGAATACGCACCGAGCCACCACCGTCAGAGCCCAGCGCCGCAGGCACCATGCGCGCCGCAACACTGATTGCCGATCCCGAACTGGATCCACCACTGGTTAGCGCCGGGTTCCACGGATTGCGCCCATGGCCAAATACCCGTGAATAGCTTGATCCGGTCCAGCCAAACTCGGTGGTTGCGGTTTTACCGACAATGATTGCTCCCGCCGCCTTCAGTCGCTCAATAATGGGGGCGTCACTTTCTGGCACGTTATCCAGTGAGGTCAGTGATCCTTTGGTCGTGCGCAAGCCTGCCGTTGAGAACAAATCTTTCACGCCGAACGGCACACCGTGCAGTGGGCCACGAATCTTGCCTGACTGACGTTCGCGGTCGCAGCTTATAGCCTCTTCCAACGCCTGCTCATCGTAAACATCGCCAAAGGCATTCAATGTGGGATTGTGGGTTTTGATTTGCTTAAGGCAATTTCCCACCAGCGTTTCGCTGCTCACCTCGCCGCAACGTATCTGTTGCGCCGCATTAATGACATCAGGCATTGAATGAGATAAAGCCGGGTCTTTCGCCATTGTTACACCCTGTGTTTCTGGCATCACTATGAAGCGATAGTGGCAACTGTTGGCGAATGAAGCAAGACCGGGTTATGTGGTTAATGTGGGATATGTTGTATTTAATCTGCCGTTATTATAGGAAAAGATGATGATGGAAAAAGCAGCAAGATGACGAATCCATGGCAATTCGGTGAAGGTTTTGCGTGACAACACGCGCAGCGACTCAGATGCTGGAAATTCGCTCGGGGAAATGTGCGGAAAGGAAATCTCAACTCACTGCGCCGCTATCACCAGCGCAGTGATAATAAAGTCATCTGATAAAAAGATTACAACCAGCCCGCTTTTTTCAGTCGTGACCACATCACGCCACAAATCGCCAACGTGACAACCAGCACCGCAGGGTAGCCGAAGTGGGTTTTTAGTTCGGGCATATCAGAGAAGTTCATGCCGTACATACTGAAGACAATGGTCGGGACGATCAGCACCGCACCCCAGCCAGCCAGCTTCTTATTCACCTCACTCTGCTGAACCGACACCAGCGCCAGATTAACCTGCATCGCACTGGTCAGCATTTCGCGCATGTCTTCGGCATCGATCATCACATGGTGAGCATGATCCTGGACGTCACGCAGGTAGGCCCGCAAATTCTTCGGGATAATGTCTTCGTGAAAACGCGCCAGCTGGGCGCAGATTTCAGTCACCGGCATCGCGGCATTACGCAGCGCCAGCAGTTCGCGCCGCAGATGATAGACATCTTCGAGGGTTTTACTGTCAAAGCGCGTGGTAAACATGCCCTCTTCCAGCGTACCAATGCGTTCACTGAGTGATTCGGTGATTTTGCTGTAGTGGTCGACGATAAAGTCGAGGATGCAGTAAAACGCGTAACCCGGTCCCTGACACAACATGGTGTGGTTTTTTTCTGCTCTGGCGCGAATCGCCGCATAGCCTTCTGATGATCCGTGACGCACGGTGATCAGGAAGTTTTTACCAAGGAAAAAGTGGGTTTCACCAAAGCTGATACGCTGCTGATCATCAAGATGTGCCGTTTTCACCACGATAAAAACCGATTCACCGTACTGCTCAATCTTCGGGCGCTGATGGGCTACCAGCGCATCCTCAATGGCTAACTCATGTAAGCCGAACTCTTCCTGCAACGTCTGCATAAAAGCCGGTTCAGGCTGATTCAAACCCAGCCAGATAAACGCACTCTCGTCTTTGAGTACTTCGCTAATGTCGGCGACATCGACATGCTCTTCACGTTTTCCGTGGCGATAGGCCACGCAATTAATCACCATTTTGGCGCTGTCCATGTTGTTTTCACTTACTTAATCATAGTGTCAGTATCATTTCGACGCAGGGGAGATCGGCTTTGGCTAATGCGGAAGGATACAAGGCCTCACGCACGGTGCTAAAGCCATGCCGCAGATAAAAACCGCTGGCATTGGGGGTTGCGGCCAGGGTCAGTTGACGGAAACCGCGCTGGCGGGCTTCCGCGATAATCGCGATCATAATGGCGCTGGCATAGCCTTTGCCGTTGCACGCTGGCAGGGTAAATATCGCTTCTACGCTGCCGCTTTTGAGATCAAGAAAACCCGTGGCTGCGACACCCAGTTCAGGATCGTCAATCACGAAGAAGGGATTACCCTTGATCGCCTCAAAGTAACCTGACGGCAACGCGTCAGGCGTCCATGCAGCAATCACTTCAGGCGGATAAACTGACTGGCAGCCATAGCGAATCGCGAGATTGCGGATGCGCCACAAGTCGGCTGCTTCATGTGGATGAGCTAAGCGCGGTGTCATGGATTTTTCTCTGTGCGATGATGACGGATATCCCACAGTAGCAAAACGCTTGCCGCGCGTGTGTTCTTTTTGGTTCAGGGTACGCCCAGATAACGCAGCAAGGCGGTCATTGCGGCCGCGCCAATTATCACCAAAATCAGCGGCGTACGACGCCAGGCGAGAAACACGGCAAATAACACACCGGCTATCCGCGCGATACCCGCAAAATGGCTCCCTTCAAATAATGCCGTGGTGACGGCAACCGCCAGCAACAGCACCGTCGCAGCATCCGAGAGCATATTGCGCACGGACTCCGACATCTGCATACGACTTCCCAAACGGTAGCCAGCAAAGCGCATCACGTAAGTGCCAACGGCCAGCAGCGCGATGCCGGCGATCACGAGGTTATTATGCATTTTTGCGCTCCCGCCAGCTAAGTAAACCCAGTAACGAGAACAATACCGGCATTCCCGCCGGAACAAACGGCGTGGCGAGCACTGACAATGCGGTGCCGAGCGTGGCCGGAATAAGCGTGCGACGTTGGCGCAAGGCGGGAAAGATCAGTGCGATCAAAATAGCGGGAAAAACCGCATCCAGACCCATCGCTGAGACATCGGGGATGAAGCGCCCGATAAACGCGCCGCACACCACGCTGAGTGGCCAGATTGCAAAAATGCCCAAACCACATACCCAATATGCGGCACGTCGCTGAGAGTGCGTCTTTTGCGAAATGCCAAACACCACGCTTTCATCATTCATGATATGGCAACCCAGCAAACTGCGTCCGCCCTGCCCGACCAGATCTTTCACCGCAATACCAAACGGTAAGTGACGCGCATTGACCAGCAAACCTGCCGCCGCTGCCGTAAGCGGGCTCCCACCCCCAGCTACAATACCGATAAAGAGAAATTCAGATGCGCCTGCCAACACCATCGTGGAGAGCGCGATCGGCACCCACAGCGGAAAACCATCTGCCGCTGCCAGCGAACCGTAAGAGAGTCCAACAATACCGTCGGCCAGACATACCAGAAAAATCGCTTTTAATACGCCGCGATCAAGCGGAACTGCACCCAGACGCATCACAATTTGATCTCATATCGAACAGGAAAGCCGTTATAATGAACGCACCCTGAGTGTTTTACAAGATGAACAAAACGTTCGATATAAAGAACAGGAGTAATTGTGACGCCGCCTATCGATCTTATCTCTGCTGGATTAGTGCGTGAACGTCAGCGTGCCGGACTCTCGTTAACCGAAGTCGCTCGTCGCGCCGGTATCGCGAAATCCACGCTATCCCAGTTGGAAGCGGGCAACGGCAATCCCAGCATTGAGACGCTATGGTCATTGTGCGTGACGCTGAATATTCCTTTCGCCCGTTTGATGGAACCGGAAGTGAAGCGTTTACAAGTGACCCGTCGCGGCGAGGGCATGATGGTGTCGGCTGAATTAGCGGATTATCAGGCAGCACTTCTGGCCAGCTGCCCGCCGGGGGGACGCCGCGATCTCTACCTGATCACCAGCCAGCCAGGCGCACCGCGCGCCTCGCATCCGCATCCACCGGGTTCCGTAGAGCACATTATCATTGCTCAGGGTCGCGCATTAGTCGGCCCGACTGATGCGCCCGTTGAGTTGCATCCCGGTGACTACATCTGCTATCCGGCCGACGAACCGCACATCTTCGAAGCGCTGGAAGCGAATACCATGGCGGTGCAGCTTTCCGAGCAAAACTAGCGACGGTCCCGTATACCCTCGCCCACTCGGGCGGGGAGCCGTTACCCATAATAATTTCCTCTGATAAAACCCGATGATCGCCACGCAGCGCAGTGGCATGCTGTGTTTTTCGCTAGCCGATTATCAGGAACATATGGATATTATTCCCGCCCGACCGCATCACGCCGCCGCCATTCAAAAAATCTATGCCTGGCATGTGTTACACGGCACCGCCACCTTTGAGACAGAGCCTCCCAGCGAAAGTGAAATGCTAAACCGTATCAAGGATGTCCAGCAGCGCGGTGGCTTCTGGCTGGTGGCGCAGGAGGATGAACAGGTGCTGGGTTACTGTTATCTGGCGCCTTATCGACCGCGCTATGCCTATCGTTTTACGCTGGAGGATTCGATTTATCTCGACCGCGAGCAAACCGGACGTGGCGTAGGGCGGGCGTTATTGCAAAAAGCGATTGCGCTGGCAGAAGCAGCTGGTTTCCGTCAGATTATCGCCATCGTCGGGGATAGCGCTAATCAGGGATCGCTGGGTTTACACCGGGCGCTCGGCTTCGAGCACACCGGTGTGATGAAATCGGTGGGCTTCAAACATGGCCGCTGGCTCGACACCGTCGTGATGCAGCGCTCACTGGGTGTCGGTGATAGCCAGCCGCCAGAGCGTTAAGCCGCCTGCATCGCGATCACGCGATCTGTCCCTTTCTCCAGCAGTTCGCGATCGTGACTCACCAGCAGCACGCCACACTGCTGCTGACGCGCCATCTGGGTGATCAGTTGCAGGGTTTGCTGCTGTACCAGCGGATCGAGTCGCGATGTCGGCTCATCAGCGAACAGGAAAACCGGTTCAAGCAGCATGACGCGTAGCAGAGAAAAGCGCTGTAATTCGCCGCCCGAGAGCGAATCCGGGCAGCGCGTGAGCAATGAAGGATCTAAAGCCAATTGCTCCATTAGCCTGTCGCGTTTTGACCGTTCAATGCGATGACGGCGCAGCACATCCTCCAGGCTTTGTGACAGCTTGCGTGTGGCGGGAAACAGCGCCGAAGGATCCTGATAGATCTTCTGATACTTCAACGCGCTCGCCGCAACATGACGTGTGATGCTGCCCTGTTGCGGTGTGAGTAACCCCAGCAATACGTCGCCAAAGCTGCTTTTCCCACTGCCGCTGGCACCATGTAAACCGACCATTTCCCCAGCATGCAGGACGAAGTTTTCTGGCACGCCCAACGTATTTCCGCCGCGCTGCAGTTTTATACCCTGCGCACTCACCACGGGTTTGCTGCGGATCACCGTGGTTTGCCGTTGCGGCCAGGCAGCGGGATCGGCGGCCAGCAATTCGCGGGTATAACCCTGCTGCGGGGTGTGCAGCACTAGCTGTGCTTGGCCTTGCTCGATCACTTTGCCTTTGTGCATGACGATGACATTTCCGCCCAGCTGACGTGCTAGCGCGATATCGTGAGTGATGGTCAGCAACGTCCCACCTTCCGCCACTTCACGACGCAGCAATGCAGAAACGTCATCGCGTCGGGAGGCATCCAACCCCTTGGTCGGTTCATCTGCTATCAGGATTTCTGCACCGCCTGCGCGCGCGGCGGCAAATGCCGCGCGCTGTGCCATGCCGCCGGATAATTGCCACGGGAATTTCTGTGCCGCAGCCTGTAACCCTAATTGTGTGAGGTCATCCTGCGCAGCTGCCACACTACGCGGCGCTGAATGTCCTCGGATATAGCGATAACCTTCCGCGACCTGCTGCTGAATCGCCATGGTGGGATCGAGCGCCAGCCAGGGTTCTTGTGGCAGGGAGGCCAGGGTGCTTCCCCATAAGCTGCATAACGCATCACGATCCTGCGGTAACTGATAACGTTGACCGTTGATGATTAAAGTTCCGCTAGCCTGCAAGGCCTCCGGCAAGATTCCCATCACCGCTTGCGCCAACAGGCTTTTTCCTGAGCCTGTCTCACCCAATAAGGTGAGCGGCTGGCCAGGTTGCAGCTGAAAATCGACGGGTTCCACCAGCGTGGCATCCGCCGTTGTTATCGTGATGCCGATGGCCTGTAATCCTTTCATACACGCTCCTTTTTCATCATCAGGTTGAGGCTAATCAGCAATAAAAACAGGGTGACGACAGGCTGCAGCAGCAACCACGGGGCTTCCCAGGCAAAGGGCAGCAGCTCGGTCATCATCAAGCCTAGCTCCGGTGTGGGTGGACGGACTCCCACGCTGATAAATCCAAGCGCCGATACCGCCATAATGGCGTTGCTGAACGAGAACAGCGCAAGCGTGAGCAGTACCGGTGCGAGGGCTGGCCACAGATGACGACGAAAACGATAGATTGGGTTGAAACCCAGCATGCTGGCGGCCTGCATGCCCGGCGAATGCACAATAGGACGCAAGGTGGCACGCGTGACGCGGAAGAATTCCACCCAAAGCACCAATGAGATCCCTAACCACAACATCTGCGGCGAGTCAGGTGCAATTGCGGCGAGTAACAACACCAGCAGTAGCCCTGGCAGCGCCAGGCACATCTCCCCCAGCATACTGACTACACGGTCGATCACACCGCCATAGAGCGCGCTAAGTACACCTGCCAGCACTCCGACCAGCATTGCACTGATCACGCACAGCGCTGCCAGGCCCAGTGACAGGCGCAACGCCGCACTCAGGCGCGGTAGCATGTCACGCCCCAGGTGATCGAAACCTAGTAAATTGGCCTGGCTGGGAGGCTTTAACATGTTGAGCAGTTCTTGTTGCAGAGGATCACCATGATGGAACAGAGGCAGCAAAAAGGCGTAGCTCAGCAGTAGAGCCAGCAACAACCCACCGACGTGGCGTGAAGTCAATTTCATGCGCGCGTCCCTCGCGGATCAAGCAGATGACAACCTGCATCTACCAGCATATTCAGCAGGACAAACAGCAGGCCGAGCGTCATCGCACTGGCCTGAATCACCGGCACATCGCGGGCAAAGATGGCATGAACTAATGCATGACCAATGCCCGGCCAGGCAAACAACGTTTCCACCACCACCACGCCTTCCACCAGCCAGACAAACTGCATGCCAAACCAGGTGAGTACCGGGGTGCCGAGGTTACGTAGACCGTGACGTTGCAGCAAGATGGCGGGCGCCAGACCTTTTTGCGCCCCCCACTGGTAATAGCCCGCATTCACCACCTGCCAGGTGGCTTCACGCACCACGCGTACGCCCACCGCGCTCAGCGACAAGGCCAGCGTCATCGCCGGTAACAGGAAATGCCGTAATTCACCGTGTCCCGCACTCGGCAGCCAGTCGAGTTGCAGCGCGAACAGCACAACCAGCAGCATACCCAGCGCAAAATGCGGCACCGACTTAAGCAATGATGACAGCCAAAACAGCAGACGATCCAGTTTGCCATTGGCGTGGCAACCGGCCCAGATACCCAACGGCAGTGTGATAGCCAGCGCCAGCAGCAAAGATACCCCGGCTAACGCCAGCGTCTGACTCAGTTGCCAGCGCAGTTCATCCATCACCGGTTCGCCGGAGACCAGTGAACGGCCAAAGTTAAATTGCAGCAGGTCCAACAACCAGTGCAGTAACGCACTGCCTTGCTCAGCAGCCCCGCTTAACTCCTGCTGCACGCGTGCGACAGCATCGGCATCAACCCGGTCATAGCCGTAGCGACCGCTGGCAATGCGCCACGCCATGTCACCGGGCAATGACCGCACCAGAAACCAGGTGAGTAAGCCCACTGCGAGCACCACAAAAAACGCCTGCATTAGACGCCAGCATAATTGTCTCATCATCACGGCTCCCAACGCAGTTGGCGCAGGCCGAAGTGACGCTCAAACGGATCGAGCGCGACGTTTTGCAACTGACTGTTGATCGCTGCAGATTGTTGATACCAGGCGATGGGAATCACCGGGAGATCCTGTTGCAGCGCCGAAGTGATGAGCGTTCGAGCTTTGGCACGCGCGGAAGCATCGGTGGATTGCGTCAGGGTATGCAGTGCGCCACTGAATCCTGTCGGATGCCAGTTCATCGCCCCCCAGTCGCCACCTTTCTCGGCATAATCTTGCAGCAAGGTGCCGGTAGGATCGGGTGTCAGGGCGAAATTACGTGAGAACAGCGCCATTTGTAATTTCCCGCTGTGATGCTGGGCGGGAATTTCGCTGGCATTAGTTGAGTTGATCTTCACTTCAATACCGACTTTGCGCAGCTGTTGCTGGATAACCATTGCCATCAACGGCAGTTCCGGGCGATCCGGGAAGGTCAGCAGTGTCAGGCTGAAACGCTGGCCGTTGCGCGTTAGCACTCCGTCTGATCCTGATTGCCAGCCGGCTTTTTGCAGCAGGGTAACGGCCAAATCGGGCTGATAGGCCAATGGTTGCAGCGTCGCGTTATGCCATTCGCCCATGTTTGGCGGGAACAACTGGCTGGCAGCACCTGGATAACGCAACACCGCCATCGCCAACGCATTGCGATCAATGGCCATGCTAATCGCTTCGCGCACCGGCTGTTCCGCTAACAGGGGATCCCCCAGATTAAGCTTCAGCATGAGCGTGCGCGGCACTGGAATGGCGGGAAGCTGCAGCGTCGGCTTGCGTGCCAGACGCTGACGGCTGGCCGCATCAAGATTGAACACATAATCCGCATCACCGCTTTCTGCTAATAGCGCGCGGGTTTCTGCCCGGCCAGAAGAGAGATAACTGGCAGCGGCGATATGCGGTTTCTCTCCCCAGTACTCTTCAAAACGTTGCACCGCTAACGACTGCGGCGGTTGAAATGCCGTCAGCATAAACGGTCCAGAGCCGATGATGCGTGTGATGTTGCCCTGTGCATCCCAACTGGATAACGCCAAAATTTGGGAGCGGCTTTCCGCCAGAACGGAAAGCAACGGGGTGAAAGGCTCGCGCAGTGTGATGGTCACCACTTGCCCTGCCCCTCTGATCTCACTGATCGGTGTCTTGTCCAATAATCCCGCTTTACTGCGTGCCGTATTAAGTGATTTCACCACCGCTTCCGCATCGAGTCGCGAACCATCATGAAAATGCACGTTCTCGCGCAGCTGTAATTGCCAGCGCAAACCGTCTTCCGATACCTGCCAACTTTTAGCTAATGCTGGGATGGGCTCACCGCGTTCGTTCACTTCCACCAGCGTTTCCACCACATCCATACGCAGGAGAATGTCGCCAGAAAGCGCCGGATCGGCTCCTTTAATTTCAAACGGAGCGGCAATGCGCACCGTGTTTTCCTGATGCTGCGCCGCGAATGAGGCGCACGAAGCCAGGCCGAGCGCCGTGGCGATCAGCATTTTTTTCATTGATTTCATTATAGTTTCCGAAAAATACCGCTACAAAAAACCCAGAGAAATTACGTTATAACATAACAATACACATTTAAACACAGATCGCCTGCAGGGATAAACGGTTGCGGGGGTGTTTATGACAAATTGGCGCTGCATGCTCGGGCGTGACTGGGTTATGCTGAAACCGAATCTGAACCCTGTAGGAGAAACAGAAATGCCAGAGATCGTTGTTTATGCTGCGGAAGGCCGCACGGTTGAGCAGAAGAAGAAGTTGCTGAAAGCAGTCACTGCCGCAGTCGCAGACTCGTTTGAGATTGAAGCCAATTCGGTGACGGTCTCAATCATCGAAACGCCTAAGCATCACAAATCCAAAGGCGGCGTGCCGTTTGATGAGCGGTGATTGAAGATTTGATGCATAAAAGCCCGGATGGGCTTTTATGTTTTAAAGGATGAAAACCGCTGGGCCTTTATCCTCAATGGTGTTGAGGATACGTAAAGCCGCTTTATTGGGTTTACTTTCGTTACGTTCCCACTTTGAAACACTCTCAACTGACATGCCGGTGGTCATAGCTAAAGCAGCCTGCGACATCTTCCATCTTAAGCGTACCGCTTTAATCTCAATCCCAGACATATCGCGCACAGGAGGGATATTACGTGCTTCGATCGCCGCACAGATTTCAGCAACCGTCTCGTCCTGAACGACACCTAGTTTGTTGTAGCGCTGCGCCATTTCATGGAGTTTCTTCAAGCGATCAGTCATCACAAGTTACCTCGATCAATTCTTTTAGCTTAATCAATTCCCTGACCTTCTCATCTGACATCGCAATAAAATCCCGAGCGATACGGCAATAAACATCAATTTCATCATCTTCCAGTTCTTTGCCTTTCTTCTTTGACAACTGACTTTTCAAGTACATATCAAAGAAATAAATGTTGTTGCCATAATTGAAGAAAACAATACTACGCGCGCCGTCAGATGCCCCCACGCCGGGCAACCCAAGTCGTTTTTTGAACGTGTAACGTCCTAATGGGTCGCCATATAATCCCGCAAAAATCGACTTAGCAGCTTTACACAGAATTTTATCGTTGATGCGTGCATGACGTCTCTCTTCCTGAAATTCTGGCGTCAGGTAAATGCCCATTTACCCCTCCCTGCCTTAAAGAATCCGTAAGCAAGACTATAGTCTTCGTTACGGGTAAGGTCAAATTATAAGCGAAAGAATTGATTGAACCTATGTGCTAATAACCGCAATAACATGCGGTTAAAGTCTCTACGCGAACGGTCAAAATTCAGTATCATATCTTCCCTTGATAAACCCTATTGAGTGTCTCAGCCCGCTATGACTGAACAGAATCCGCTGTTTTCGCGGCTTACCACCACACTGGCTGAAGAGAGCCGCACGCCGTTGTACAAGCGCTTTGCCACCAGCATCAAAGAAGCAGTGCGCGATGGTATTCTGCTGCATGAAGAGATCCTGCCCAGTGAACGAGATTTCAGCCAGTTGCTTGGCATCTCGCGCATTACGGTGCGTAAAGCAATGGATGAACTGGAAAAAGAGGGAGTGGTATTCCGTTCACGCGGTTACGGTACACAGATTTGTAGCCAGTTTGAGTATTCGCTGAAAGAGCCCAAAGGTTTGTCACAGCAGGCCGTTTTACGCGGTAAAAAGCCGGATACGGTGTGGATTAATAAGAGCAAAATTCTTTGCAGCGCGGAGATCGGTGAAAAACTGGGATTAAGCAAAGATAGCGAGGTCTACTTGCTCAAGCGTATTCGTTATGTCGACCAGCAAGCGGTCTCCGTGGAAGAGTCCTGGGTGCCGGCACGCTTTATTGCGGATGCCGATGATATTGGGATTTCTTTGTATGATTACTTTAACAAGCATCAGATTTTACCCGTTAAGTCGCAAAGTAGAGTGAGTGCCCGCATGCCTGATGAGGCGCTCCAGCAGCAGATTGCCCTGCCCGCCAATGTCCCTGTGCTGGTGATCAAACAGCTGGCACTTGACGCTCAAGGCAATCCGCTGGAGTACAGCATCAGCTACTGTCGCAGCGATATGTACGTCTTTATTGCTGAATGAGCCTTTGCTGCCAATAAGCCTGCAGCGTGGCACGTTCCGGTGCGCAATCACCTCCGCGTTGAGACACCACATAAGACGCGACAACATTGCCCAACGCCACGCTCTCGGCCAGCGACCAACCTGAAGCGAGCCCCGCTAAAAGTCCCCCCGCATGGCTGTCACCGGCGCCAATCGTGTCAACCACTTTCGTCGCCAGAGCAGGGATCCAGCCCTGAGAGTCCGCATCAACATAACCTGCGCCATCACTGTCCAAACGCACCACCAGCGGCGATCCAAAGCGTTGTTGCCATTGCGTCATTAACTGGCGGGCGTCAAAGGATTCATGTTGATTTAAACGCTCCTGCCAAAGTAATTCCGCTTCCTGTCTGTTCACTGTAATCAGTGGTTTTAGCGCCATCACGCGGGCAAATTGGCGCTCACCGATATCAGCCAAACGCGGACCGAAATCCACCAGCAGCAGATAGGTCTGAGCCTGCTGCTCAAGCCACTCAATCAGCACATCGCCGCTTTTGCTGGTGAGTTGATAGCCAGAAAGGTAGATCCAACGGTGTGCGGCTTGTGGCAATGTGCCCAGCAGTTCGGCATCCCACAGATTTTCGACACCGCTAACAGACAGAAACGTGCGCTCGCCGTCTGGCTCCACCAGTGCCAGACACCAGCCATTATCTCCTTTGCTGGTTTCCATCACGCTGGTAATGCCATATTCCGTCAGCTTCTGCCGCACAATATTGGCCCAAATACCGTTACCCAGTGGCAGCGCATTGGTGGAAGGAATGCCCAGTCGATGCAACGCGATCGCCACATTCAACGCACATCCGCCCACATTAACGCCCTGCTGGTGGAGTTCAATGTCACTTCCCCGATGCGGTAATGAATACGCATCGGCAATCACATCAACCACAGCTGCACCAATGACGCAAACGGGCAAACGGCCTTCCAACCGATTCAGGTCATCTGGCGTCAGCATAAGCGGCCTCACGCAGCTGACGAAACTGCACAAAAGCGCTGCTGTAGCGCGTGAAATCAAGCGCGTTGGCAGCATCCAGCTCCGCTTTGAGCTGTGAATCAATCCCATCAATGCCATGCAGCGCACCGCAAATGGCGACAGCCATCGCGCCGATAGTATCGGTATCGCCCCCCAGATTGGCACACAGAATGGCGCAGCGATTCGGGTCAGTGTTAGCCAACTCAACCATTGCAATAGCCGCCGGGACCGATTCGATAGTGGCCGTCCCGGTGCCCACCAAATCATAAATTTGCTGCATCGTTGATTCCACACCTCTGCCCAGTGCCACAACGCTCAGTCCCAACTCAACACGCGCGGCCATGGAAGCGCTGAAGGTCGTGACGCGTTTTTCCTGCGCAGCGCGTGCAATCGCAGGCAGCTCATCGCGGATGGATGTCCAGCTTGCTCCGTCAATAGCACGTGAGACGGCCCAGGCAATCACCGTTGCCCCCGCGATAGCGACATCTGATTTGTGCGTGGGACTGGAAGCCAGTGCGACAGCGTCAATAAAAGCGTCCAGATCTTTGGCTGGCAAAAGACAACCGAGTGGCGAAACGCGCATTGCCGCACCATTGGTCATGCCGTTGTTATCCAGTTGCGTCACTGGCGTACCCATTTTCAGTGCATTCAGGGCTATCTTTGATGTGGGTCCTAACACGTTTTTGTTAAAGGCATCAAACTCCTCCGCCCAACGCAGGATATTGGCTCCAATAGTCTCGGCGTTTATATCGCCATCATGGGTGACTATCGCATCGGCCAGCGCCAGCGCCATCGACGTATCGTCAGTAAATGCTGCGCGGCCAAAATAACAGGCCGCATTGTTTTCGGCAGGTCCCGGCAGAAAACCATCAATCCAACCAAAATGCTGCTTAACGCGACTGCGCGGCCACAATTCCGATGGCATACCCATCGCATCGCCCAGAGCCTGACCATAAAAAGCGCCTAAAATCCGTTTTTCCTGGAGTGTCATTGTCATTATTACATCTCTTATTTATGGCTATCAGCGGTCGCTGATTGCTCGAAAGCGGTTAATTCTTCACTGCGTTTTTTGCCATCGCGGAACAGCACGATGAAGGCGATAGTGATAATGATGATCATCACGCTGCCGAACATCCACATGCCCGCCCAGTTGAACGTCTGGCCATTGCGTGGCTGGTCGTAAGCGAACATCTCCTGCATCAAATATCCGCCGAGACGATAGCCCAGTAAGCTGCCAATACCCTGGCATGCGAGCGTAATCAGGCCCTGTGCCGCGTTGCGCATCGCCACCGGTGCTTTTTTGTCAACGTAGATATAAGCGGTGATGAAGTAGAAGTCATAGCTGACGCCGTGCAACAGGATGCCCATAAACAACAGGCCAATCGTCAGGGCATTTTGATCTCCGCCAAACACGAAGAATATGTAGCGCAACGCTGCGGTGGTTAAGCCAAGCAGCAACACCTTGCCGATACCAAAACGCTTGATAAAGAACGGCAATGCCAACAGGAAGAAGATTTCCGATACCTGTCCCAGCGTCATCCAACCGGTGGCGTGCGGCAGGCCCACTTCCGTCAGATAGCCTTCGGCAAAGATGTAGTAAAACGCCAGCGGCATACTGAACAGGAAGGAACAAACAAAGAACACCAGGAAACTGCGATCTTTCAGGAGATGCAGTGCATCCAGCCCCAGCGCCACACGCAGACTGAATTTCCCAGTGCTCTTCGGCTCAGTGGCTGGCAGCATCAGCGAAAAGATCCCCAGCACCAGTGAACTGGCAGCTGTGATTAGTAGCGGGACATTACTTGCTGAAATGTCGCCAAAGCCCATCAACGGTGGCAAGAAACCGCAGGCGATCCCTGACGCAATCCAGCCTAAAGTACCCATCACGCGCACGCGTGGATAATCACGTTCAACATCGCCAACATGCGAAAAGGCAATGCTGTTCGTTAGCGCAATGGTTGGCATGTAGGTGAGCGCATACAACAACAGCAGTGGGAAGAAACCACTGAAGTGCGTCTGCTGTGCCGCAAAATACATCAGAATGGAACCGACGATCATCAGCAGCGACAATACCTTTTGTGCCTGGAAGAAGCGGTCTGCCAAAGATCCAACGAGGATCGGCGACAGGATGGCGGCTATCGACGTGCAGGCATAGCACCAGGCAATCTCAACGGGCGAAAAACCATTTTTGCTGAGAAAAGCCCAGAGCGGCACAAACCATGCGCCCCAGATAAACCACTCAAGAAACATCATGAAGGATAATTTTGGGATTGTTGTTTTCATTTAAAAAGGACTCCCCGGTGTAGGTGAGGCCAATCTAACACCACTAACAATACCTTTGTAATACCATTAGCGGATTCTTTGAGCTACTCCACAACAATTTTAACGGGGAATTAACAGTGGGACGAGAGTGAGTTCGAGGTATAAGGGCGTGCAGTGCACGCCCTGAAATTTTTAACGACGGTTTTTCCAGACAGTCTGAATATTGCAGAACTCATGGACACCAAAGCTGGAAAGCTCGCGACCGTATCCGCTCTTCTTCACACCACCAATGGCCACGCGAGGGTCGGAAGCACCGTTGCCATTGATAAAGACTGCGCCCGTTTCTAGCTTCTCTGCCAGCTCATTGGCTATCGCTTCGTTACCGCTCCACACGGTAGCGCTCAAACCAAATTCGCTGTTATTCGCCAGCTCTAAAGCATGTTGTGCATTACGTGCCACGGTAATCGCTGCCACGGGGCCAAAGATCTCCTGCTGGAAAGCGGTCATGTCTGGTGTCACGTCAGCAAGGATCGTTGGGGCATAGTAGTTACCGACACCATCGATCTTGTGGCCACCGATGACCAGGCGAGCTCCCTGCTTCAGGGTCTGCTGTACTTGCTGATCCAATTCATCACGCAGGTCATAACGCGCCATTGGACCGATATAAGTTTCTTCGCTCAGCGGATCACCGATCTTTAATGCTTGCACAGCAGCGCTAAAACGCGCCTCAAACGCTTCTGCGACACTTTCTTCAATGATGAACCGTTTGGCTGCCATACAGACCTGTCCGGTGTTCTGGTAGCGCCCAGTGACCGCTGAAGCTACTGCTGCATCCAGATCGGCATCTGCCAGAACAATAAAAGGATCTGCGCCGCCGAGTTCCAGCACGGTTTTTTTCAATACCGCACCGGCTTGTGCTGCAATAGCACCGCCCGCCCGCACACTTCCTGTCACCGCAACAGCCGCAATACGCGGATCTTTAATTGCAGCCGAAACGCCATCGTTATCAACGTTAATCACTGTGAAGCCACCTTTTGGCAGATCGGTTGCATCAAACAGCTCTGTCATCAGATTGGCTGAACCCATTACGCTTGGCGCGTGTTTGAGCACATACGTGTTGCCTGCCAGTAACATGCTGACTGCACCACGCAGCACCTGCCAGTAAGGGAAGTTCCACGGCATTACCGCAAGAATCACGCCTAATGGACGAAACGATTGCCAGGCTTGCTGATTTTCCACCAGCGTGGGCTTGTCTGCCAACATGGCTGGGCCCTGCTCAGCGTACCAGTCACAAAGATTTGCGCATTTAAGGACTTCAGCACGAGCCTGTGCAATGGGTTTACCCATCTCCAGGGTTGCCATGGTGGCGAGTTGATCCTGACGCTGGCGGATCTGTTCTGCTAACTGGCGTAATACGATGACGCGCTGCGCCATGCTGGTGGCTCGCCATTGTGCGAATGCATCGGTGCTACTCTGTAACGCAGCTTCGAGCTCAGCGGCATTCTGCAATGGATAGGATGCGATGATTTCGCCAGTGGTTGGGTTACGTGAAATAACGTTGTCAGTCATAAGATGCCTTCGTCATGAGTTGTAGGGGATGAATATGAGTTTTACCTTACGCTCGGTGAAGGTTGATGAAAAATGAATAATAATGAGGAAGTTGTTCTCTTCTGATGAAATTCACGGATCTTCTTCGCAGGGAATTAATGTTTTTTCGCCATTGGTGGGATCAATCTTAATGACCAGCATTTTCTGACAGTTTTTGAGGGTAGAAGCTGATTCTTCATAGGGTTATGCAGTTATACAGTGAATAGATCTAAAAGAAAGATCATAGAGAGATCTTAAAGAGATCCTAAGAGATCCCCGATCGCTGCAAGCCGCACCCCACAAGGCCTGAGAAGGTGATCGCGTTCACTATAATCAGAAAAACGTTCACTACAATCAGCATAATATTCACTATAGACTGTAGAATGTTCACTATAAACAGTGTTAATGTTCACTGTAATCAGAAATCGATCCTTTTCATCCACAGAATGAAGATCTCAGGCTATGGCAGATAAAGAGAGTGAAAACAAGGCGTTACTAGAACCTTTTCTGTCGGTGACAAAAAACAGCGGTGAGGTTATCCAGCTTCATCCTAATAAAAATAACACCGTACAACCGGTCGCGTTGATGCGCCTGGGTCTGTTCGTTCCGACACTAAAGTCTACTGCGCGTGGTAAATCGGGCGCGATGGCTTCAACGGACGCCACTAAAGAGCTCAAGAACCTTTCGTTAGTTAAAGCGGAAGGCTATGAAAAGATTACCATTACTGGCGCAAGGCTGGACATGGATAATGATTTCAAAACCTGGGCTGGCATCATTCAGTCTTTCTCGCGTTATCCCTCAAAGGGCGACACCGTGACGCTGCCGTTTATTGATTTCGTGAAAATGTGCGGGATCCCATCGGCAAACTCGTCAGCGGCCTTACGTAAGCGTTTAGATGCCTCTTTAAGACGCATCGCAACCAATACGTTGTCCTTTGAAGGTAATGGCAAAGCGTATCATACCCACCTTGTGCAGTCGGCGTATTACGATCGTGAAAAGGATCTGGTGCGCATTCAGGCCGATCCTAAACTGTTTGAGCTGTATAACTTTGACCATAAAGTTTTGCTACAGCTGCGTGCTATTTCACGGCTCAAGCGTAAGGAATCGGCTCAGGCGTTATATACCTACCTGGAAAGCCTGCCAACCAATCCTGCACCTATATCGCTGGCGCGTCTGCGCATGCGTTTAAACTTAGGCTCTAAGACCACCACGCAAAACCACGTGGTCCGACGCGCGATGGAGCAGCTTAAGGAGATTGGCTACCTCGACTATTCAGAGGTGAAGCGTGGACGTTCTGTGTTCTTTATTATCCATAGCAGAACGCCGAAGCTGGACGGTATCAGCAATCTTGAGAGCATTGATTCTCTCGATGATATTGAGTTTGAAGACTGATTATTCACGTTCACTGTAATCAGCCCCCTTCCCTCGAGTGTGTCACTTAATCGCCAAAAGTGACACACTTCTTCTCCGCACTGTTCACTGTAATCTGCATCCCATCATGCATTCACTGTAATCAGTAACGTTCACTGTAAACAGTATTCAGCGACACGTTAGTCTTACATCCACCTACGGTGTTATCAGATTCGACGGGTTATTGGGCTTAAATATGATAGTGAGTACTTACTAGGTGGGTATTTAACACTTGCACGCCCTCTTTTGCAGTTGGTTTGCTGATTACAGTGAACATTAGCCATAGCGCATTTGGATGCTGATTACAGTGAATGGTGGTGATGCGGTGAAAACAGATTATAGTAAATGATTTAATATAACCATCTGAATATTATAGGTAATATTCAATGATCGGCATTCGTTCACTGTAATCAGCATATTGTCTGTACAAATAAACAGTAAAAGTGACAGGGTTGGTCACCTTCACTGATTACAGTGAATTTTTCCCTTAATTGCAGATTGCAGTGAACGTTAGGCCAGTGCGGTTGGGGGATGGATTTGAGGCCTCAATCGTGCGCGTCACGCTGTCACTGATTACAGTGAATGCTCAGCAGCCCTTCCCTCTTCCGATACATTTTCTGCCAGATCGTTGTGGTCACTGAGGATCGCTTTACTGATTACAGTGAACGTAAATGAATTTGTCAGCGAGCAGCAGTTACTGATTACAGTGAATGTTACGACTCGGGATTCGGGAGTGTCAGGAGAACGGTCTTCACCTGCTTTGCTGATTACAGTGAACGTTGGAGTTCAAAGATAAACATTGCGTTTCGTGTTGAGCCGGCAATGGGAGCATGTAATAACCCCCGTTCAATCCGGGCACTTCACCAGTAAGAGCAGTTGAAATGCTCTTCTCTCTTCTTTCTCTTCTTATCTTTAATTGGTCATTTGCCATTGGTCATATATCACCGAGCGCGCCTCTCCAGTCGTTCTTGCTCTGGCCATTGCTTATCGAAGACTCTTCAATACCGCCTGTAGGGCATGGTGTACCCGCCAGAACTTGGCAGTTACTGCTTACCCGCTATCGTGCACTTGTCATGGCCCAACGCTGAGCATTTACCCGTTTTCACTCACGTACAGGCAGTCATAAGCCACCGATGATTTAGCGTCACTCACTCACTCATAAACAGCAAACCCACATTCGCAAACCTTAAATCACAACTAAAAACGCAAATTGGGTTACTGATTACAGTGAATGTTGACAGTCATTCCAGCCCGTATTTACATCCCTGACTCCTGACTCCTGACTCCT
>NZ_JZRD01000053.1:0-60642 GCF_000963995.1 Pantoea sp. SM3
GCTGATGGCTGATGGCTGATGGCTAAAGGCTAAAGGCTGATGGCTAAAGGCTGATGGCTAAAGGCTGATGGTCAATTATCGATGGTTGAAGGTTGAAGGTTGAAGGTTGAAGGTTGAAGGTTGAAGGTTGAAAGTTGAAGACAGGTGCGCACCGCGCGCATCTGTCAACGAATCGCATCGCCTAAGCCAAATACCGGCAGATACATGGCAATCACTAACGTCCCGACAATTCCACCGATCACAATCATCATCAAGGGCTCGAGCGAAGCCGCCAGTGCATCAGCCCTCATCAGCGTTTGTGCTTCATGCCACTCCGCTAATCGAGCCAGCATGACATCCAGCGCCCCCGCTTCCTCACCGACCCGGATCAGTTGTGCACAGAGTGCGGTGAAAAGCAGATGATGCTGCATAGCCTGATGCAATGGTGAGCCGCCAGCGATATGCCGCTGTAACGCGATAATCGCTTCACGCCACAGTGGCGATCCCAGCGTGACCTCAACGGCTTGCAGGCTTTGTAATAAAGTGAGTCCGGCCTGCTGCGTTAATTGCAGGACGGCGTAAATCTGGCTGAGCTGACCACCGCGCCAGAGTGTTGAAAGTAACGGCAGACGCAATAGCCAGCGATGAACACGTATTTGCCAGTGCACGGAACCACGGTAAAGCCACCTTGCGCCGAACAATATGCACATTATCGTTAGCGCCAGGGGGATCGCCGCCTGTTGTAAAAACGCTGACAGACTCATCACGGCGGCGGTGAAGGCGGGAAGGGGGGCATCAAAACTGGCATATACGGAGACAAATTCGGGCAGCACAAACAGCAACATACCCGCACTCACCGCCAGCGCTACCAGCAAGATAAACAGTGGATAGCGCAGAGCTTTAACCACTTTCTGTCTCAAATGCTGTTGCTTGCTTTGCTGTACCGCCAACTGGCGACAGCATTCATCGAGCTGACCGGTGAGTTCACCCACTTCCATTAATGCCGGAAAAAGCGCAGGGAAGATCTGCGGCCAGGCGCGAAGTGCAGATGAAAATGCCTCTCCGGCCATGACCCGACGTTGCAATTCATTAAGCAGTTCGCGCCAGCCAGCATGCGGGTGCCCCTCAGCCAGCAAGGTCAAACTCTCCGCCAGCGGCAATCCTGCCTTGAGCAAGGTAGCCAACTGACGAACAAGGTCAATTTTGTGCTGCCACTTCCAGTCACGCGTGCGCCAGCATTTTCCACGCTGCCAGCTAACCGGCAGCATACCGCGATCTGAGAGTTGCTGCAGGAGAACTTCCTGACTGGCAACTAATGCGGTTCCTTGCCGTAACGCACCCTGGGTGTCCAGCGCCTGCCAGCGATAATGGTAGAGATTAGCCATCCTCCAATCCCACAACCCGCTGAACTTCCTCAAAGGAGGTGTCACCGCGACTCACAGCCTCCAACCCGGCGGCGAGCAGGGTTTTCATCCCGCCTTCACTGGCCAGTGAGATAATGTGCTCCAGCGGCATATCGGCTGAAATCGCGTTCTGTAATTTGTTACTCATCGGCAGCACCTCAAATAACGCCAGACGCCCGTAATAGCCCGAGAAGCAGTGGTCACAGCCTGGGGCACGCCAGGTTTGTAAGGTGCCAGGCCAAATGTCGTGTGGCAGGTGTGCCAGGGCCTGTGCAGGCTGGCGGCAGTGCTCGCAGAGCCGTCGTACCAGACGCTGCGCGATGACTAACTGTAAGGCCGGGCCGAGCAAATAACCGGGAATATCCATCTGTCGCAGACGAGTGAGTGTTTCCGCCGTCGAATTGGTGTGCAATGTTGATAGCACCAGGTGCCCGGTCTGCGCTGCTTTAACGGCAATGCTGGCCGTTTCGGCATCGCGGATTTCACCCACCATAATCACATCCGGATCCTGTCGCAGCAGAGCCCGCAGTACACGGTTAAAATCGAGCCCGCTACGCGGTTGGATTTGCGTCTGGTTAATGCCCTCTAAAGGAATTTCAACGGGATCCTCTACACTGCAGACATTTTTATCCGGCACATTCAGAGCGCTTAATCCGCTGTAGAGAGTGAAGGTTTTACCGCTGCCGGTAGGCCCGGTGACCAGAATCAGTCCCTGAGGTTTAGCCAGCGCGTGCTTCAGTAACCGGAGTTGGGCAACCGGCATGCCGAGTTTATCCAGTGTGATCGCGCTGTTTTCACTTTGCAGCAGTCTCACCACGGCTTTCTCACCGTGACTAATGGGTAAAGTAGAGAGGCGAAATGCGGCCTGTTGATCGTCAAGGTTCAGTGTGAATTGCCCATCTTGTGGCAAGCGACGCTCGGCGATATCCAGCCCGCCGAGGATTTTCAGTCTGGCAAGCACCGCAGCCGTTGGTGCATCTGGCAAATGTGACAGCTTGTGCAAAACACCATCAATACGAAATCGGACGCGTAACCCGTGCTGCTGAGGTTCAAAATGCACGTCAGAAGCACGGCGTTGGATCGCCTGACGCAAAATCTGCTCAACGGCATTAATCGCTGTTTCGGTGGCGGCCGGTTCGTGTATCGTCGCCGAGTCATCAGGGTTGTGCAGGAGTTGCTCCAGTCGTGCCGCAGGCCAGCACTCGACTTCGACTTTGCACTGGCTGGCGAATTGCAGGGCTTCCAGCAGCAGCGGATCGGGCGTCTCGGCTACTGCGACGCGCAGTGATGTCGCGTCATGCTGAAGCATCACAGCCTGATAACGTGCACATAATATCTGTAGTGGGGTGTTGGGCTGTGGCATCAGCGCGTGTCCTTATCGGTGAAGCGGAACTGTTCAAGGCAGCTGTCACGCAGGCTGGTATTGGTACTGGTGCAACTGCGTTGCCAGTCCAGAGTGCCTTCCGTGGTGTTCCATATTGGTGTCATTTCCACATTTAACCCGGTAAGACTCTCCTGACCCGTTAAGGTGATTGCGCCATTCACGACGCTGAGCGAGGCCACATAGCGCGAACCTTTGGCAGCAGGAATCCCGCTCGTACCCGCCTGGCACTGAGTGGGGCCGCCACGTTCAATTGCGCAGAGTTCCACGGCGGTTTTATAAGGCACCATGGTTTGCAGCATGTCGGTCAGCGCGGCGCGTTGTAGATAATTTTGGTAGCTGGGCAGGCCAATAGCACTAAGAATGGCCACAATGCCAATCACTATCATCAATTCGATGAGGGTAAAACCTTGTTGTCTATCCATTATTCAGCTCCTGGTTGTGGAGCGGCTAAGGTAGAAAACGGCGTCAGAAAGCGATAGTGAGACTGTTTAACGCTGGAAGGCAGGAGGTAATGAATCGCAGCGTTTGCAGAAGAAGTAACAGTAAACGGGAAGATAACTCACAAACCGCCGCGCAGATGCGGCGGTAAGAGGAGGGAAATTAGTGTTCTCGAAAACGCATGGAGAGATCCATGGCGCGCACATGCTTGGTCAAAGCGCCCACCGAAACGAAGTCGACGCCCGTTTTAGCTATCTGCGGCAGTGTTGCCTCCGTGACGTTACCGGAAACTTCCAGCAGGGCACGTTTGTCGGTGAGAAGGACGGCATCATGCATCATCTCGAAGCTAAAGTTATCCAGCATGATAATGTCGGCACCGGCATCAATCGCATCCTGCAGTTCTTGCAGGCTCTCTACCTCAACTTCAACCGGTACATCGGGATCCAGCCACAGCGCTTTCTCAACGGCTTTGCGAACCGAACCGCTGGCGATAATATGGTTTTCTTTGATCAGGAAGGCATCGGAAAGACCTAGCCGATGGTTACTGCCGCCGCCGCACAATACGGCATATTTCAGCGCTGTACGCAGCCCTGGCAAGGTTTTGCGTGTATCCAGCAATTGCGTTTCGCTGCCATCAAGCAACTCGACATAATGACTGACTTCTGTGGCTACGCCGGAAAGCGTTTGTACGAAGTTCAATGCGGTCCGCTCAGCGGTTAAGAGCAGACGAGCCGGGCCTTTTAATTCGAACAGCAGCTGATCAGCCACCACGGGCTGGCCGTCTTCAACATGCCAGATAATCGCGACTTTGTTACCCAGTTGGATGAACACTTCTTGTACCCAGCGTTTACCACAAAAAACACCGGGTTCACGCGTGATGATCTGTGCTTCGGCCTGTTTATCTTCCGGCAAGAGTAGGGCGGTGATGTCACGGTTAGCATCCACCTCACCACCTAAATCCTCCTGAAGTGCGCGCGCAACGGCTTCGGGGATGTCCTGTTCAATACGCTTAATCAGTTCCTGACGACGATGATCGGGATCGTAACGACGCGATGCCATGCTTATGCCACTCCATTAATCGGATTTAACTGCGCTCACCTTAGCCTGATTTATGGCCTAATGCCAGTCGTGATAGCCGAAATGTTTAGTATCCTTAACACCTGTCGCCGTTCGCATTAAGTCACAAGCCGAAAAGGGGAAACATGTTATTCTCAGCCTGATTTTGCCTGGGATTTAGAGCATGAAACTGGAAGATGGCTGGATCACCAGCGCGCGCAAAGTGCCCTCGCCGCACTTTAATCAACGACCGGAAAATGAAATTCCCTCGTTGCTGATTATTCATAACATCAGTTTGCCTCCGGGTGAATTTGGTGGCCCGTGGATTGATCAATTGTTTACCGGGACCTTGCCGCCGGATGCCCACCCCTATTTTGCCGATATCGCGCAGCTGCGCGTGGCGGCACACTGCCTGATTCGTCGTGATGGTGAGTTGGTGCAGTATGTTTCGTTTGATCAGCGTGCATGGCATGCCGGTGTGTCGCAATTTGCCGGGCGAGAAAACTGTAATGATTTCTCGATGGGCATTGAGCTGGAAGGCACGGATACGTTGCCGTATACCGACGCGCAGTATAAGACCTTAAAAAAGGTCACGGCCTTGTTGCTTAAGCACTATCCGCTGACGCTGGAACGCATCACCGGACACAGCGATATCGCGCCACAGCGCAAAACCGATCCAGGCCCCGCATTTGACTGGATACGCTATAAAGAGTCTATCAGGCAGGAGAATCCCTGAAACAGCAGGAGCAGGTATGACGTTGTTTAGCTTGTTATTAGTGTTAGGTTGGGAACGCCTGTTTAAATTGGGTGAGCATTGGCAACTGGATCATCGTCTGGAGCCGCTGTTTCGCGGACGCCAGCGATTTTCACTGCTGCGCACGTTAGTGATGACCCTCATCGCGATGCTGATTGTCTGGCTGCTGGTGTGGAGCCTGAAAGGCATTCTGTTTGGCGTGGCACAACTGGCATTCTGGATTGTGGTGGGCTTGTTGTGTATCGGCGCAGGTTCTGTGCGTCTGCACTATCATCGCTACCTGAAAGCCGCCAGCCACGATGATGAAGCGGCGCATCAGGCCATGGCAGCGGAACTGACACTGATTCATGGTGTACCCGTTGAGTGCAGTGAGCGTGAGTTTTTGCGTGAGCTACAAAATGCGCTGATTTGGATTAACTTCCGCTTTTACCTCGCGCCACTGTTTTGGTTTGTGGTGGGAGGGCCTTATGGCCCTGTGCTGCTGGTGGGTTATGCCTTCCTGCGCGCCTGGCAGAGTTGGCTGGCAAAACACCATTCTCCACTGGAGCGCGCGCAGTCAGGTGTAGACAGCATACTGCACGTGCTGGACTGGATACCGGTGCGTCTGGCAGGTGTGGCTTATGCGCTGTTAGGCCATGGTGAGCGGGCATTGCCTGCGTGGTTTGCCTCGCTAAGCGATCGGCATCGTTCGCAATATCAGGTGCTGACCAGTCTGGCGCAGTTCTCGCTGGCGCGCGATCCGCATATGGATAAAGTGGAAACGCCACGGGTGGCCGTGGCGCTGGCGAAGCGGATATCGTTAGTGCTGGTGGTCGTGGTCGCGCTGCTGACCATTTACGGCACGCTGGTGTGATCGGCTGGCGGTACACCGAAATCCAGTGTGCCGTCTTCGCGCCATTCAATGTATTTCAGTCGTGTATGGCGGTTCGGATCCCATAACGGATCGCCTTCAATTTCAGTGTAATTCCGTGCGTGATACACCAGCACATCCCTGCCTTTTTCGTCCCGCGTAAAGCTGTTATGCCCCGGCCCATACTGTTGATTTTCCCAACTGGTGGTGAAGACTGGACGCGCAGATTTCTGCCAGGCAGTGCTGTCGAGGGGATCGGCCATCATGTCGATGCTGAGTATTCCCAGACAGTAATTCTCATCAGTTGCGCTGGCGGAATAGGTGACAAACAGCCGATCGCCGTGCTGAATAACCGCTGGGCCCTCATTGACGCTAAAGCCTGCGCATTCCCACTCATACTCCGGCCGGCTGAGCATCACTGGTGCGCTTTTCAGCGTCCAGGGATTCAGCAATTCCGCGAGATAGAGATTGGAATTGCCCGGAATAGCGGGATCCTTCTGTGCCCACAGATACCAGTTTTTGCCCTGATGCACGAAATGCGTCGCATCGAGCGAAAAAGAGTCGATTGGGGTAAACACACGGCGAACAGGTTGCCAGTGGCCGGAAAGCGGATCGTTGTCATCACACACCAGCGCATACATGCGATGCTGAAACAGACCATCTTTGATGTCGCGCGTTGGGGCAGCAGCAAAGTAAATCACCCATTGCCCATTGATATGATGCAGTTCGGGTGCCCAAATCAACGCACTGAACGGTCCGGTATCGGGTTTACGCCACACCGTCACCGCTTCGACCTCAATCAGGCCGTTCAGCGTGGCAGCGTGACGAATTTCGAGTCGGTCATACTCTGGCACCGATGCTACGAAGTAGTAGCCTGCGCCATGACGCAGGATAAATGGATCGGCGCGTTGGGTAATAAAGGGATTTGGCCAGCTCATTTGATCTCTCCAGGTTGCGGGGTGACAGTCAGTGAGGCAGGGGATAATTCACGTGCGTTGGCACGGCGTAGCGCAAGATCATCCTGAATGATGCGCATGAGTTTGCGATCCACCTTCAGCAAGCGCACCACACCGGCGGTGATCAGATAGCCGACACCGGGAATCACGGTAAACAGCAGCATGATGCCGTTGATGGCGGAAGGCTGTTGCTGTTGAGCGCTTGCGTCATATCCATAAATCGAGAGCAGGAAACCGACCATCGCACCAGCCACAGCCAGGCCGACTTTCAGGAAGAACAGATTGCCGGAAAAGCTCATGCCGGTGATACGTTTCCCCGTTTTCCATTCGCCATAATCATCGACATCCGCCATCAGCGACCAATGCAGTGGCGACGGGATTTGATGCAGGATATTAAGCAGGAAGTAAGCGACAACCACTGCCACAGTCGCGTGAGGATCAATCCAATAGAAACCGCAGGAGAAGAGTGCCAGCGCGATATTGGTCCAGAAAAACACCTTCAGCTTGCACCAGCGGTCGGTGAGGATTTTTGCCAGCGTACTGCCGAACATCATGCCAATCACACCCAGGCTAATAAACAGCGTGGCAAAATGCGTGGATTTCCCCATCACCCAGGTAACGTAATACATGGTGGCGGCCATGCGGATAAAGCCGGGACAAACATTGCAGAAGGTGAGGAGGAGAATGCGCACCCATTGATCGTTCTTCCAGACGTCACGCAGATCTTTCTTCAAATCATCATTACTGGGCGCGGCTGGACGAATACGTTCGCGTACCGTGGCAAAACAGAACAGGAACATCACCAGACCTATCAGCGCCAGCACGCTCATCGCCATCTGATACCCGCGCGCTTTATTGTCACCGCCAAACCACTCGGCCATCGGTAGCAGTGATAGCGACAGAATCAGTGTCGCCACGCCAACCATCACAAAGCGGTAAGATTGGCAGGACACACGCTCACCGGGATCGTTGGTTATCACACCGCCCAACGAGCAGTAAGGAATATTGATGGCGGTGTAGGTGAGCGACATCAGGAAGTAGGTGACAAAGGCCCAGATAACTTTGTTGTCATAACTCCACTCTGGGGTGGTGAACATCAACACGCTGAACAGCACATAGGGTACGGAAACCCACAGTAGCCACGGGCGGAATCGTCCCCAGCGGCTTTGAGTACGATCGGCGATGGCGCCCATAATCGGATCGGTGACCGCATCCAGCACGCGAACAGAAAGTAGCAGTGTACCGACCAGCGCAGGCGCAAGGCCAAACACATCGGTGTAAAAATAGTTAAGGAAAAGCATGATCGCGCCGCCGATCATATTACATCCGGCATCGCCCATGCCGTATCCCAGTTTCTCTCTGAATGAGAGTGCTGCGCCTTTCATTGTTCGTCTCCAGCGGCAAGGTGAGACGAAATTATCAGCGTTAAATCAGTAACCTGCTGGGGAACAATTGGTCACGTAGATGGACAAAACAGGTGGGCGCAGAAAAGTGTGAGGCAGATCAGAAGTGTTGCCCGGCGACGGCGCACCGGGCAAGGGCATACATTAGGCTTTTTGCACTTTATTTTTGATGGTGTAACCCACTGCCAGGATAATGATCCAGACAGGAATCAGCCACACAGAAATCGCCATACCTGGTGTGATCGCCATGATCACCAGTACTGCCGCCATGAAGGCCAGGCAGAGCCAGTTACCAAACGGATAGAGCACCGCTTTAAAGCGCGTAGTCACACCCTGCTGGTCTTTCTTCTTGCGGAATTTCATGTGTGCCAGGCTGATCATCGCCCAGTTGATCACCAGCGCAGAAACCACCAGTGACATCAGCAGGCCAAACGCTTCACCCGGCATCAGGTAGTTGATCAGGACGCACAGCGCTGTGGCTACCGCAGACACCAGAATCGTAGCAACTGGCACGCCGCGTTTATCAACATTGAGCAGCGCTTTTGGCGCATTGCCCTGCTGCGCTAAGCCGAACAGCATACGGCTGTTGCAATACACGCAACTGTTATAGACCGACAGCGCGGCTGTCAGGATCACCACGTTCAGGGCATTCGCCACCAGTGCATCACCCAATTCATGGAAGATTAGCACGAACGGGCTGGTCTCTTCGGTGACGCGCGTCCATGGCATCAATGACAGCAACACTGCCAGTGAACCAATATAGAAAATCAGGATACGCCACAGTACCTGATTAGTGGCTTTCGGGATGCTCTCTTGCGGATTGTCAGCCTCAGCCGCCGTGATACCCACCAGCTCAAGACCACCAAACGAGAACATAATGATCGCCATCATCATCACCAGGCCGGTCATACCGTGTGGCAGGAAACCACCCTGGCTCCATAGGTTGGTTACACTGGCCTGCGGGCCGGCGTTGCCGCTGAACAGCAGCCAGCCGCCGAACAGGATCATGCCGATAACCGCGACAACCTTGATGATCGCGAACCAGAACTCCATTTCCCCGAACACTTTAACGTTGGTCAGGTTGATGGCGTTAATGACGACGAAGAAGATCGCCGCACTGGCCCAGGTAGGGAATTCGGGATACCAGAATTGGATGTATTTACCGACAGCACTCAGTTCGGCCATCGCGACCAAAACGTACAGCACCCAGTAGTTCCAGCCTGAGGCAAAACCGGCAAAGTTGCCCCAGTATTTGTAAGCGAAGTGGCTGAAGCTGCCGGCGACCGGCTCTTCCACTACCATTTCACCTAACTGGCGCATAATCAGAAAGGCAATAAATCCTGCAATTGCATAACCGAGAATCACGGCCGGGCCGGCCGATTTAATCACTGATGCGCTGCCCAGAAACAGGCCAGTACCCACGGCACCGCCCAGCGCAATCAGCTGAATATGGCGATTTTTCAGGCCGCGGTGCAGCGATTCGCCATGCTGTTGTTCCATACAAACCTCGTGATGTTGTTATTGTGCACCTGCAGTGCGCGCACTGTAAGGCTGTTTTACGCAATGTATTCTTTTCTTTACGGTATTTGGCGTGCTGTGTGCATGCTGAAACTACCATGGCGACCAGAATAGTGATAAGCGCGCCGCTTTGCACCTGCTTTTGCTTTTTGTGCTGAGAGATGGCTGAAAAAGCAGCACTATCCACTGGGTATCGCTCGCGCTATTTCTGACATGAAAAATCAATAAACACGAATAGCTTTCCCTTATGGTTGCCTGTAAGGCTTAGGGCTAACTCAGTGTAAGGTTTGGTAAAAGTGAAATCTGTTAACAATTCACTTACGTAGCAAATATATGCCTTTATCACGGTAAGTTAGCGCGCTGTAACAGCGATATACCCCGGAAGTGTGATGCCTGCCATATAGACACAAGGTGAATACTTTGTTACTTTACGGGCACCATTTTTCAATTGGTATTACCAATTTACTCCGGGCGTTTTCACAATAAGAAGGGAAGATGGCTTACAGTAAAATTCGCCAACCCAAGCTCTCCGATGCGATCGAGCAACAGTTGGAGTCTCTCATTATGGAAGGGACGCTCCAGCCAGGTGAAAAGCTTCTCCCCGAGCGCGAACTGGCGAAACAGTTTGATGTCTCACGTCCATCCCTGCGCGAAGCGATTCAGAGCCTGGAAGCCAAAGGCCTGCTGCTACGCCGTCAGGGCGGTGGTACCTTCGTGCAAACAAATCTCTGGCAAAGCATGAGCGATCCCTTAGTCAGCCTGCTTGCCGAACATCCAGAATCCCAGTTTGACCTGCTGGAAACCCGTCACGCACTGGAAGGTGTTGCTGCCTATTATGCGGCGCTGCGTGGCACGGATGAAGACTTGCAGCGTATCCGCGACTGCCATGTTCACATCCAACAGGCGCAGGACAGCGGCGATCTGGATGCCGAAGCAGATGCAGTGATGAAGTATCAGATCGCTGTCACAGAAGCCGCCCATAATGTGGTGCTTTTACATTTGCTGCGTTCCATGGGCCCTATGCTGGAACAAAACGTCCGTCAGAATTTCGAATTGCTTTACGCTCGCCGGGAAATGCTGGCGAAAGTGAGCGGTCACCGCGCCAGTATCTTTGAGGCGATTGTGGCTCGTGAGCCAGAACAAGCACGCGAGGCATCCCATCGTCACCTGGCGTTTATTGAGGAAATCTTGCTGGATAGAAGTCGGGAGCAGAGCCGTCGTGAACGCTCCCTGCGTCGTTTACAGCAACGTAAGGAATAACGCACGGCAACGAACGTGCGGACATAAACGACGGGCCTGTCTTACTTGTGCTGTGAACCAGAAGCAAAGCACAAGCAGACAGGCTCCTGATAATTCAACGTATTAGACACAGATAAGGAACACACCCCATGTCAGAACGTTTACAGAATGACGTGGATCCGATCGAAACTCGTGACTGGCTACAGGCGATCGAATCGGTCATCCGTGAAGAAGGTGTTGAGCGCGCGCAGTATCTGCTTGATCAGGTATTGAACGCAGCACGCAAAGGTGGCGTGAAAGTGGCTGGCGGTGCGTCGGCTATCAGTAACTACATCAACTCTATTGCTGTTGAAGATGAACCGGACTATCCGGGCAACACCTCTCTTGAACGTCGTATCCGTTCCGCAATTCGCTGGAACGCCATTATGTCGGTCCTGCGTGCATCGAAGAAAGATCTGGAGCTGGGTGGTCACCTCTCATCTTTCCAGTCTTCTGCCACCATTTATGAAGTGTGCTTCAACCACTTCTTCCGTGCGCGCAGTGATAAAGACGGCGGCGATCTGGTTTACTTCCAGGGCCATATCTCTCCAGGCATCTACTCGCGTGCTTTCCTTGAAGGCCGTCTGACCGAAGAGCAGATGAACAACTTCCGTCAGGAAGTGCACGGTAAAGGTCTCTCGTCTTACCCGCACCCGAAACTGATGCCTGACTTCTGGCAGTTCCCAACCGTGTCTATGGGCCTGGGTCCACTGAACGCGATCTATCAGGCGAAGTTCCTGAAATATCTGGAACACCGTGGCCTGAAAGACACGTCTAACCAGACCGTTTACGCCTTCCTCGGTGATGGCGAGATGGATGAGCCAGAATCTAAAGGTGCGATCACCATCGCCACCCGTGAGAAGCTGGACAACCTGGTGTTCATCATTAACTGTAACCTGCAGCGCCTTGATGGCCCGGTTACCGGTAATGGCAAAATCATCAACGAGCTGGAAGGCATCTTTGCCGGTGCTGGCTGGAACGTGATCAAAGTGATCTGGGGCGCGCGTTGGGATGAACTGCTGAAGCAGGACACCAGCGGTAAACTGATCCAGCTGATGAACGAAACCGTGGATGGCGACTACCAGACCTTCAAATCCCGTGATGGCGCTTACGTGCGTGAGCACTTCTTCGGTAAATACCCGGAGACCGCAGCACTGGTGAAAGACTGGTCAGACGAAGAGATCTTCGCCCTGAACCGTGGTGGTCACGATCCGAAGAAAATCTACGCGGCACTGAAAAAAGCGCAGGACACTAAAGGTCAGCCGACCCTGATCCTGGCACATACCATCAAAGGTTATGGTATGGGTGACACTGCGGAAGGTAAAAACATCGCGCACCAGGTGAAGAAGATGAACATGGATGGCGTTCGCTACATCCGTGATCGCTTCAACGTGCCAGTGGCTGACGATCAGATCGAAAGCCTGCCGTACGTGACCTTCGAGAAAGGTTCTGACGAATATAACTACCTGCACGGTCAGCGTGAGAAACTGGGTGGCTACCTGCCAACCCGTCAGGCAGAGTTCAGCGAGAAGCTGGAAATGCCAACGCTGGAAGAGTTCAAACCGTTGCTGGAAGAGCAGAACAAAGAGATCTCGACCACCATCGCGTTTGTACGTGCCCTGAACGTGATGCTGAAGAACAAGTCGATCAAAGATCGTCTGGTGCCAATCCTTGCGGATGAAGCGCGTACCTTCGGTATGGAAGGTCTGTTCCGTCAGATCGGTATTTACAGCCCGAACGGCCAGCAATACACCCCGCAGGACCGTGAGCAGGTTGCTTATTATAAAGAAGACGAGAAAGGCCAGATTCTGCAGGAAGGGATCAACGAGCTGGGTGCAGGTTCATCCTGGCTGGCGGCGGCGACCTCTTACAGCACCAACAACCTGCCGATGATTCCGTTCTACATCTATTACTCAATGTTCGGTTTCCAGCGTATCGGCGATCTGATGTGGCTGGCGGGCGACCAACAGGCGCGCGGCTTCCTGGTCGGCGGTACCTCAGGTCGTACGACGCTGAACGGTGAAGGTCTGCAGCACGAAGATGGCCATAGCCACATTCAGTCACTGACTATCCCGAACTGTATCTCTTACGATCCGTCTTACGCGTACGAAGTTGCGGTCATCATGCAAGATGGTCTGGTGCGTATGTACGGCGAAGCGCAGGAAAACATCTACTACTACATCACCACGCTGAACGAAAACTACCACATGCCTGCGATGCCGCAGGGTGCGGAAGAGGGTATCCGTAAGGGTATCTACAAGCTGGAAACTGTAGACGGTAGCAAAGGCAAAGTGCAGCTGCTGGGTTCAGGTTCTATCCTGCGCCACGTGCGCGAAGCCGCACAGATCCTGGCGAAAGACTACGGCATCGGTTCTGACGTTTACAGCGTCACCTCGTTCACTGAACTGGCGCGTGATGGCCAGGATTGTGAGCGCTGGAACATGCTGCACCCAACTGAAGCGCCTCGCGTGCCGTACATCGCTCAGGTAATGAACGAAGCGCCAGCTGTTGCCTCAACGGACTACATGAAGTTGTTCGCAGAACAGGTTCGCAGCTACGTACCTTCAAGCGATTATCGCGTACTGGGTACCGATGGCTTCGGTCGTTCAGACAGCCGCGAAAACCTGCGTCACCACTTCGAAGTGGATGCATCGTATGTTGTGGTTGCAGCGCTGGGTGAGCTGGCTAAACGCGGCGAAATCGATAAGAAAGTGGTGGCAGAAGCGATCACCAAATTCAGCATCGATGCCGATAAAGTTAACCCGCGTCTGGCTTAAGAGGTAAGAGAGTAATGGCTATCGAAATTAACGTACCGGATATCGGGTCAGACGAAGTTGAAGTCACCGAAATCCTGGTGAAGGTGGGCGACAAAGTTGAAGCTGAACAGTCGCTGATCACCGTGGAAGGCGATAAAGCCTCAATGGAAGTGCCTTCGCCACAAGCGGGCGTCGTCAAAGAGATCAAGATCGCGACCGGTGACAAAGTGAATACCGGTTCACTGATCATGATCTTCGACGCTGAAGGCGCGGCCGCTGCCCCTGCAGCAGAAGAGAAAAAAGCCGAAGCCGCTCCGGCGCCTGCTGCTGCGGCAGTAAGCAAAGAAGTGAACGTGCCTGATATCGGCGGTGATGAAGTTGAAGTCACCGAGATTCTGGTGAAAGTCGGCGATAAAGTTGAAGCTGAACAATCTCTGCTTACCGTTGAAGGCGATAAGGCTTCAATGGAAGTGCCAGCACCGTTCGCGGGCGTGGTGAAAGAGATCAAAATCGCTACTGGCGATAAAGTGAATACCGGCTCGCTGATCATGATCTTCGAAGCCGAAGGTGCTGCACCGGCTGCGGCCCCAGCCGCGAAGCAGGAAGCGGCTCCCGCTGCGGCCCCGGCTGCTGCGGGTGGCGCGAAAGACGTCAACGTGCCAGACATTGGCGGCGATGAAGTTGAAGTCACCGAAGTGCTGGTCAAAGTGGGCGACAAAGTCACCGCTGAGCAGTCACTGATCGTGGTTGAAGGCGACAAAGCGTCAATGGAAGTGCCTGCACCATTCGCCGGTACCGTGAAAGAGCTGAAAGTGTCTACCGGCGATAAAGTCAGCACCGGTTCACTGATCATGGTGTTTGAAGTAGAAGGCGCTGCGCCTGCTGCTGCGGCACCTGCGGCGAAACAGGAAGCGGCTCCAGCGCCGGCGGCAGCGAAACCTGCCGCTGCACCAGCAGCAAAAGCTGATGCGAAAGGTGAGTTTGCTGAGAACGACGCTTACGTTCACGCGACCCCGGTGATCCGTCGCCTGGCGCGTGAGTTCGGTGTCAATCTGGCGAAAGTCAAAGGCACTGGCCGCAAAGGTCGCATCCTGAAAGAAGACGTGCAGTCTTACGTGAAAGATGCGGTGAAACGTGCGGAAGCCGCTCCGGCTGCTGCAGCAAGCGGCGGAAGCCTGCCGGGTCTGCTGCCTTGGCCGAAAGTGGACTTCAGCAAGTTTGGTGAAGTCGAAGAAGTGGAACTGGGTCGCATCCAGAAAATCTCGGGCGCTAACCTGAGCCGTAACTGGGTGGTTATCCCACACGTTACGCACTTCGATAAAACCGATATCACCGATCTGGAAGCGTTCCGTAAGCAGCAAAACGCCGAAGCGGAAAAACGTAAGCTGGATGTGAAGTTCACCCCTGTGGTGTTCATCATGAAAGCCGTTGCCGCTGCGCTGGAGCAGATGCCGCGTTTCAACAGTTCACTGTCTGAAGATGCACAACGACTGACGCTGAAGAAATACATCAACATCGGTGTGGCGGTTGATACGCCAAACGGTCTGGTGGTTCCAGTGTTCAAAGATGTGAACAAGAAAGGCATTACTGAACTGTCGCGTGAGCTGATGGCGATTTCTAAGAAAGCGCGTGATGGCAAGCTGACCGCTGGCGATATGCAGGGCGGTTGCTTCACCATCTCCAGCCTTGGTGGCCTGGGCACCACGCACTTCGCACCTATCGTGAATGCGCCAGAAGTGGCGATCCTCGGTGTGTCTAAGTCTGCGATGGAGCCGGTGTGGAACGGTAAAGAGTTTGAACCGCGTCTGATGATGCCAATCTCACTCTCCTTCGACCACCGCGTGATCGACGGTGCTGATGGTGCGCGCTTTATCACCATCATCAACAACACACTGTCCGACATTCGCCGTCTGGTGATGTGAAGTTAACCAAGGCCGGCAAATGCCGGCCTTGTTGTAAGCATTCGGAGTTGCCGCGGTTGGCAGTTTATTAACAATTCTGTAAACTCTTGCGGTGAAATGTCCCGGTGGATTTAGGGCATGCAGAGCCTGGGATAGGCTCTACGTCTGGCCGCCGGCAATCTAATAAGAGGTCATGATGAGTACAGAGATTAAAACTCAAGTCGTGGTACTTGGGGCAGGTCCTGCAGGTTACTCTGCAGCCTTCCGTTGCGCTGATTTAGGTCTGGAAACCGTAATCGTTGAGCGTTACAGCACCCTCGGTGGTGTTTGTCTGAACGTGGGCTGTATCCCGTCAAAAGCGCTGCTTCATGTTGCGAAAGTGATCGAAGAAGCCAAAGCACTGGAAGAGCACGGCATCGTGTTTGGCCAGCCGCAAACTGACATCAACAAGATTCGTACCTGGAAAGAGAAGGTCATCACTCAACTGACTGGCGGTCTGGCCGGTATGGCGAAAGGCCGTAAAGTGAAAGTGGTTACCGGTCTGGGTAAATTTACCGGCGCGAACACCCTGGTAGTGGAAGGTGAGGGTGGCGCAACCACCATCAACTTCGATAACGCGATCATCGCTGCGGGCTCTCGCCCAATCGAACTGCCTTTCATTCCACACAACGATCCACGCGTATGGGACTCTACAGACGCGCTGGAACTGAAAGAAGTGCCTAAGCGTTTGCTGGTTATGGGCGGCGGCATCATCGGTCTGGAAATGGCCACCGTGTATAACGCGCTGGGTTCAGAGATTGACGTGGTTGAGATGTTCGACCAGGTTATTCCTGCTGCCGATAAAGACGTGGTGAAAGTCTTCACCAAACGTATCAGCAAGAAATTCAACCTGATGCTGGAAACCAAAGTGACCGCTGTTGAAGCGAAAGACGATGGTATCTACGTATCAATGGAAGGTAAAAAAGCCCCTGCTGAAGCACAGCGTTATGACGCAGTGCTGGTAGCCATCGGCCGTGTGCCAAATGGTAAAGGTCTGGATGCGGGTAAAGCGGGCGTGGAAGTGGACGACCGTGGTTTCATCCGCGTCGACAAGCAACTGCGTACCAACGTGCCGCACATCTTCGCTATCGGCGATATCGTCGGTCAGCCAATGCTGGCGCACAAAGGTGTGCACGAAGGTCACGTAGCGGCAGAAGTGATTTCTGGTCTGAAGCACTACTTCGACCCGAAAGTGATCCCTTCTATTGCCTATACCGAGCCAGAAGTTGCCTGGGTTGGTCTGACCGAGAAAGAAGCCAAAGAGAAAGGCATCAGCTATGAAGTTTCCACCTTCCCGTGGGCCGCTTCTGGTCGTGCAATCGCTTCTGACTGCGCAGACGGCATGACTAAGCTGATCTTCGACAAAGAGACTCACCGTGTCATCGGTGGTGCGATTGTCGGTACCAACGGTGGCGAGCTGCTGGGTGAAATCGGTCTGGCGATCGAGATGGGCTGTGACGCAGAAGACATCGCACTGACCATTCACGCGCACCCAACCTTGCATGAGTCAGTGGGTCTGGCGGCTGAAGTGTTTGAAGGTAGCATCACTGATCTGCCAAACCCGAAAGCGAAAAAGAAATAATTTTTCGTGCTAAATAAAGAAACGGCTCCTTGATGGAGCCGTTTTTTATTACGGGTTCTATTTAATTAAATAGATAAATAAGGCGCTGGAGCTAACGCATAAGCCCTGCCGGAAATAGCAGGGGCGAACCCCTGCTATTGAAGTTTTACTGCTTAACTTCGTAAGCCATTACCGCAGATAATTCAGCAGTGAATATCTTAAATCGTAACTCACAAAGTGTATTACGATTCACCAGGCACAACACTAATAACATGAGCCCGCCGATAATCAGCTTGCTGAATGATAACTTCATAATCACTTACTCCTTGCATTAGCATGAGCAAGCAACTACCCTAACATTGCTTATGTGTATCTGGGTAGTTGCCTGCTCGTGCGGTTGATGAAAATTGACCGCATGAGTTTCTCCTTCCGCAACCCACCTCAATTGATAATGCTTGCGGCAGATTGCCTCAAGCGCCCGCAGGCAGTCTACGCGATTTCCTTTTTATTTCACGCTTAAATTATCTTTCATTTTAATTAAATTTATCGGTTTTATTATTCGCCCTTAGTTAAAGGTGTTAGGTGTTGCCTTAATTAATTTTCAATATTTTTAATCCAGTCAATAAAATGCCTGAGCGGTGCGGAAAGGTATTTCCTGCTGGGATAATAGAGCCAGAATCCTTCCTCAACCTGGGTATAATTAGCCAGTATTTCAACTAATTCCCCTTTGGCTAAAGCCGTGTGGACGGCATCCTGATGCAAAAAGGCGATACCTAATCCGGCGCGAGTCGCTTGCAGAATGCGCTCGTTATTATCCAGCACCAGTGAGCCTTTTACCGCCACTTCCTGTTTGCGCCCATCCTGCCAAAATTCCCAACGATAACGACGTCCGCTGGGAAAGCGTCTTTCAATGCAGGGAAACTGCAATAACTCTGCCGGGAACTGCGGAACGCCATGTTGCGCAAGAAAAGCCGGGCTGGCCACCGCCAGTGCCCGCATCGGCTTGCCAAAGGGCAGGGCGATCATATCCTGCGCCAGCACATCGCCATAGCGCACGCCCGCATCAAAACCGCTCTCAACGATATCGACCAGTGCATCATTGCTGTCGATCTCTAGCGTAATTTCCGGGTAGCGTTGCACAAACGGCAGTATCAGGGACTGAAAAAACAGCGCCTCCGCGGAACGCGGCATGCTGATGCGCAACAAACCACGAGGATCGCTACGCCAGTCATTCAGTTCATCCACCGCTTGTGAAAGATCGGCCAATGCAGGCTGGATGCGCAGCAAAAATCGCTCGCCGGCTTCAGTCAGTGCCACCTTGCGCGTGGTGCGATGTAACAGCCGTACTCCTAAACGCGCTTCAAAATTGCGCATGGCGTGGCTCAGGCTGGAGGGCGTCACGTTACGCTCCTCGGCGGCTTTGCGAAAACTCAGATGCTGCGCGATAGCGGCAAACATCTCCAGTTCCTGCATTGATGCACGGTAGTTGTTCATTGCTGAGTTCCATTCACTAAATCAACGAAAATCGCACAATTGTTGCTGCGATTGCTGAGGTTTATAACATTAACACCGTAAGCGAAGAGGATAAATCAATGCAACAGCGTCAATTAGGCAGTCAGGGATTACAGGTTTCAGCGTTAGGATTAGGCTGCATGGGCATGAGCTTTGCCTATGGTCAGAATGATGAGAAGCAGGCGTTGAATACGCTGGCACGTGCGTTTGATCTCGGTGTCAATTTCCTCGATACCGCTGAAGTTTATGGTCCCTTCACCAATGAAACGTTGCTGGCTAAAGCGATCAAAGGCCGCAGTGATATCAAGGTCGCCACCAAGTTTGGTTTCCGCATCACCGATCATGGGGAGGGCTGGGAGCGCATTACCGGTGCCAATAGCGAACCGGCGCATATCCGCCGCGCCGTGGAAGGTTCACTCCAGCGACTCGGTGTCGAAACCATTGAACTGCTGTATCAGCATCGTCTTGATCCGGCCGTGCCGATAGAGGATGTGGTAGGCGTGATGGCGGATCTGGTGCGTGAAGGGAAGGTGAAGTATCTCGGCTTATCCGAAGTTTCATCAGCCACTTTACGCCGCGCGCAGGCGGTGCATCCGATCTCCGCCCTGCAGAGTGAATACTCATTGTGGACGCGCGATCCAGAGCAAGAGCTTCTTGCGACCTGCCGTGAGCTAAATATCGGATTTGTCCCTTACAGTCCGTTAGGCCGAGGTTTCCTCACCGGCAAATTCCCGGCGGCGGCCACGCTGGCGGACGATGATTTTCGTCGCTCCCTGCCGCGTTTCCAGCAGGACGCACAGACGCATAACCAGAAGTTAGTGAATCAGCTCTCAGAGATGGCTGCAGGTTATGATGCGACGGCAGCACAACTGGCGCTGGCATGGGTGCTGGCGAAAGGTGAGGATATTGTGCCGATCCCTGGTGCCAGTAAAATTGCCAATCTGGAACAAAACTGTGCTGCGGCTGCTCTCACCATTCATTCGGCAGATATTCAGGCCCTGGATACGCTGTTCAATCCAGAAAACATTCAAGGTGAGCGCTACAACGAAAGCGAGTTCACCCTGGTCGATCGCTAATTTCTAGCTCTTAAAACACAAAAAAGCAGGCTCAGGTGGCCTGCTTTTTTGTGTGATCGCGCTCAATCTCCAGATAAATCTGCTAAATAACGCACGGATGTTGCTTTTTTGTAAACAGATTAACAATCAGCCGAAATGCTGCTATGCTGGCCGACGCGGAACCGGGCACCTCACCCTACTGTTTGACAGCTCAAGGGGTGTACCGGAAAGCTATACAATGAGAGCGAGGAGAACGTCGTGCTAGAAGAATACCGTAAGCACGTTGCCGAGCGTGCTGCCCAGGGAATCGTACCTAAGCCGTTAGATGCTTCCCAAATGGCCGCGCTGGTTGAACTGCTGAAAAACCCGCCAGCGGGTGAAGAAGAATTCCTGACCGATCTATTGGTCAACCGTGTACCCCCAGGTGTTGATGAAGCGGCTTATGTAAAAGCTGGTTTCCTGGCAGCTGTCACGAAGGGCGAAGCCCTCTCTCCTCTGGTTACTCGCGAAAAGGCAGTTGAACTGCTGGGCACCATGCAGGGTGGCTACAACATCCATGCCCTGATCGAAGCGCTTGACGATGAAGCACTGGCTCCCATTGCCGCTGAAGCCCTGTCCCACACGCTGCTGATGTTCGATAACTTCTACGATGTCGAAGAGAAAGCGAAAGCGGGTAACCCCCACGCGAAAAAAATTATCCAGTCCTGGGCCGATGCAGAGTGGTTCCTGAAGCGTCCTAAGCTGGCTGAAAAAATCACCACCACCGTGTTTAAAGTGACCGGCGAAACCAACACCGATGACCTCTCTCCGGCACCGGATGCATGGTCACGCCCGGATATTCCACTGCACGCACTGGCGATGTTGAAAAACCCACGTGATGGTATCGAACCCGACGATGCCGGTAACATTGGGCCGATCAAACAGATCGAAGCACTGCAGAAAAAAGGCTTCCCACTGACCTACGTCGGTGATGTTGTGGGTACAGGTTCTTCCCGTAAATCCGCCACCAACTCGGTGTTGTGGTTCATGGGCGATGACATTCCGTACGTGCCAAACAAAAAAGGCGGCGGTCTGTGCCTCGGCGGTAAAATCGCTCCTATCTTCTTCAACACCATGGAAGATGCGGGCGCACTGCCAATTGAAGTCGACGTTGACCGTCTGAACATGGGTGATGTGATTGATGTTTACCCATACAAGGGTGAAGTACGCAATCACGAAACCGACGAACTGCTGGCGACCTTCGAGCTGAAAACCGAAGTGCTGCTGGATGAAGTCCGTGCCGGTGGCCGTATTCCACTGATCATCGGTCGTGGCCTGACCACCAAAGCACGCGAATCTCTTGGTCTGCCGCACAGCGATGTGTTTGTGCAGGCGAAAGATGTGGCTGCCAGCACCCGTGGTTACTCACTGGCGCAGAAAATGGTTGGCCGTGCCTGTGGCGTTGAAGGTATCCGTCCGGGTGCCTACTGCGAACCGAAGATGACGTCTGTGGGTTCTCAGGATACCACCGGTCCAATGACCCGTGATGAACTGAAAGACCTGGCGTGCCTGGGCTTCTCATCCGATTTGGTGATGCAGTCATTCTGTCACACCGCGGCCTATCCTAAACCGGTTGACGTGACCACGCACCACACCCTGCCAGACTTCATCATGAACCGTGGCGGTGTTTCACTGCGTCCGGGCGATGGCGTTATCCACAGCTGGCTGAACCGTATGCTGCTGCCAGATACCGTGGGTACCGGCGGCGATTCGCACACCCGTTTCCCAATCGGTATCTCCTTCCCGGCAGGTTCTGGTCTGGTGGCGTTTGCTGCTGCGACCGGCGTGATGCCACTGGATATGCCTGAGTCAGTGCTGGTGCGTTTCAAAGGCGAAATGCAGCCGGGCATCACCCTGCGCGATCTGGTTCACGCTATTCCGCTGTACGCGATCAAAGCGGGCCTGCTGACCGTTGAGAAGAAAGGGAAGAAAAACATCTTCTCTGGTCGCGTGCTGGAAATCGAAGGTCTGCCGAAACTGAAAGTGGAGCAGGCATTTGAGCTGACGGATGCATCGGCTGAGCGTTCTGCGGCGGGTTGTACCATCAAACTGGATAAAGAGCCGATCATTGAGTATCTGAACTCAAACATCGTGCTGCTGAAGTGGATGATCTCCGAAGGTTACGGCGATCGTCGTACGCTGGAGCGCCGCGTTGAAGGCATGCAGAAATGGCTGGCGGATCCGCAACTGCTGGAAGGCGATGCGGATGCAGAATACGCTGCTGTGATCGACATCGATCTCGCCGAAATCAAAGAGCCAATCCTGTGTGCGCCAAACGATCCAGATGATGCACGCTGGTTGTCTGATGTGCAGGGCGAGAAGATCGATGAAGTGTTCATCGGCTCTTGCATGACCAACATCGGTCACTTCCGTGCAGCCGGTAAACTGCTGGATGCGCATAAAGGCCAGCTGCCAACCCGTCTGTGGGTTGCACCACCAACCAAGATGGATGCCGCACAGCTGACGGAAGAGGGCTACTACAGCGTCTTCGGTAAGAGCGGTGCGCGTATCGAGATCCCAGGCTGTTCACTCTGCATGGGTAACCAGGCGCGTGTGAAAGACGGTGCGACAGTGGTTTCCACGTCAACCCGTAACTTCCCGAACCGTCTGGGTACCGGCGCGAACGTGTTCCTGGCTTCGGCTGAGTTGGCTGCGGTGGCATCCCTGCTGGGTAAACTGCCAACGCCAGATGAGTATCAGCAGTTTATGGTTCAGGTTGATAAGACGGCGGCAGATACTTACCGCTATCTCAACTTTGACCAACTGGGTCAGTACACCGAGAAAGCTGATGGTGTGATCTTCCAGACCGCTGTTTAATCGGCGCGAAGAATGAGGAGGGGACGATGCGAATCGTCCCCTTTTTTTATGCACTTTTTTCCTCATGCATGACCTGGCATAATGCGAGCGCGATCCCACTTTATTCAGCGCGCTACGCACAAAATGCACCTAACCGGTGCTTCACGTCGCGCCATTAGCTACACGAGGCAAACCCATGGAGTATGAATTTCTGCGTGATTTGACCGGGCAGGTCAAAGTACGTATGTCGATGGACCACGAAGCGGTGGGGCACTGGTTCAATGAAGAGGTCAGCAATAATCTGGCCCTGCTGGATGAAGTGGAAGCGGCAGCGCGGGAAGTGAAGGGCACCATCAATCAGTGGCAGCGTGTCGGACATGAGTACACCATCTGGCTGGATGAAGAAGAGGTGATGATCCGTGCCAACCAGCTGGCGCTGGAAGATGATGGCATGGAAGAGGGCATGACCTATTACGACGAAGAGAGCCTGTCATTTTGCGGTGTGGAAGATTTTCTGGCGGTGATTGCGGCTTATCGGCAGTTTCTCGCCGGTAAGTAAGTTGGATACACGTACATGTCGTAGTCAAAGTCTGTGACGCCAAGCCTGGCATTGTTTTCGTCGGGTGCGCATTAATGCGCACTTGGTAAATTGTGTTGCTGTTTTTTTGCTGCCGGGCTTGGTGCTCGGTCCAGAAGATCCCCGCCCGATCGCAAACGAATCACGCATCCATGCTGATCGACCGCCACATCCATGTGGCGAACGCTTTGCTCTTCGGGCGAGGCTTCTCTGTCCTGTTGGATTGATCATCGCTTTATTTGGAGCGATCTGCCACAACTCTGCACACAACCTAAACCGTCGCCACTGGCGTGGCGGGCGATCCCACCGCGCCCGGTAAACGCAACGGTGGGGCGGTGAGCAGAAACGCATGGCGCCGGTGCTGCGCCAGCCAATCCGCCAGCGGACTGAGTAACATCAGCTCGCCGAGATACACCCCCAATCTGAACAGACATAAATCATGCAGCGGATGGGACGGATAAAAATCATCGTTCATTGGGCGTGCCGGTAAAATTTCCACCGCCGGATTATCGGCAATCAGCGCCACTACGCCGCTCTCGACGATCCAGTTGCGTAGCTGCTCATCACTGCCATCCAGACCCGCAAAGTGGCTGTTCAAAAACGTCATATCCGGCTCGCCCTGCATCGCCAGAATCGCTTCATCCATGCCGCTGCGGAAACACACCATGTCGCCCTGGCGCACCTCGATGCCATCTGCCTGGAGGATCTGCTGCAGATGCTGATAGCCAAAGGCAAACCGTTCAGTGCCGAAGTGACGTTTAATATCAATCATCACGGCGCGGCCTTGCATGCCGTGCTGCGCCACATTTTCGATGCCGAGTTTCTTCGCGCCCAAATGGCTGCCGTGATCGCAGCCGCAACCGCCGCGATAATCAGTTTCCCCAACGATATCCACATTGGCTTTATAGCCGTTGTAAAACACCATCTCTGGTTCGCCGTTGCCGTTGACGTCGAACCACTGCCCCATGTGTGCCAGGCTGTCCCACTGCGTCGAATATTGCAATGCCAGCGTCACAGTATCATCACCGATCACATCGGTGAGCAGCGGGTTATCACGCGACAGCGGATAGGTCATATTGGCATGCTCGCCACGGCGTGTCGCATTGAGCTGAGGCGGCGGCCGACGTGGATTCATCGCCGTGCCGCCCGGTAGATCGAGCGGTAAACTCAGGCAGAAAGTTTGCCCGGTTTTTACCTCGGCTACGCCTTCCAGCACCTTTTGCGCGGTTAAAAGATTCAATCGACCGAGCTGATCGTCGGGACCAAAATCCCCCCAGGTCGCCTGTGCCGGGCGTTGCTTCCAGCGAGCATTCATACTTCTCTCCTTAAGTTGCCTTCCAGTGCTGCGGCAGATTCGGTACCCATCGGCTGCACACGCGGCAGCCAGAAGGCGTAAATCAGCGCCCCCACAACACAGATCACCCCGGCGATTTCCAGTGGGATCACAAAGGAGTGCGTGTATTGCATGATCACCCCGATCAGGATAGGCGAAATAATCCCGGCCAGATTGGCCGCCATGTTCTGGATACCGCCGATGGTGGCAACGTTAGCGCGGTTTGGCGCGACATCTGACGGCAGCGCCCACAGCGCGGCAGACGCAAAGGTGGCGGCGAAGTTGGCAAAGCAGAGTGCTGCCAGCGCCAGGCCAACAGTGGGAGAAAACGCCGCGAGACCGATGGTAGCGCTACCGAGCATGCCGCCGACCAGCGGGATCTTGCGCGCCACGCTCAGCGAGTAACCTCGACGCACCAGTGAATCGGACAGCAACCCGCCACACCAGCCGCCCACAATCGCCGCCAGTCCAGGCAGCATGCCGAGCAGGCCGAATTTCATCAGTGACAAGTGAAAGGTTTCCACCAGATAAGTTGGGAACCAGGTAAAGAAGAAGTATGAAACGAAGTTAATGCAGAAGAAGCCGGCCATCATCGCCTGTACGGCACGTTGGCCCAACAATTGGCGCACGCTCATTGGATCGCCGGTTTGTGGATCCTGGTTGGCCTCAATGAACTCCACTTCCTCACGCGTCACCGTTTTGTGATCGCGCGGATCGCGATACCACAAATACCACGCCAGCGCCCACACTACCGCCACCACGCCGGAGATGACGAAAGTCATACGCCAGCCGACCAGCGCAATCAGGAAGGAGATAATCGGAATCGCCAGCGTGCCGCCGATTTTACTGCCGTTGTTGAAAGTGGCCGCCGCGAAGCTGCGCTCCTGACGTGGGAACCAGCGTGTTACCGTTGAAGAACTGGCGGGATAACTGGGGGCTTCTACCGCGCCGAGCACAAAGCGGAAGCCCACCAGTGCGGCAATAGAACTGGCCAGGCCACAGGCGGCGGTGGCTAAACCCCAGCCAAGGCTACTGACGGCAAAAGTGATGCGTGGACCGAGTTTATCGACCAGCCAGCCGCCGGGCAGCTGGAACAGTACATAGCTCCAGAAAAACGCCGAGAGCAATAAGCCGCTGTCTGTGGGCGAGAAGTGCAACTCCTGGCTCATAAACGGCATGGCGACACTCATGGCGGCGCGATCGATGTAGTTGATGGCGATGCCAACTGACAGCACCGTGAGAATGACGAAACGAAATTTCCCTTTCGCTTTACTTGCCTGAATTGCAGCAGGTGATCCATTGGAATTCAGCGACATGTCGCCTCCAATTGTTTTTTATTTTCTGTAGGGGAAACGCCGCATCTGGACGATGCGGCGAGTTTGGCACTTACGCGCCGCTTACCACGGAGTGTGGATGATGCGCCTGTTCCTCATCCACGATAGGTTCAACTTTACCCATCAGGAACAGGTAGTTAACAATACCGATAACCACTAATACAGCAGAGAACACCAGCGCCCAGGTGAAGTGGCCTGTCGCCCCGACGATAGCGCCGGTAATGATGGGACCCACGGCACCGCCCATGTTCGAAACGGTATTTTGCAGGCCCGCCACAATGGAGACGCTGTTCTGTGGTGCCACATCGCCTGGCAGCGCCCAGACCTGAGAAGCCGCAACGGTGGTACCCGATTTAGCGATACACAGCAGCAGCACGGTCATAAATACCGAGTCAGTGAACGGAGCAAAACCGATGCACAGTGCCATCAACAGACCAATCGTCAGGAACAGCTTGCGCGTAGCGGTCAGCGACAGCACCTTGTTGTGCACCATGCGATCCGATGCCCAACCCGCCAGTACTTCAATCACCATGCCGCAAATCAACGGCAGTGCAGCCACCATCCCCATTTTGAGGAAATCCATGCCTTTATCTTTCACCAGGTAGGTCGGCAGCCAGGTGATAAAGAAGTATGAGGTGTAGTTGATGGTGAAGAAGCCAATGCACATTGCCCAGATATTGCGGTAGCGCAGCAACTTGTACCACTTCATCGGACGGACGCTTTTGTCGCCGTGTTTCTGCGCCTGACCATCACGGATAAAGCGCACTTCTTGCTGGCTGATCGCTTTGTGATCTTCCGGGTTTTCCGAATAAATGAAGTACCAGGCAATGACCCAGAACACACCGAGTGAACCAATCACCAGGAAGGTGATGCGCCAGTCGAACATGGCGATCATAAACACGATCAGCGGCATGGCAACGGCACCGCCAAATTTCGATGCGCTGTCGAACAGGCCTGACACCGTGGCACGTTCGCGATCCGGGAACCAGCGCGCGGTGATACCCGCGTTGCTGGGGTACGCGGCGGCTTCACCGACGCCGAGCGCTAAACGCAGCGCCAGCAGTGATTTAAAGCCGGTTGCCAGCCCCATAGCCATGGTAGCAATTGACCACCAGGCCACCGCAATACCGAGACCTTTTTTCTGACCGAAGCGATCGGCGAACCAGCCCGCCGGGATCTGCAACAGCGCATAAGACCAGAAAAACGCTGCCATGATAAAGCCCATCATCTCGGGATTGATGTCGAGCTCTTTGATCAAATGCGGGGCAGCCGCAGAGAGTACGGTACGGTCAATATAGTTAATGGCGATTGCCAGCCACATCAGGCCAGCAATCCACCAGCGAATGCGGGTAGAGCGAGAGGTGTTGTTCATAATATTTTTTCACCTTCCCGGCGTCCTTCGTGCGATAGCGGCGTTGACGGCCATCATTTATCCCACTCGTCTGGGGGTAAATGACCTTATCACTGGCTACAGCATTCATGACTGGGGATTAAAATTTGGATTAAGTAGGGTTTTGAGAAAATTAATCCAGCCCGTTCATAACATTTGTCGGGCGCTCGCCCTGTTTAATGCACTGCACAATCTGCGCAACGCAGCGTTCACCAATCGCGCTGATGGCGCCGTCGGTGTAACCCGCGATATGCGAAGTAGGGATAAAGTTGCTGAGCGTGAACAGCGGATGTTCCGCCAGCGGTTCCTGCTCGAAGACATCGGCAGCGGCACCGGCGATGACGTTATCCAGCAGCGCCTGATACAAATCTTGTTCGTTGACGATGCCACCGCGTGAGGCATTGATCAGGAAAGCGCTCTTCTTCATGCGCTTGATGCGGGCAGCATCGAACAGATTCTGGGTTTTATCGGTGAGCGGCTTGTGCAAGGTGATGAAATCGCTGTTTTCGGTCAACTGATCGAGGCTGACGAATTCGATGCCATGCTCGGCAGCAAATTTTTCATCCGGATAAAAATCGAACGCAATCACGCGCATATTGAAGCCTTTGGCACGCAGCGCGACCTGTTTGCCGATATTCCCGAGGCCGATAATACCCAGCGTTTTGCCATACACGTCGGTGGCAAAGATGCGCGGCCAGTTGCCGGCACGGGTTTCAATGGCGGCCTGCGTGATCTGACGCGCGCTGTTGAGGATCAGGGCAAAGGCGAAATCGGCCACGGCATGTTTGTTGGCATCCGGCACATTGGTGACGTAAATGCCGCGTGCGCGGGTGGCATCCAGATTGATGTTGTCGACACCGACGCCATGCTTACACACGATCTTCAGCTGAGGCGCTTGCGCCAGCAGTGCTTCGTTCACATCGGTGAAGGCAACAATCATCGCCACGGTCTCGGCCAGATGCGGTTCCAGCGCGCTGAGCGGTGCATCGGCGGGCAGCGTGATCAGCTCAAAACCATGCTGTTGCAGGGTGTTGATAGGTGCAGCGTCGTATTTGGCGAAAGACGGTGAAGTACAGATAACTTTCATAGTGTTTCCCAATCCTGGTGTTGGAGCGGGCAGCAAAGGCTGCCCAATCGGTCTTTACTGCAGATACTGATTCACGATCTGGCGGATCTTCTGCTCTTCTTCGGCAGAGAAGCTCACCGCATAGCGGCTGTTACCCACATCTGAACCCAGCAGTGAAACGGCTTTCTTCACGGTAGCGGGCGGGAAACCGACGCTGTAGAGATCGGTACGCAGGCCAGTAATGTTTTCCTGCGCCTGACGCGAGCCTTCAATATCACCCGCGTGGAAACGTGCCCAAATGGCGTTGATTTCTTTCGGTGCCACGTTGGCGAGACCCGAAATACAGGCGGTGCAGCCTTCGACAAAACCACGATGGATCAGCGAATCTGGACCGGTCAGCACGTTGAAGTTCTCCATGCCTTCGGCAGCCTTAAGGAAACCGCTCAGACTTTCATAGCTGCCCGCGCTGTCTTTAATGCCGATGATGTTGGGATGCGAAGCCAACGCACGCACGGTTTCCGGCTGCAAAGTGTTGCCGGTGCGCGCAGGGATGTTGTACAGATACAGCGGCACTTCAATTGCATCCGCTACCGCGCGGTAGTGCGCAATCAACTCTTCCTGCTTCAGCGGCACGAAATACGGGGTGATCACTGAAACCGCATCCACGCCCAGTTTGGCGACTTGCTTGCCGAGACGGATGGTTTCACGGGTGGAGATTTCACCGATGTGTGCAACCACTGGCGCCGCGCCGTTCACTTCGTCCACGCAGGTTTCAGTGACCGCTAATTTCTCCTGCTCGTTGAGCACAAAGAACTCACCGTTGGTGCCGCCGCAGAAGATGCCGTTGCCGGCGCTAAGCTGACGTTGTACCTGCAGGCGCTGAGCCGCGGGATTAAATGCACCTTCACTGTCAAAGGTGGTGACGATGGCGGTTAATACGCCCTGAATTTTCTTGCTCATGATGCCCTCATTAATCCTTAGTGATTCAAAGCCGGAAAGAGTGTCAGGTAGACGTTTCGTACGTCATCGGCGCTCACTTTCATCGGTACATTCTTCATCAGGCGCTGCACGTCGAGCGCGGCTTCAACCAGATACGGCAGATGATCCGGGCCGATGCCCAGTTCTTCGAGGCTGGCAGGCAGTTTGAGACGTTTCACCAGCGCGGCGAAATACTCCACCAGCGCGTGTGATTTCGCCTCTTCATCCAGTGAGGCATCGGCGTCCGGCAGCAGATCGTAGGCCTGCGCGAATTTGCTCACGGCAGCGGGGCGCACAAAGCGCATGCACGGTGCCAGCAAAATGGCGTTCGCCACACCGTGCGGCAGGTGATATTTGCCGCCCAGCGGATAGGACATCGCATGCACCAGATGGGTGCCTGCGTGGGCAATCGATGCGCCACCGTAATAAGAGGCCCACAGCATGTTGAGGCGCGCTTCGAGGTTGCCTGGTTCGGCAATCGTGGTCTCAAGGCTGGCAAACAGCTTTTTCATGCCGATCAGCGCATAGTTATCACTCACCGGATTGGACACGGTGGCGGTAAAGCACTCGATCAGATGACACAGTGCATCAATACCCGTCGAAGAGGCGATATGCGGCGGCATGCTGGTGGTCAGTTCGGGCACCAGTGCGACATAATCGGGCAGCATCACCGGAGTAATGATGCCGACTTTGGTCTCTTTCTCTGGGATCGCCAGGATCGCGTTCGGTGTGGCTTCGGAACCCGTACCGGCAGTCGTCGGAATCAACAGTGACGTGGTGCGGGTCAGGGGTTTCTCACCGGCCAGCAGGGCATCCAGTGTCGGCGCACCGTCAACGCACAGAATGGACAGCAGTTTGGCGACATCCAACACGCTGCCACCGCCCACGCCAATCACCAGATCAATGTCGGTTGAGGGTAACGCGGCCACAATGGCGGCGACATCGTGCTGGCTCGGCTCGGGTGGCACGCTGTTCACAATGCTCAAACTGCTGATCTGCTGCTTCAGCTGCGCGATCAGCGACTGAACCGCTGGAATGCCTTCGATATTTTTATCGGTTACCAGAAGCGCTTTTTCTTTACCCTGCAGCAAATAGCTGAGGTCATTAAGCGCCTGAAAGCCACTGATCACGGTGCTGTTGATATTCATTTCATACCCTTATCGCGTTTTTTTCGTACTAAATGATTAACTTTGCTCATTCAGTGCGGGTTCTGTCACTACAGTGCCTAAATTTATAGGACAAATTGATTTCAAATAATTTGATCTTGCTCACATATAATCAATAGTGATTGAATATAATCAATCTCAACACGGCGAGCTGCCGGCAGAGGAAAGAGAATGACTTCACAGCCATGGAAAACACCCGTCTTAGTGATTGCGGATGATTTTACCGGTGCCAATGACGCTGGTAGCGGGTTGGCACGTGCGGGTGCAAAGGTGCATGTGTTGTTTGATAGCCGCACGCCACACGATGCTAACAGCGCCGATGTGCTGGTTATCAGCACCGACAGCCGAGCAGTCAGCGCGTCAGAAGCCGCGCATCGTACAACGCTAGCATTACAGCAGCATCAGGCGATTGCCCAGGATGGCTGGCTGTTTAAAAAGATTGATTCCACGCTACGTGGCAATCCGGGCGCGGAGATAGAAGCGGCGTTATACGCCAGCGGAAAAACCCTAGCGCTGGTGGTGCCCGCAGTGCCGAAACTGGGCCGCACCACGCGTGAAGGTGAAGTATGGATCAATATGCAGCGTCTGACGGACACCGAATTTGCCAGCGACCCGAAAACCCCGGTGACCAGTAGCCATGTGTTAACCCGCCTGCATATGCAGAGTGATCTGGCCGGTGAAACCCTGGATTTGGCGACGGTGCGCAGTGGCAAGCTGGCACAAGTGCTCGCCAGTAAGCAGGGCCTGGTGGTGCTGGATGCCGAACAGGATGCTGACATTGCGCTGATCGTGGCGGCGGCGGCGAGTTTATCCACACGGCCTCTGCTGGCCGGCGCTTCCGGATTGGGTGATGCCCTGGGCGAATATCTGGCGGCGCGTCCGGCCAGGCCGGTGTTGGCAGTGGTGGGTTCCATGAGCGCCATCGCGCAGCAGCAAATCGCCCACCTTGCGAACCAACGTGACATTCGCATTATCGATATTGATATCCGTCAGCTGTTTGCTCAGCCCGCGTGGCCGCAGGCTGTCGAGTGGCAGCAGGCGATGCAACAGGCCCTACGCGACGGCGCACACTGCGTGGTGCGCACCACACAGCATGCAGAGCAACGCCATGAGATTGAACAGCTGTGTCAGCAACATCAGGTGTCACGCCAGGAGCTGGGAGAACGCATCTGCCACTTCCTCGCCCAATTGACCCAGAACGTTTGCCGCCAGGCTTTGCCTGCCGGGTTGTATCTTTCGGGCGGCGACGTGGCGATTGCCGTCGCACAGGCGCTCGGTGCCAGTGGTTTTCAGATTCAGGGCCTGGTGGCGGGCTGTGTGCCGCACGGGGTTCTGCTAAATAGCGAATTACACCTGCCGGTGATGACCAAAGCGGGTGGCTTTGGTGACGAAAACACCCTGGTAGAAGCCATCCGTTTCATTGAGGAGAAGTCGAGTGAATAAAATTATTGCGGTGACCATGGGCGATCCGGCGGGCATCAGCCCGGAGATTATCATTAAAGCGTTAGCGGAAGGCGACCTGGCGGGGATCCCAGCGGTGGTGGTCGGCTGTTCCAGCACGCTGCGTCGGGTGATGGGATTGAACATTACGCCGCAGGCAGAATTACGCGTGCTGGATAACGTCAAAGACGCGCATTTCGCACCGGGCATCATCAACGTTATCGATGAACCGCTGGCCAATCCTGAAGCGTTAAAACCAGGCGTGGTGCAGAAAGAAGCCGGTGATTTGGCCTGGCGCTGTGTGAAACGCGCCACCGAACTGGCACTGGCCGGTGAAGTGCACGCGATCGCGACAGCTCCACTCAATAAAGAAGCACTGCACTCAGCAGGGCACATTTATCCGGGACACACCGAACTGCTGGCGCAACTGACCAACACGAAAAACTACGCCATGGTGCTGTACACCGATCATTTGAAGGTGATCCACGTCACGACGCACATCGCGCTGCGTAAGTTCCTCGACACCCTGAATGGCGATCGTATCCAGACGGTGATCGGCATGGCGGATACCTTCCTGCGCCGCGTCGGTTTCGACAAGCCGCGCATTGCCGTAGCCGGGGTGAATCCGCATGCGGGCGAAAATGGCCTGTTTGGTGACGAAGAGATCACTACCGTGGCACCGGCGATCAAAGTGATGAAAGAGCAGGGTATCGATGTTTATGGCCCGTGCCCGCCGGATACGGTGTTCCTGCAGTGTCAGCAAGGTCAGTACGATATGGTGGTGGCGATGTATCACGACCAGGGACACATCCCTCTGAAATTGTTAGGCTTTTATGATGGCGTCAATATCACCGCTGGCCTGCCGTTTATCCGTACTTCCGCGGACCACGGTACGGCGTTTGATATCGCCTGGACAGGTAAAGCGAACTCTGCGAGCATGGCGATCTCCATTAAACTCGCGATGCAGCTAGCATAGGGAAATATGAAGGGACAAAGCCGTCTCGACCAGATTATGGACTATCTGAAAAGTCATAATCTGGTCACTGTAGAACAGCTTGTGAGTGCGATCTCGGCTTCACCGGCGACGATCCGCCGCGATCTGATCAAGCTCGACAAGGAAGGCGTCATTAGCCGCAGCCATGGCGGCGTGACGCTCAATCGTTTTATTCCTGCGCAGCCGACCACGCTGGAAAAAATGCAGCGTAATCTGGCAGAGAAGCAGGCCATCGCGCAGTTTGCCGCCAGCTATGTGCAGTCGGGTGATTCCGTCGTGCTGGATGCTGGCACCACCATGCTGGAACTGGCGCGCCAGCTCACGCATCTGCAACTGCGAGTCATCACCGCCGACCTGCATATCGCGCTGTTCCTGTCTGAATTCAAGCAGATTGAAACCACCATTATTGGTGGCCGTATCGATGACTCCAGTCAGTCTTGTATTGGCGAGCATGGCCGACGCCTGCTGCGCGGCATCAATCCGGATATCGCGTTTGTCAGCTGTAACTCGTGGAGTATCGAACGCGGGATTACTACGCCGACGGAAGATAAAGCCGGTCTGAAGATGGATCTGCTGGCGAATGCACGCCGCCGCATCCTGCTGGCTGACAGCAGTAAGTACGGTTCCTGGTCGCTCTACTGCGCCGCGCCGATTGATAGTTTGACCGATGTGGTGACGGATGCGCGTCTCGACGACGCAGTTTGTCGCGCTTTGCGTGAGCGTGGCATTGGTTTGCAGCTGACAGCCTGATGCAACAAGGTCGCCATCAATGGCGACCCTTCAGCAAGAGATATAACCCAGTGCTAGCCCTGCAACGACACTTGCTTGCGCAGGCTGCGCATCGGGCGTTAATCGCCGCCCACTACGATAGCTTCAATCCCGTCGCCGGAATATTGCGGCCGTAGTAGATTTCACGCATCTCTTTCCACAGCAGATTGGTGATGCGCTTGTGCTCCTGCGGGCTGAGCTCTTCAGGCTTGGTATTGAACAGGTAATATTTCAGGTCAAATTCCTTCAGTAACATCTTGGTGTGGAAGATATTTTCCTGATAGACGTTCACATCCACCATGTCGTACATCGACTTCATATCCTCGGACATAAAGTTCTGAATCGAATTGATCTCGTGATCGATAAAGTGCTTTAGGCCATTCACATCGCGGGTAAAACCACGCACACGATAATCAATGGTAACGATGTCAGATTCCAGTTGGTGAATCAGGTAATTCAGTGCCTTAAGCGGCGAAATCACTCCACAGGTGGAGACTTCGATATCGGCGCGGAAGGTGCACAATCCCCCCTCAGGATGGCTTTCTGGATAGGTGTGCACGCAAATATGGCTTTTATCCAGATGCGCCACCACCGAATTGGGCAGCGGACCCGGATGCTCAGATTTGTCGATATCCTGCGGGTTGATCGGCTCTTCGCTGACCAGAATCGTGACGCTGGCACCCTGCGGTTCATAATCCTGACGCGCGATGTTCAGCACGTTGGCACCAATGATAGAGCAGGTTTCAGTCAGGATTTCGGTGAGGCGATTCGCATTATATTGCTCATCAATATAGGCGATGTAGCCATCACGTTCGGCTTCGCTGTTGGCGTAGCAAATATCGTAAATACAAAAACTCAGGCTCTTCGTCAGATTATTGAAGCCGTGTAGTTTCAGCTTTTGCAATTTCGTCACTCCTCACACGACAAGGCATTCAGCAGATATTGCGGTAAGGCAAAGCTACCGACATGAATCGCGGGATTGTAGTAGCGGCAGCGCAGGCCAGCGTCGTCAAAGCGTGATTGCAGGGTGGCTGCATCCCACTGGCGTAGTGTCTCGTTGTCGCTTGCCCAGGCAAACGTCATGATACCGCCGTAATAGGTGGGGACCGCCGCCTGATAAAAGCTGACGTCAGAGAAGTAGTGGCTGAGTTTGCGATGGCTGTTGATCGCTTCTTCCTGCTGCAGGAAACAGACGCCGTTCTGTGCCACAAAGATTCCGCCGGGATTTAGCGCCTGTTTACAGCCCGCATAGAATTCGGAGGTAAACAGACTTTCGCCGGGACCGATGGGATCGGTGCAATCGGAAATAATGACGTCGAACTTCTCTTGCGTCTGGGTGACGTAATTCACACCATCATCAATCACCAGGTTCAGACGCGGATCGTCATAGGCACCGGCGCTGTGATTGGGCAGATACGTCTTGCAAAAACTCACCACGCCGGCGTCGATCTCAACCATGGTGATCTGTTCAATCGTTTGGTGACGTGAGACCTCGCGCAGCATGGCGCCATCGCCACCGCCAATGATCAGCACGCGTTTCGCCTTGCCGTGCGCCAGGATTGGCACGTGGGTCATCATTTCGTGGTAGATGAACTCATCGCGCTCGGTGGTTTGCACTACACCGTCAAGCGCCATGACACGACCAAAAGCGGCATTTTCAAAGATCACCAGATCCTGATGCGCCGTTTTGTCGCGATAGAGCAGTTTATCTACCGTGAAATACTGTCCAAATCCGGCATGAAGCGTCTCATACCACATTTCATTCTGGGCCATGATGGGGCTCTCCTCGAATGTCATCGCCATGAAATTAGGGGAAAAAGCATAGCGAAATATGACCGTGGTTGCACGGTCAAATCTTCAGCAGCAGAGCGGGATGGCGGGCTATTTGACGTAAGCGAGCAGACTCAGCGAGTCACGTGCCAGCGACTTACACTTCTTGTCATTGGTAATGGCGATACCGCTCAAATCTTTGTAACTCTCTTCGCCGAGCGACTTCATGTTGTAGTTGCTGTAATTACTCAGATCCCAGCGGTTCTGCTGGGCAAAAAACACCAGCGCTTTGCGAATTTGCGCATCGGGCAGATCCTGATAGCCACAATCGTTCTTCAGGTAAACAAACACCGCGGTCAGATCGGCCAGATCTTCTGCTTCGGATTCGCTCAGGGCAAAACTGGTGGAGGAGAAGCCAAGGAGTCCCGCCAGCAGCAGGATCTTGATGCTTTTCGTCATAATCATTCTCAACAAGGGGCAATGAATTGACGTTAGCACAGTTATTGCAGGGATTCCGCTAAATTTGCCTAAATGGGGCATTCCCACGGTTTTTATCAGCGCATTCTGTTAAGGGGCTTGACCCTCCCGCAGGGTAAAGGTTTACGCTGTGCCCTTATTCACGACAAGGATAAGAATATGCAACGTCGTCATTTTCTAAAGTTGACCGCCGCACTCAGCGCGGCAGGTGCGCTGCCGTTGTGGAGCCGTTCATTAATGGCGGCTACGCGCCCGCTGTTACCGATCCCCTCTATTTTGCAGCCCGATGCACGCGGAGCGTACACGCTGACCGCGATGAGTGGCACCAGCCAATGGAACGGCAAATCCGTCCCGACGTGGGGCTATAACGGCAGTCTGCTCGGCCCGGCGCTGCGGTTGCCGCGCGAGAAAGCCGTGACGGTGAATATTCATAATCGGCTGGCGGAAGCAACGACACTGCACTGGCACGGTCTGGAAATTCCCGGCGATGTCGATGGTGGGCCGCAAGCACTGATTGCGCCCGGTGCTTCACGTCAGGTGACCTTTACGCCCGATCAACCGGCTGCCACCTGTTGGTTCCATCCGCATCAGCATGGCAAAACCGGCTATCAGGTGGCGCAGGGGCTGGCGGGATTGGTGCTGTTAGAGGACGAGGATTCCGGCAAATTGCGTCTGCCGATGCAGTGGGGCGAAGATGACGTGCCGCTGATTTTCCAGGATAAACAGCTGACCCAGGACGGCACAAAAATCGATTACCAACTCGACATCATGCGCGCGGCGGTGGGCTGGTTTGGTGACATGATGTTAACCAACGGCGTGCAGTATCCGCAGCAAGCGGTGCCACGCGGCTGGCTGCGACTGCGTCTGTTGAACGGCTGCAATGCCCGCTCGCTGGATATCGCCACCAGTGATAAGCGCCCGATGTACGTGATTGCCAGCGATGGCGGTTTACTGGCCGAGCCGGTAAAAGTGGATAGCCTGCCGCTGCTGCCTGGCGAGCGTTTCGAAGTGATGATTGATACTTCAGACGGCAAAACCTTCGACATGGTGACGCTGCCGGTGACGCAGATGGGCATGACGCTGGCCCCCTTTGATCAACCCTTGCCGCTGGTGCAAATTCTGCCACTGCGCGTGATGGCAAGTGGTTCTATGCCGGATAAGCTGGTGGATCTGCCGCCGCTGCCGTCAGTGGAAGGCGTGCAAAGCCGCTGGCTACAACTGATGATGGATCCGCAGCTGGATCAACAAGGCATGCAGGCGCTGATGGATCGTTACGGTCATCAAGCCATGGCCGGGATGAAAATGGATCACGGCAGCATGGACTCGAAGGGCGGGGCGATGCAGATGGATCATGGCAGCATGAAAATGAGCGGCGGCGCCATGACGATGGACCATGGCAGCATGCCGATGGATCACGGAAAAACGGCGGCTTATGATTTCCATAACGGCAATAAAATCAACGGCCAGGCGTTTAATATGACCAAGCCAATGTTCAATGCCGAACTGGGTAAGCTGGAAAAATGGACCATTTCTGGTGAGGGTGACGCCATGCTGCATCCGTTCCACATTCATGGCACCCAGTTCCGCATCCTGTCAGAAAACGGCAAGCCACCAGCGCCGCATCGTGCAGGCTGGAAAGATATGGTGAGCGTGAACGGCTGGCGCAGTGAAGTGCTGGTGCGCTTTAACTACGTTGCCAATGCGGAGAACGCCTATATGGCGCATTGTCATCTGCTGGAGCATGAAGATACCGGCATGATGCTGGGCTTTACCGTCAGCTAAGTGATTGCCGTACTGCAGCGAAGCTAAAACAGCTTCGCTGCAGGGTATTGAGCAACACAAGGGCATAAGCGGCGTATTTTAATGCTCAGCATCAGGGTGCAAGCGTGGACATCGGGCAGCCTTATCCTGCTGTCCGATGCGTGGTCAACGCCGCCATTCACTCAATGAGCGTGCCGGGCAAGGGATTAGGCCTGAGCCGCTTCCAGTGCCAGCCGGATATCCTCAATCAAATCATCAGCATGTTCGATACCAATCGATAAACGTACCGTGGCATCGGTAATGCCAATACGCTGGCGTACCTCCTGCGGCACGCCGGAATGGGTAGTGCTGCCCGGATGGCTGGCGAGTGATTCGGTACCGCCCAGGCTCACGGCCAGTTTAAACAACGCAAGGGCATTGAGAAAACGAAACGCTGCCGGCTGACCACCTTTAATATCAAAAGAGAACGTGGAACCTGCGCCGCTGCATTGTCGCTGGAAGGTTTCTCCCGCGGAGCTGTCCGCATCAAGATAGGGCAGCCAGTGCAGTTTTTCCACCTGCGGGTTATCACGTAAAAACGCGGCGACTTTTTCTGCATTGCTGGCGGCTTTCTCCATCCTCAACGACAGCGTTTCCAGCGATCGTCCAATCATCCAACTGGAGTGCGGATCAAGCTGGGTGCCGATGGCACTGCGCAGCGATCGCACCTTGCTCACCAGCGCTTTGCTGCCCAGCACCGCACCGGCAATCAGATCCGAATGGCCGCCGACATATTTGGTGAGCGAGTAGAGCGACAAGTCTGCACCGTGCTGCAAAGGGCGTTGAAACAGCGGGCCGAGCAAGGTGTTATCGCAGGCGAGAATCGGGCGCGAGCCTTGCTGCTGGGTGATCACATCTGCCACCTGCTTCATCAGCTGAATATCCACCAGGCTGTTGGTCGGGTTGGCCGGCGTCTCAATCAGAATCAGGGCTACACGACCGCGCTGCCACGCCAGTTTGGCTGCTTCATACACTTTGTCTTCATCGGTGCCATCGCTGAAGCCCACGGCTTTAATCTCTAAATCGTGCAGCGTTTTGCTTAGCAACGTTTCAGTGCCGCCGTACAGTGGTTGTGAATGCAAAATCACTTCACCTGGCCGCGCAAACGCCAGCAGCGTGGTCGCAATGGCCGACATTCCGGAGGAGAACAGCGCGGCACTTTCTGCCTGTTCATAGATGGCCAACCGATCTTCCACAATCTCGCTGTTGGGATGGTTAAAGCGTGAGTAAACCAGCCCACCGCTCTTGCCCTCCGGCGGCTGCTTGCGTCCGGCGACGAAATCAAAAAAGTCCTGTCCCTCTTCGGCGCTGTTGAACACAAAAGTCGAAGTCAGGAATACAGGAGGTTTGACTGCGCCCTCCGATAGCCGCGGATCGTAACCGTAATTAAGCATCTGCGTTTCCGGATGCAGATCGTGGGTGCCAATCTGTGTTTTTTTACTGGATGAAGCGGCCATAGGATCTCCAGAGATTACCGGTGAGAGTGCGGGTGGCTTTTCTGTAGTTAAGGTCAGCGCAATAAATTTTGCCACGGTATCGTTTGCGTTCTGTGCGCGGCGTTAGAGGCTGGTTCGACTATGATAGACTTCGTGGCTTTCTGAAAACCTTAACCAGGCGAATGCAATGAAACACACCGTCGACGTGATGATCTCTGAGCAGGAGATTGCAACCCGTATTGCCGAACTGGGCAAGCAGATTAGCGAACACTACCGCAGCAGCGGCAGCGAAATGGTGTTGGTGGGTCTGCTGCGTGGCTCCTTTATGTTTATGGCCGATCTCTGCCGTGCCATCGATGTCCCGCATGAAGTCGACTTTATGACCGCCTCCAGCTATGGCAGCGGTATGTCATCGACCCGCGACGTGAAAATCCTGAAAGATCTGGATGAGGACATTCGCGGCAAAGATGTGCTGATCGTGGAAGACATCATCGATTCCGGCAATACGCTGAGCAAAGTGCGCGAGATCCTGCGCCTGCGCGAGCCAAAATCACTGGCCATCTGCACCTTGCTGGATAAGCCAGAGCGCCGTGAAGTGGACGTCACCGTGGAATACGTTGGCTTCACCATTCCCGATGAGTTCGTGGTCGGCTTTGGTATCGACTACGCGCAGCGCTATCGTCATCTGCCGTATATTGGCAAAGTTATCCCGACCGGTGAATAACCGCACAATCTTCCAAGGCTAATCCCGCCAGCCTGCGATAAGATGCGCAGCCCGCGAGTCATTGACTAACGGGCTGCGCTTGCGTTCCCCTGCCGCATGCAGAGTGGTAAAGTGTCGCGGGTTATCGCTCAGCGCTTCATCTTTGATTTTTCACTCGTTATCTCTGAATAACCCCGCATGCTCGGCGTGAGCGCACTATCATTTCATAGGGCTTTGATGTCACTACAACAGGGTATGGATTCGCAATGACTTATGCACTGGAACTTTCCGGGCTCACCAAAACCTATCCCGGCGGCGTTCAGGCGCTGAAGAAGCTTGATCTCAACGTTGAGGCAGGCGATTTTTACGCACTGCTCGGGCCAAACGGCGCGGGTAAATCGACCACTATCGGCATCATCAGTTCGCTGGTGAATAAATCCGGCGGCAGCGTGCGGGTGTTTGGCTATGACCTGGAAAAAGACGTGGTCAATGCGAAACGCCAGCTGGGTCTGGTTCCGCAAGAGTTCAACTTTAACCCGTTTGAAACCGTGATGCAGATTGTGGTCAATCAGGCAGGTTATTACGGCGTGGAGCGAGCTGAAGCCAACAAGCGCGCGGAAAAATACCTTAACCAGCTCGACCTATGGGGCAAACGCAACGAGCGTGCACGCATGCTGTCGGGCGGGATGAAACGCCGTTTGATGATCGCCCGTGCGCTGATGCACGAGCCAAAACTGCTGATTCTGGATGAACCGACCGCAGGCGTCGATATCGAACTGCGTCGTTCAATGTGGACCTTCCTGAAAGATCTCAACATCAAAGGCACCACCATTATTCTCACCACGCACTACCTGGAAGAGGCAGAAATGCTGTGCCGCAATATCGGCATTATTCAGAGCGGTGAGCTGGTGGAAAACACCTCGATGAAAGGCCTGCTGTCGAAGCTGCAATCGGAAACCTTCATCCTCGATCTGGCGCCGCGCAGCCCGCTGCCGCAGCTGGAAGGCTTCCAGTATCGTCTGGTGGATACCTCTACGCTGGAAGTGGAAGTGATGCGTGAGCAGGGGCTCAACAGCGTGTTCAGCCAGCTGAGTGCGCAGGGTGTGCAGGTGCTGAGTATGCGTAACAAAGCGAACCGCCTTGAAGAACTGTTCGTCAGCCTGACCCAGGGTAAAGGAGTGAAAGCATGACACATTTATACTGGGTGGCGCTTAAGAGTATCTGGGCCAAGGAGATCAACCGTTTTGCCCGCATCTGGATTCAGACGCTGGTGCCACCGGTGATCACCATGACGCTCTATTTCATCATCTTCGGTAATCTGATTGGTTCACGCATCGGCGATATGCATGGCTTCAGCTATATGCAGTTCATCGTGCCGGGCCTGATCATGATGGCGGTGATTACTAACGCTTACGCCAACGTGGCCTCTTCGTTCTTCAGCGCTAAATTCCAGCGTAATATTGAAGAGCTGCTGGTGGCGCCGGTGCCCACGCACATCATTATCGCTGGTTATGTCGGTGGTGGTGTGGCGCGTGGTGTGTGCGTCGGCATTCTGGTGACAGCAATTTCACTGTTCTTTGTGCCGTTCCACGTGCATTCCTGGTCAATGGTGGCCCTGACGCTGTTGCTGACTGCGATTCTGTTCTCGCTGGCTGGCCTGCTGAATGCGGTGTTTGCGCGTACCTTTGACGATATCAGCTTGATCCCCACCTTCGTGCTGACGCCGTTAACCTATCTCGGAGGCGTGTTCTATTCGCTGACGCTGCTGCCGCCGTTCTGGCAGGCGGTGTCGAAACTGAACCCGGTGGTATATATGATCAGTGGATTCCGCTACGGTTTCCTCGGCATCAATGATGTGCCGCTGGTGTTTACCCTGTCAGTGCTGATTGCCTTTATCGTGGTGTTTTACGTACTGGTGTATGCGTTGATTCAGCGCGGTCGCGGATTGCGTACTTAAGTTTTACGGGGGGCGGCCTAATGGCCGCCCCCGTTGTATCAAGCCACCTGAACCGGCAACGCTTTGGCGATGCGTTTCATGTCGTTGTCGCCTTCGAAATAGGCGACTTTGGGCTGCCAGCTACGGGCGACTTCATCTTCCACCTGCACATACGAGCAGATGATCATGATGTCACCTTCACAGGCACAACGGGCGGCGGCACCGTTGACGGAGATGATCTTCGATCCACGCTCAGCGGCAATCGCGTAGGTCGAGAAGCGCTGACCGTTGGTGACGTTATAAATGTCGATGGCTTCGTATTGCAGAATGCCGGACGCATCAAGAAAATCCTGGTCGATGGCGCAGGAGCCTTCGTAGTGCAAATCTGCCTGAGTGACTTTCACGCGGTGCAGTTTGCCCTGTAACACGGTACGAATCATAACGAATAACCTTGTTAAGCTGCGATTAAACGACGGAGATTACTCCGTCAGATCCACTTGCTGATTATCGATCAGGCGCGCATTGCCCAGCCAGGCGGCCATCAGAATGACGGCGCGCTGGCTATCTACCGTCAGCGGCTGCAGATTGTCGGCATCGCAAATGGCCAGGCCATCAGGGCGGAAACCTTTCTCACGCAATGCGGCCTCGGCCGTTTCGATAATCTCTTCGACATGGCGCTCGCCGTTATTCAGACGCTCGGCCATGCTGTTCATCACCTGGCTCAGACCGGCGGCGATCGCGCGCTCTTCGCTGGTGAGGTAGCCGTTACGTGAACTCAATGCCAAACCATCTTGCGCGCGCACGGTCGGTACACCAACAATCTCGATATCGAAGCCCATATCAGCCACCATCTTGCGAATAATGGCTAGCTGCTGGAAATCCTTCTCGCCAAAACAGGCGATATCGGGCTGCACCAGATTGAACAGTTTACTCACGATGGTGGAAACACCGCGGAAGTGACCAGGGCGGCTGGCACCTTCCAGCAGTGATGATAACCCGGGGACTTCAACGAAGGTTTGGCTATCCAGCCCTTTGGGATAAACATCCGCTGGCGCAGGGGCAAATACCAAATCGACGCTGTGGCGATTAAGCTTTTCGCAATCATCCTGTAAGGTGCGAGGATAGCGCGCCAGGTCATCGGCGCGTTCAAACTGCATCGGGTTGACGAAAATCGAGACCACCACGATATCGGCTCGCTCGCGCGCTTCATCCACCAACGTCAGGTGGCCGTCATGCAGGTTACCCATGGTGGGCACCAGCGCGATACGTTTGCCTTCCTGCCGCCAGCGACGAATTTCTCGGCGCAGCATCGGCAGCGATTCAATAATCAGCACTGCAAATCTCCTGATTTACTGGAAACTGTGTTCGGCGGCAGGGTAGATGCCTGCCTCAACGTCGGCAATATACTGGCGAATTGCCGCGCGAATGTCGCCGGTTTCCGCGAGGAAATTTTTGGCAAATTTTGGAATATGACCGCCGGTAATACCAAAGGCATCGTGCATCACCAGAATCTGTCCATCGGTGACGTTACCCGCACCAATACCGATGACCGGAATGCTCAACGCTTTGGTGATGCGATCTGCCAGCGCCACCGGCACACACTCCAGCACCATCAATTGTGCTCCAGCGGCTTCCAGCGCCAGTGCATCGGCCAGCAAACGCTCAGCGCCCGCTTCATCACGGCCCTGCACCTTGTAGCCGCCAAAGATGTTCACTGACTGCGGCGTCAGGCCCAGATGACCACAGACCGGCACGGCGCGCTCGGTGAGCATACGAACGGTGTCTGCCAGCCATTCACCGCCTTCCAGCTTCACCATGTTGGCACCGGCACGCATCAGTTGAGCGGCGTTATCGAAGGTTTGCTGCGGTGTGGCGTAACTCATAAACGGCAGGTCGGCCATCACCAGCGCATTCGGCGCGCCACGGCGCACGGCAGCGGTGTGATAAGCGATATCCGCCACGGTGACAGGTAATGTGGATTCATGGCCTTGCACGGTCATGCCAAGGGAGTCGCCAATCAGCATCACCTGAATGCCTTCATCGGCAAACAGGCGGGCAAAGCTAAAATCGTAGGCCGTCAGGGTGGCAAATTTGCGGCCACTGGCTTTGAGCTGGCGTAGATGGGTGATGGTTGTCGGTTTCATCGCACACTCCAGAGTTTTCTGATGCGCGCAGTGTACTGGATTGATTGAAAAGGCGATACGACCGTAGTGCGATTATTGCCGCCTACTCAGACCACAAGCGGATGGTGCTGCGATCCAGCGTGGCGAGGATGCCGGTCAGTGGCTGACCGTTGGGCAAGCGCAGGCCTGGCGCGATTTCCAGCAGCGGTACCAGCATAAACGCGCGGTTGTGCATGTCGTAGTGCGGCACGGTGAGGCGTGGGGTGTGAATCGTCTGCTGACCAAACAGCATGATGTCGATATCGAGGGTGCGTGGTCCCCAGCGCTCCGCTTTGCGCACGCGCCCATGCTCCAGCTCGATACGTTGCGTATGATCGAGCAAGGCTTCAGCTTCCAGCGTGGTGTCCAGTGCGACCACCGCATTCAGGTAATCAGGCTGGTCTGGCGGGCCATACGGTGGCGTGCGGTACAGTGAAGACGTTGCAACGCGCGAGGTGTGTGGTATCGCATCAAGTGCGGCCAGCGCTGCATCAACTTGATGCAGCGGATCGGCCAGATTACTGCCTAATGCGAGGTAAACACGAATCATGATGCGCTATTGGTATCGCGGCGTGGGCCGGTTGGACGACGGCGCGGGCGACGCGGTTTGCGACGCGGTGCCACCGGATCATCGCCCAGCGTGTTCATCATGGTTTTCTGCTCGACTGGAGCCGCCGCCTGGAACTCGCCCCACCAATGGGTCAGGCTTTGCAGTTCGCGGTTGTTTTCCACATCGGCTCGCAGCGCCAGCAGATCATAAGCGGCACGGAATTTAGGATGCTCCATCAGCTTCCAGGCGCGTTTGCCATGACGACGCGACATGCGCAGCTGCAGCTGCCAGATATCGCGAATCAGGGTAGTGATACGCTTAGGAATCGCCAGCGCACGGCAGGCTTCATCCAGCGTTTCATTCATCGAGAGCGCAAAGGCGTCGTAATAGGTCAGTCCGCTTTCCTGCGCAATGCGTTGGGCCGATTCCAGCTGCGGATACCAGAACATCGCGGCAAACAGGAAGGCCGGATTGACGCGCATATCGTTCTGAATGCGGTTGTCGGTGTTCTTCAGCACCTGCGCCAGCATTTTCTCCATCAGGCTGTCGCTCTCGGCAGTGAAGCCACGCGTCAGGGTAGGGAACAGCGGCTGGAACAGATGGTACTCGCGCATCATCTGATAGGTACGGAATCCGTAACCGGCTTGCAGTAGTTTGAGGGATTCTTCGAACAGACGCGCAGGCGGGATGTCATTAAGCAGCGTCGCCAGGCGCGGAATCGGCTCGGCAGTTTCCGCGGCAATGCGCATCTCCAGCTTGGCGGCAAAACGCACCACGCGCAGCATACGTACCGGATCTTCGCGGTAACGCGTTTCCGGATCGCCAATCAGTCGGATCACGCCGTCTTCCAGATCCTGCAACCCACCCACGTAATCACGTACGGAGAAATCCGCCACGCTGTAATACAGACTATTGATGGTGAGATCGCGGCGCTGCGCATCATCTTCGATGCTGCCAAAAATGTTATCACGCAGCAGCATGCCGTTCTGGCCGCGCTGTGAATTGTTGCGATCGTCTTCCGCTTCTTCCTGGTGATGACCACGGAAGGTCGCGACTTCGATCACTTCAGGACCGAACATCACATGCGCCAGGCGGAAACGACGGCCCACGAGGCGGCAGTTGCGGAATAGTTTACGCATCTGCTCAGGCGTGGCGTTAGTGGTGATATCAAAGTCTTTTGGCTTCTTACCCAGCAGCAAATCGCGCACGCCGCCGCCTACCAGGTAAGCTTCGAAACCGGCTTTATTCAGGCGATACAGCACTTTAAGGGCGTTTTCGCTGATATCTTTGCGTGAGATGTTATGGCTTTCACGGGGAATGACGGTCATCAGACTTTCAGTTTCCACCTCTTCAGGCGCTTCCTCGTCACGCTTGAGGACTCTCCGGCAAAAATTTGCGACTCGGGTAAAAATGGGACACCTCGACAGTGATAAAAAGGGTGTTAATAAATCAGCGGCTAATCATAGCCTGTTGCGAACCATTTAGGAATGGCGATGTCGCCTCATCCGCTATTCGCGCGTTCTGTTGTGGGATCAGTTGGATACTCCACCGGGTCACTGCGTGCTTCAGTAATTGCTCCGTGGTGGCATCTTGCCAACCCTCCAGTACCGGTTGACCTAACAAACGCAACGCGTGCACCAGCAATGGACGCGCATCCCCCGCGGGTAAAGCGGGCGCATGATTCTGTTTCGAGAGCTTATTACCATCATCATTGATGGCCAGCGGCAGGTGCAGATAAGCCGGCACCGGCCAGCCGAACTGCTGGTAGAGCGCGATTTGACGCACCGTGGGTTCGATCAAATCTGCCCCACGAACGATTTCCGTTACACCCTGAAAATGGTCATCCACCACCACCGCCAGGTTGTAAGCAAACAGCCCATCCCGACGATGGATAATAAAGTCCTCTTCCGCCAGCGAGGGTTCGGCGACTAAGTGACCTCGCAAGCGATCGTCAAAGCCATACACCGGCCGATGCTGACGCAAACGCAGCGCGGCGTTTTCTGCAGGGAGATGCAATTCCCGGCAGTGGCCGTCATAGAACCCCCCGAGCTGCTGAATACGATTGCGCGTGCAGGTGCAGAAGTAGCTTTGACGATGCTGTTGCAGCCAGCTCAGCGCTTCCCGGTAGGCATCATGGCGCTGCGACTGCCATAACACGTCGCCATCCCAATGCAGGCCATAGTGTTCCAGCTGTTGCAGGATGCGCGTGGCTGCGCCTGCCACTTCCCGTGGTGGATCGATGTCTTCAATGCGCACCAGCCAGCGGCCTTGTTGCGCACGTGCGCTCAGATAGCTGCCTAATGCGGCTATCAGCGAACCAAAATGCAGATCACCAGAAGGAGAGGGGGCGAAGCGCCCAACGCAGGAGGAGAGGAGTGCGGTCATTTTGAGGTGCACCGCACGTCGGGAAAACAGTGGTTTTCCCGGCAGTGCGGCGACAGTCTGCTCACGGCCATTAGCCTGCCATCTGCTTCTCGCGGATTTCAGCCAGCGTTTTGCAGTCGATGCAGAGATCGGCGGTCGGACGCGCTTCAAGGCGACGAATACCAATTTCTACACCACAAGAATCACAGTAGCCGAAATCGTCGTCATCCACTTTCTTCAGCGTTTTTTCGATCTTTTTGATCAGTTTACGCTCACGATCGCGGTTACGTAATTCCAGACTGAACTCTTCTTCCTGTGCGGCACGGTCTACCGGATCCGGGAAGTTAGCAGCTTCGTCCTGCATATGCGACACAGTGCGGTCTACTTCATCCCGAAGTTGGTTGCGCCAGGCTTCCAGAATCTTGCGGAAATGGCTCAGTTGGGCGTCGTTCATATACTCTTCGCCCGGTTTCACCTGATACGGCTCCACACCAGCGATGGCGAGGATACTCAGGGACGATGTTTTACGGTTTTGCCCTTCTTGCATGTTGTTTCTCCTGGATAACACGCCCTTCCCGTCATACTTCAGGTTGCATGTGCATTGGCTAAATGACCACCGACTGCCTGCAACGCGAATTATTAAGGGGTATATCGATTCCCATCAGGGAAAAAACAGGCCGCTATAAATAGCAGAAGCAGTCAAGGTTGGCAATTATTCATATTCGCACCTTGACAAGCCTGTGAGGAACAGCGTATTTAGCGCACCGCTCAGAACATTCCTATCACAGCAAATTGCTATAAATATTACAACTCTGCGTTAATCGTCACGGCGACGGGCTGAGTGAGTAACATTTGAGCAGGTGAAATCTGAGCCTGATACGCTAACACTTCCACTCCACAGCGTTGAGCCTGTCCCAGTAGTTCTGCGTAGTGTGCGTCGATATGGCGCGCCGGGGAGACGTCCTCAATCCCCGTATGCAGAACGGCGAACAACAAAACAGCTCGATGACCCTCTGCCGCGATAGCACTGAGTTCGCGCAGATGCTTCTGTCCCCGAGCCGTCACCGCATCCGGAAAAAAGCCTTTACCCTGCTGTAAAAGGGTGACGGACTTGACTTCAATATAGCAGTTTGATCTGCCCTCCGCTTGCAGCAGGAAGTCAATTCGGCTTTTTTCCGTACCGTATTTCACTTCAGGTTGGCAGTGGCTGTAAGCGGACAATTCTGGAATCGCGTCAAGGGTTAAGGCTTCACGCACCAGTTGATTGGCTCTGAGGGTGTTCACACAGATCCAGTGGCCTTGTTGTGTCTCGGTCAGTTCCCAGCTGTGCGGATACTTGCGCGTGGTGATGTCTGAAGTGGAATACCACACGGTATCACCCGGTGTGGCGCAGCCGGTCATCGCGCCGGTGTTGGCGCAGTGAATGGTCAGTGTCTCACCCTCAGGTGTCACGACATCGGCAAGAAAGCGCTTATAGCGCGCGATAAGACGAGCGGGTTTTAGCGGTGGATCAAACTGCATTCAGGCTCCTGACGAAGAAGGCAATGGCCAGCGCGCCAGCCGCCGATAGCGGGTGCGTCCCTGACTAAAAGTCGATGAGAACAGCGCAAAGTCACTGACATCGTAGCGCCAGTGAAAGCCGCGCGGTGGTAAGGCCACTTTTTGTGTGGCGTGGCGCAACAGGGTGATATGCGGATGAAAAGGCTGCGCACTCTGCGCGCAGCCGTGTCGTGCTGCCTGAGCACGCAGCAAGCTGGCTAACTGCAACAAGCCGCGCGGCGCACGTTGGCAGCCAAGCCACACGACGCCGGGTCGCGGCCAGTGCCCCGCATCATCCAAATCCAGGCTAAAACCGGGCTGGACAATGCGCGAAGCTAACTGCTGTAACTGCTGCGAGGTCTCAGCACTGACATCCCCCAGAAACGCCAGCGTCAGATGCAGATTGGCGGCGGCCACCGGTTTTCCTGCCTCTTCTGCAAAGTGATCTGCACGCCACTGTACCAGCTGTTGCTGGAGTTGCGCGGGCAGTTCGAGGGCAAAAAACAGACGTTGTATCGACATGGTGACGTGGCCGTTGAGTGCTACAATGCGCGCCATGTTAGCACAGGCAGAGTGGGAGTTAAGTGTGAGTGAATTACCGGTAAGTGAGGTGCTGCCTGCATTGCTCGATGCATTGTCTCAGTCATCACAAGTTTTACTGGCGGCACCCACCGGCGCGGGAAAATCGACCTGGCTGCCGCTGCAATTGCTACAGCAGTCGGTGCTGCCGGGGCGCATCATTATGCTTGAGCCGCGTCGTCTGGCGGCGCGTAATGTGGCGCAGCGCCTGGCGGATCAGTTGGGTGAACAGCCCGGAGCCACAGTGGGATACCGTATGCGCGGCGAAAACTGCTGCGGCCCCCATACGCGACTGGAAGTGGTGACCGAAGGCATTCTGACACGCATGCTGCAACGCGATCCCATGCTTGAAGGCGTGTCGCTGGTGATCCTCGATGAGTTTCATGAGCGTAGCCTGCAGGCCGATTTAGCACTGGCGCTGCTGCTGGATGTCCAACAGGGGCTGCGCGATGACCTGAAAATTCTGCTGATGTCCGCAACGCTGGATAACGATCGGTTGCGTCAGCTGCTGCCTGCTGCGCCTTTTATTGTCTCTGAAGGACGCAGCTTTCCGGTGACACGCCGTTATGCCTCTCTCAACCCACAACAGCGTTTTGACGAAGCGGTGGCGCGAGAAGTGGCGCAGTTGCTGCGTGAGGAGTCGGGCTCGCTGCTGTTGTTCCTGCCTGGCGTGGCAGAGATTGAGCGCGTGAAGCGCGAGCTGGAATCCCGCGTCGGTGAAGACGTGGATCTCTCTCCTTTATATGGTGCGCTCTCATTGGATGCGCAGCGTCGCGCGATTCTGCCTGCGCCCGCCGGTCGTCGCAAAGTGGTGCTCGCCACTAACATTGCCGAAACCAGTCTCACCATTGAGGGTATCCGCTTAGTGGTGGATAGTGCACTGGAGCGTTCGGCACAGTTTGATGTGCGTAGCGGCGTAACGCGCCTGCAAACGCAACGCATCAGCCAGGCTTCCATGACCCAGCGTGCGGGGCGAGCCGGGCGTCTTGAACCCGGCATTTGCCTGCATTTGCTGCCGCAGGAGCAGGCGATGCGTGCAGCGGCGCAAAGTGAACCCGAAATCCTCAATAGCGATTTGGCCGCGCTGCAGATCGATTTGCTGCAATGGGGTTGCCAGGATGCGTCACAGCTCTGCTGGCTGGACGCGCCACCGCCACGCAGCATGCGAGCGGCACAGGCTTTGCTCACGCGCTTAGGCGCATTAGAAAACGGCAGGCTTAACGCGCGCGGCCGAAAAATGGCGACGCTTGGCAGCGATCCGCGTTTGACGGCGATTCTGTGTGCGGCAGAGGGCCACGATGCCATCGCCAGTGCCGCTCTGCTGGTGGCGATACTGGAAGATCCACCGCGCAACGGTAGTGCAGATTTGCGCGATGCCCTTAATCGACCACAGCCGCATTGGCAAAGGCGCGCGCGTCAATGGCAGCAACGGTTGAATGCCAGCGATGGCCGCCTCAATCCCGATCTCTTCCCCGCATTATTGGTGGCAGGCTTTGCCGATCGTCTGGCGCAGCGGCGAGGCGACAGCGCGCGCTATCAGCTGGCTAACGGTATGGGCGCCATGCTGGATGAACAGGATGGCCTGAGCCGCTATGAGTGGTTAATCGCGCCGACCCTGTTACAGGGCGCCAGTGCCGCCGAAGCCCGCATGTTACTGGCGCTGCCGGTAGAGATAAGTGCGTTACGCCAGCAATGTCCTGAGCTGGTGTCGCAGCGCATTGATGTGGAATGGGATGAAGAGAAAGGGACATTGCGCGCCTGGAAACGGGAACTCGTGGGTGCGCTGGTCCTAAAAGCACAGCCGCAGGCGCGACCGGCACCGGAGATTTTACACCCGGCGATGTTGCGCTGGATCCGCGAAAAAGGGCTCTCGGTACTCAGCTGGGCCCCCGAAGCCGAACAGCTGCGCTTGCGCTTGCACTGTGCCGCGGCCTGGCTGCCGGAAGAGGCGTGGCCAGCGCTGGATGATGAGAGTTTGCTCGATTCGCTTGAACGCTGGCTGTTACCCGAGATGGGATCCGTGCGCGATCTCAGGAGTCTGCAGGGCGTCAATCTTGTCAGCGCATTATTACATTTGCTGACATGGTCACAACGTCAGCGGCTGGATACTGTGCTGCCAACTCATTACACTGTGCCGACCGGAAGTCGCCTGCCTATTCGTTACGATGCTGAAAAGCCTCCGGCGTTGGCAGTGCGTATGCAGGAGATGTTTGGAGAAGCGCAAAACCCCGCGGTGGCCGAAGGCCGCATTCCGCTGGTGCTGGAGTTGCTCTCACCCGCACACCGGCCGTTGCAGATCACTCGTGACCTTGCAGCGTTCTGGCGGGGAGCGTATCCAGAAGTGCAAAAAGAGATGAAAGGACGCTATCCCAAACATCCCTGGCCCGACGATCCGGCCAGCGCCTTACCGACAAGGCGCACCAAGAAATTTTCATCGTGACACGCTGTGGATCGAATTCAGAGGGTTCTGCCATGCGCAGCACGAGAAAGCAGTTAGAGTAACGGCCGCAGCCGTAGCTATGCCTGGAGAATAAAAGCATGTCTGGGAACGATCGCGAACCTATTGGGCGTAAAGGAAAAGCGCCAAAGCCGCCGCGCACCACTGCGCGCCGGGGTCGCCGCAGGGAGCTTGATGATGATATCGATCAGGACGATTTTGACGAAGATGATGAGGAGAGCACACCGGTGCCACCAAAAGGTAAAGGGAAAGGAAAACGTCCGCCACGCGGCAAACGTCGTTGGTTAGGCTGGTTAATTAAGCTTTTCCTGATCTTTGTGGTAGTGATGGTTGCCTGGGGCATCTATCTCGACTCAGAAATCCGCAGCCGCATCGACGGTAAAGTGTGGCAGTTGCCTGCCGCTGTTTACGGCCGCATGGTGAGCCTTGAGCCGGGGATGTCGTACGACAAAAAAGAGATGATTGCGCTGCTGGAAGGCACGCAGTATCGCGAAGTGTCGCGCATTACCCGCCCGGGCGAATTTAGCGTCAAAGGCAACACCATCGATCTGCTGCGTCGTCCGTTTGATTTCCCGGACAGCAAAGAGGGGCAGATCAACGCCCGTCTGACGTTTAGCAACAACGAACTGAGCGAGATCAAAAACCTCGATACCGGGCGTGACTTTGGCTTCTTCCGCCTCGATCCACGCTTGATCACCATGCTGCAATCGCCGAACGGTGAGCAGCGTCTGTTCGTGCCGCGCGCAGGCTTCCCGGATCTGCTGGTCAGCACGCTGATCGCGACCGAAGACCGCCATTTCTACGAACACGACGGCATTAGCCCGTACTCGATTGGTCGTGCATTCCTTGCCAACATCACTGCCGGTAAAGCGGTGCAGGGCGGCAGTACCTTGACCCAGCAGCTGGTGAAAAACCTGTTCCTGACCAACGAGCGTTCGCTATGGCGTAAAGCGCGTGAAGCTTACATGGCGGTGATCATGGATGCGCGCTACAGCAAAGATCGTATCCTTGAGCTGTATCTCAACGAGGTGTACCTCGGTCAGGCAGGAAACGATCAGATCCGTGGCTTCCCGCTGGCGAGTTTGTATTACTTCGGTCGTCCCGTCGATGAGCTGAGCCTCGATCAGCAGGCGATGCTGGTCGGCATGGTGAAAGGGGCGTCGCTGTATAACCCATGGCGCAACCCGAAACTGGCGCTGGAGCGTCGTAACCTGGTCCTGCGTCTGCTGCAACAGCAGAATGTCATCGATCAGGAGCTGTACGACATGCTGTCAGCGCGTCCGCTGGGCGTGCAGCCTAAAGGCGGGGTGATTACGCCTCAGCCTGCGTTTATGCAGATGGTGCGTAACGAATTGCAGGCCAAACTGGGCGACAAGGTGAAAGATCTCTCTGGCGTGAAGATCTTCACCACGCTGGATCCGATTTCGCAGGATGCCGCAGAAAAAGCGGTGGAAGATGGCATTCCGGCACTGAAGAAACAGCGCGGTCTGAAGGATTTGGAAACCGCGATGGTGGTGGTTGACCGCTTCAGCGGCGAAGTGCGTGCGATGGTGGGCGGTGCCGATCCGCAATTTGCCGGTTACAACCGTGCGCTGCAGGCGCGACGTTCTATCGGTTCACTGGCTAAACCGGCGACTTATCTCACGGCCTTAGGCCAACCCAATACCTATCGTCTGAACAGTTGGATTGCCGACGAACCGATTGCGCTGAAACAGCCTAATGGATCGATCTGGAAACCGATGAATGACGACAAGCGATTCAGTGGCAAAGTGATGTTAGTGGATGCGCTGACCAACTCAATGAACGTGCCAACGGTTAATCTGGGTATGACGTTAGGGCTGAATTCCGTGGTTGATACCTGGACGAAGCTCGGCGTACCGAAGGATCAGCTGAATCCGGTGCCAGCGATGCTGCTGGGTGCCCTGAACCTGACACCGATTGAAGTCGCTCAGGCATTCCAGTCGATTGCCAGTGGCGGTAACCGCGCAGATCTCTCTGCGGTGCGCTCGGTGATTGCGGAAGATGGGACTGTGCTGTATCAGAGCTTCCCGCAGGCGCAGCGTGTCGAACCGGCACAGGCGGCTTATCTGACGTTGTACAGCATGCAGCAGGTCGCCGATCACGGTACGGCGCGCGCGCTGGGCGCGCGTTATCCTAATGCCCATCTGGCAGGTAAAACGGGTACCACCAATGACCTGATCGACAGCTGGTTTGCGGGCGTTGATGGCAAAGAAGTGGCCATCACCTGGGTGGGCCGCGACAATAACCAAACCTCGAAGCTGTATGGTGCGAGCGGAGCGATGCAAATTTATCGTCGCTATCTCGATAACCAGGCCCCGATGCCGCTGCAGTTGACACCGCCGGAAGATATTACGCAGATGAATGTCGATTCTGCCGGTAACTTCGTCTGTGGTTCGGGCAGCAGCACCTGGCGTTCGCTGCCGGTGTGGACGTTGGATCCAGCCTCGCTGTGTCAGCAACAGCAGCAACAGATCCAACAGCAGCAGGAGTCGCAACCGCAGCAGCAGTCACCTCAGCAGCCGCAGGACGAGCAAAAAGATGCTGATGGCGTAGCTGGCTGGATCAAAGATATGTTCGGCAGCAAATAGTTAGCTGCAGAAAGCACAGGGCGCTTCGGCGCCCTTTTTTACGTCTGCACGATTGTTAATCGCGATCATGGATATGCACGATCTGGTCGCAAACGCACCGCCATCAGCCATTACATCTTGCGGATCTTGCAGGAATTCGCCTAAAATTCGTGCGTCTAATAATCATTCTCGTTTTCATTCGCCTGCATCGTTTCCTTTTTCGAGAGATCCTTTTATGAATGCGCGAAATTTCAATCCTTGGTCTGCGCGTGCTGCGACCTCCCGTCGTCCGCTCGCTTTATTGATTTCTTTAACACTGGGTACGCTAAGCGCGCAGGCGCTGGCAGAAGATACCGTGGTGGTGACCGCCAATGGCGGTAACACCATTGCGCAGGAAAGCGCCTGGGGCCCGGCTCCTACCATTGCCGCCAGGCACAGTGCCACCGGCACGAAAACGGATACGCCCATTGAGAAAAACCCGCAGTCGGTTTCGGTGGTGACGCAGGAAGAGATGGCGATGCACGCGGTGACCAGCGTGAAAGGGGCGTTCAATTACACGGCGGGTGTGCTGACCGGTAACCGCGGTAGCTCCAGTGTGATCGATGCGCTGTCGATTCGTGGCTTTAGTGAAACCAACACCAACCAGTATCTCGATGGTTTGAAACTGCAGGGTGACAACTACTCCGAGTTCGCCATCGATCCTTACTTCCTTGAGCGTGCAGAACTGCTGCGTGGCCCGGTTTCAGTGTTGTACGGCAAGAGCAACCCTGGCGGCGTGGTGTCACTGGTCAGCAAGCGCCCGACGCAGGAAACACTGCGTGAAGTGCAGTTCCAGATGGGCACCGATAACCTGTTCTCTACCGGCTTCGATTTCGGCGGATCGCTCGATGATGACGGCGTGTACAGCTATCGCCTGACCGGTCTGGCTCGCAGTGCAGACGCGCAGCAGGATATGAACAAAGAGAAGCGTTATACCATCGCGCCTTCGTTCAGCTGGCGTCCGGATGCCAATACCCGCTTTGATTTGCTGACCTATTTCCAGAACGAGCCGGAAACCGGTTATTACGGCTGGTTGCCGCGTCAGGGCACCGTGGTCGGCATTACCCGCCCGGACGGCAGCAGCTACAAACTGCCCACCAACTTTGATGAAGGCGAAGACAGCAATAAGATTTCGCGTAACACCAAAATGGTGGGCTACAACTTCGAACACAGCTTCAACGATACCTGGACGGTGCGCCAGAATCTGCGTTATGCGGATTTGAGAACCAATTACCGCAGTATTTATGGCAGCAGTTTCAATGCCGATACACTTGAGATAAATCGTGGTTCAGCCGTTTCCGACGAAAAGCTTAATCAATTTGCTGTCGATACTCAGGCACAGGCGAAATTCGCAACTGGCGCATTGGACCATACATTACTCATGGGCGTCGATTATCAGCGTACGCGTAATGACATTGATGCGGCGTTTGGCTCAGCATTTCCTATTAGTGCGACCAATCCTCAATACGGTAACGATGCACTAGATGGTGCTGCGTTCCCTTATCAATATCTGAATCGCCAGGAGCAAACCGGCCTATATACTCAAGATCAGATGGAATGGAATCGCTGGGTTCTGACCTTAGGCGGCCGCTACGATTATGCGATGACTTCAGCACTAAATCGTAATGGCAATACCGAAGTAAAAAATCACGATCAGGCTTTCACCTGGCGTGGTGGTTTGAACTATGTGTTTGATAACGGTATTGCGCCGTACTTTAGCTACAGCGAGTCCTTTATTCCTAACTCAGGTACCACGGTATCTGGCCAGCCGTTTGATCCATCGCGTGCTAAGCAGTATGAAGCCGGTGTGAAGTACGTTCCAAAAGATCGTCCGGTTGTTGTGACAGCAGCAGTGTATGAGCTGACTAAAACCAAGAACCTCACCGCCGATCCAAACAACCTTAACTTTAGCGTACAGAGCGGTGAAATCCGTTCACGCGGTGTTGAATTGGAAGCCAAGGCAGCATTGAACGCCAACATCAACATGACGGCGTCTTACACCTATACCGATGCCGAATACACTGAAGACACATTGCTGAAAGGTAGAACACCAGTGCAAGTGCCGAAGCATATGGCATCGCTGTGGGGGGATTACACTTTCCACGAAACGGCATTGTCAGGTGTGACACTGGGTGCGGGTGTGCGTTATGTAGGTGAAAGCAAAGGGTTATATGCAGAGAACACGCAGAATGGCAGTAACTCAAACCAAAACTTCGACGTAGCGGGTTACACCACCGTCGACGCAGCGCTGAAATATGACCTCGGCCGTTTCGGTCTGCCAGGCTCTTCTGTGGGTGTTAATATCAACAACCTGTTCGATCGTGAATACGTGGCCAGCTGCTACCGTGATTACGCTTGCTACTGGGGCGCTGAACGTCAAATCGTTGGTACTGCCACCTTCCGCTTCTGATTCGTCAGGACGAAGATGTTGTGATTTTGGGCGGCCTCAGGGCCGCCCCTTCAGAATCAAATCGGTTTTGTGCTTATTAACCAGGAATCACCATGCAGCATCCGCACCACGAAGAAACCACCTTCACGCTGGATAATGTCAGCTTTCGCGTGCCTGGGCGCACGTTGCTGCATCCACTTTCACTCACCTTTGCGCCGGGTAAAGTGACGGCGCTGATTGGCCACAACGGCTCGGGTAAATCCACCTTGCTGAAAATGCTGGGGCGTCACCATGCGGCGAGTGAAGGCCAGGTGCTGTTGAACCGCGATGCGGTGGAGAACTGGGGCAGCAAAGATTTTGCGCGCCAGGTGGCATATTTGCCGCAGCAGTTACCGGCGGCAGAAGGGATGACGGTGCGTGAGCTGGTGGCGATTGGTCGTTATCCCTGGCACGGTGCGCTAGGGCGCTATGGCCAGGAAGATCGCGACCGCGTAGAGGAAGCGATTACGCTGGTGGGACTGAAACCGTTTGCCGGGCGTCTGGTCGATAGCCTGTCCGGCGGCGAACGTCAGCGAGCGTGGTTGGCGATGCTGGTGGCGCAAAATAGCCGCTGCCTGCTGCTGGATGAACCCACTTCAGCGCTGGATATCGCCCATCAGGTTGATGTGCTGGCACTGATTCAACGTCTCAGCCGTGAGCGCGGGTTAACGGTGATTGCCGTGCTGCATGACATCAACATGGCGGCGCGTTATTGCGACCGTCTGGTGGCGCTGCGAGGCGGCGAAATGATTGCGGAAGGCGGGCCTGACGTCATCATGCAGGCCGATGTGCTGGGCAATATCTACGGTATTCCGATGGGCATCTTACCCCATCCACAAGGCGGTGCTCCCGTCAGTTTTGTTTACTGAGGCCTCGCCATGTTCGACATTTCACGCCGTCGCTTGCTGACGGCGCTGGCACTGACGCCACTGATGAACGTTGCCCCATTGCGTGCGGCAACGCCCGATCTGCAGCGCATCCTGGCGCTGGAATGGCTACCCGTTGAGCTACTGATGGCGCTCGGTGTATCGCCGCTCGGTGTGGCTGATTTGCGCAACTACAACATCTGGGTTGGCGAGCCGATGCTATCCGCCAGCACCATCGATCTCGGCCTGCGCACCGAACCCAATCTGGAACTGATGACGCAGCTCGAACCTTCCTTAATTCTGCACTCCAACGGCTACGGCCCGGGATTGGATAAACTCGATCGCATCGCGCCGACCATGGGCTTTGATCTGAATAGCGGGGACGGTAAACCGTTAAGTACTGCTCGCAAATCACTGCATGCGCTCGGTGCCCGGTTGGGACGGGAAGCGCAGGCGGTACAGCATCTGCAATTCCTGGATGAGCAGCTCGCGGCAGCGCGCGAGCGTCTTAAACCCTGGGCAGATCGTCCGGTGCTGCTGATGTCGTTGATGGACAGCCGTCACGCCATCACGTTTGGCACCAACAGTCTGTTCCTCGAAGTGATGGAAATCCTTGGCCTGAGTAACGCCTGGCATGGTGAAACCAATTTCTGGGGCAGTGCCGTAGTTGGGCTTGAGCGGTTAGCCGATGTCGGCGATGTGCAGGTGATCTGTTTTGATCACGATAACGATCGTGACATGCAGCAGGTGATGAAAACTGCGCTGTGGCAGGCGCTGCCGTTTATCCGCGCGGGCCGCTTCCAGCGTGTGCCTGCCGTCTGGTATTACGGCGCGACCTATTCAGCGCTGAAATTTGTCCGCGTGCTGGAACACGCGCTGGAGTCGCACTGATGCGCCATCGTCTCTTTCCTGTGATGCTGCTAAGCAGCATGTTTTTACTGGCGCTGGCGCTGACTTTTATCAATCTGCGTGACGCGCTGCCAACCGCGCAGTGGTCACAAGCCTTCTTTGCGCCGGACATCAACAGTATCCAACAGGTGGTGTTCCATCACAGCCTGTTATCGCGTCTGGCGCTGGCGCTGTTGGTGGGGGCAGGTCTCGGATTGGCCGGTTTACTGTTTCAGCAGGTGCTGCGCAATCCGCTGGCGGAACCGACCACGCTGGGTGTGTCATCCGGCGCACAGCTCGGTATTACGGTCGCCACGCTCTGGCACTTGCCGGGCGGTGAGCTGACGCAGCAATTTGCTGCGATGGCGGGCGCAGTGCTGGTGGGCATCCTGGTATTTGGCGTGGCCTGGGGCAAACGGCTGTCACCCGTGACGCTGATCCTCGCCGGGCTGGTCCTGAGCCTGTATGCCGGCTCGGTGAATCAAATCTTTGCCATCTTTAATCACGACCAACTGCTGAATATGTTCCTGTGGAGCACCGGCGCACTGAATCAGATGGATGGGCACAACGTCGCCATGCTGTGGCCGCGTCTGTTGCTGGCTTTTGTCGTGGCGCTGGCATTGCTGCGTCCCCTGACGCTCATGGGGCTTGATGACGGCGTAGCAAAAAACCTCGGTCTGGCACTGTCTGCTGCGCGCGTCGGCGCACTCGCTCTGGCGATTCTGTTGAGTGCGCAGTTAGTGAACGTCGCCGGGATTATCGGTTTTATCGGGCTGTTTGCACCACTGCTGGCGAAAATGCTCGGAGGGCGTCGCTTACTCAGCCGCATGCTGCTGGCTCCGCTGATTGGTGCCTTACTGCTGTGGCTGGCCGATCAGTGCGTATTGTGGCTGACCAGCCACTGGCGTGAGGTTTCCACCGGCACAGCGACCGCGTTGATTGGCGTCCCGATTCTGCTGTGGCTGTTGCCGCGTTTACGTACCGGCTCGGTTCCACCGGCGATGAATATGGGTGACAATGTGCCAGCAGAACGCCAAAAGGTGGTGCTGTGGTGTGTCATTGGCCTTGGGGTGCTGGCGCTGCTGAGCGTTATCGGCATCTCCTTTGGTCGTGATGCACACAGCTGGACCTGGGTGAGTGGCGAAATGCTGCATCAACTGCTGCCGTGGCGTGCACCACGCGTGCTGGCGGCGTTAGTCGTGGGGATGATGCTGGGTGTTGCAGGTGCGTTGATTCAGCGTCTCACTGGCAACCCGATGGCAAGTCCGGAAGTGTTAGGCATCAGTTCCGGCGCGGCCTGTGGTGTGGTCGTGATGATGTTCTTTGTGCCGGGTGACGCCGTGGCGTGGTTGCTGCCCGCTGGCGCACTAGGCGCGGCGCTGACGCTGCTGGTGATTATGCTGGTCGCCAGCCGCGGAGGTTTCTCACCGGAGCGTATGTTGCTCGCGGGCATGGCGCTCAACAGTGCCTTTGTCACCTTGCTGATGGTGCTAATGGCGAGTGGCGATCCGCGCATGGGCGGCCTGCTGAGCTGGATTTCCGGCTCGACTTACAACATCAATATGCCGCAGGCCGTGCAAAGCGCCGTGGTGGGTATCGTATTCATTGCGCTCGCGCCACTGGCGAGCCGCTGGCTCACACTGCTGCCGCTGGGTAGTGCGACGGCACGTTCAGCAGGGATGGCATTAACGGGTTCGCGTCTGGCCCTGCTGCTGCTGGCGGCGGCGTTAACGGCCACGGCGACTTTGACCATCGGCCCGTTGAGTTTTGTCGGTTTGATGGCGCCGCATATCGTGCGCATGCTGGGGTTCAGGCGCGCATTACCGCAGGTGTTGATGGCGGGATTATTAGGTGGCGGATTGATGGTGTTTGCAGACTGGTGCGGCAGGATGCTGGCGTTCCCGGATCAGATCCCGGCAGGTTTAATGGCAACCTTCTTCGGCGCGCCGTATTTTATCTGGCTGTTGCGTCGCGCATAAACGCGCAAGCTACGGCATTCGGTGCCTGTAAAGCGGCTGCGGATAAATGCGCAAGCTACGGCATTCGGTGCCTGTAAAGCGGCTGCGGATAAATGCGCAAGCTACGGCATTCTGTGTCTGTAAGGTGGCTGCGGATAAATGCGCAAGCTACGGCATTTGGTGTCTGTAAGGCGGCTGAGGATAAATGCGCAAATTACGGCAATAGGTGTATGCGGAGCAGCAGCGCCTAAGGGACAGACGTGCACATCAATGTAGGGGCGCCATTCATGAAGTGAACCCCTTAACCTGGACAGTTACAGCATCGCCTGTTGGTACTGAGTTCGGTATTGTACCGGACTCAGTCCACCTAACCCCGT